>NZ_JAOCNC010000003.1 GCF_032860985.1 Chroococcidiopsis sp. SAG 2025
CATACTCCAGTGCAAAGTCGGTAATTTGCCGCTGGCTGCGTAATTCTTCCAGTTGATAAGCCGAGTTGTCAATCGCTTGAGCAATCGTTGCAGTGGCTGCATCAGAACCGCGAAAACTCAATCTCAAATGAATTTCTGCCATCAGTTTGAACTCGCTGATGCGTTGAAGCTGTTGTAACGATTCGATTTGTTGCATCAGTTCTTCGACAATCGGGAGTGCTGCTTCCACTGCTCTAGTTGCATCGCTCAACTTCAACTGGACGACAATCGTTCGGGGCTGGGTTGGGTGGTAACTGGGCATGACAAAATCTCCCAGAGAGAATCGCTGCCGCAGCTGATGAGTGCGGCGCAGACGGGGGCGCTGTTTCACTTATTCGTTGCTCCTGAAGAATCGTCGGTCTAGGAAGCTCGTGGGGGAAAAAGAAACCTCACTGCTTGTTGGCAATCAGTGCTACTAGCCAATCGAGATGGGGGTGCGAATGCTGTTGTTAACGCTTGCTGATTTTGGGCGGCACGACTGCTATAAGCATTGTCTATCTACGTTACTGTAGCTATAACAAAGCTACTGGAAAATAGAAATTTCTGTTTCCCAGTAGACATCTCCAAAATAGTATATTCTAAGGTAGAAGAATATCAAAACAAGTTTTTTACACGAAAACATGAGTCATATACTGAGTTACATTGAATCGAATCCTCAAAAAACCCAGAGATTGATAGGTTTGAGACACGAGCAGTTACAAATATTAATCAAAAATGTCACGAGATTACACAATGAAAAACAAGCTTTATCAGAAGCTAAGAAAACTAGAATTATTGCAGGTGGAGGTGGTAGAAAACCTAAATTGTCACTCGAAGAACAAATAATTTTAACTTTGGTTTATCTTCGGCATCTGACAACATTTCAATTGCTGGATATCCAGTTTGGGGTAAGTGAGTCTACTGCAAATGAGACATTTAATTATTGGTTACCACTCTTGGAAGAATTATTACCATCTAGTTTAATTGAACAAGTGAAAAAACAGAATCTGATGCTGAACTAGTTCAAGAAATGCTCACAGAATATGAATTAATAGTAGACAGCTACGAGCAAGTCAGGGAAAGACCTAGAGACAATAAAGAACAAAAAAGATATTATTCCGGTAAGCGAAGTACTCATACATTTAAAACTCAAATGATTATTTTGCCACTTGGTAGAGATATCGTTGATGTTGTGGCTGGAGAACCAGGACCAAAAAGCGATATAACTTTGTTCCGAGAAAACCGTGATAACTTCACTCCAGCACAAAAAATTAAGGGGGATTTAGGCTATCTAGGAGAAGATTTAATTGACACTCCGATTAAAACACCGCGAAATGGCAAACTAACAACAGATCAGAAAAAAGCAAATCAGGAGTTTTCGTCTAAGCGACTATTTGTTGAACACCGCATCCGTTCGGTCAAAATATTTCGAGTTGCCCAAGAAAGATTTAGGTTAAATCCCAAAAAATATGAACGAGTAATTCGGGCAATTTGTGGATTAGTTAGACTCCGAATTGGAACGCTAATATTACCTATGTAAAAAACTGCAAACTCACCAAACAAAAATCGTTTAGTTTTGCATATTTTTCTTTCTATACTTCACTCAAACTATCTCAAAACCTGAGTGTATCATAGAACTCGCTGTTTTTTGAGTTGAACGAGCGCGGACTATAAACTAGTCATGTCAATGAATTGAAGATTTTTGGAGATGTCTAATCCATTAGTTATTTATATTCATGGCTGATTGTCATTTTTGGTTCCATTACTTGTCGCGTCTTAGAGTTCCGCACATTTCCTAATTTTTGTGTTTTTTTCCTAAGTTTTATATTTTATTGCTCTTTTTCAACTTATTTCAACTCAGCGCATTCTAAACTACAGAACTTAAACAAGAGAATAGTCCTGGAAGGTTAATATGCGTTGGCGAAAGAGATTCTCCCTACTGAGCTTGTTGCTAGTAGCGAGTTTAACTGCGGTATTGCTATCAACAAACCTATTATCTCCGCAGCTAACCTTAGCTACAGAAGCTTTGCTACAACCTGCCCCGACTCAACCGCTCGGTTACTATGACTACTTTGGGAAATTACTAACTCCGCAAGCAGCCCAAAAGTTTGTTCGCCAACGAGGTCTAAATCCGAGCGATCCTGGTGCTTTTGGACGGATTGGAGCTGTTGAGATTACTCAACAGTTGATAGACGCTGGGGAAAATATTTACCTCAACCGCAAGATTGGCGACACTTTGGGAACTCAGGGTGTCCTTGGTTTTGGTACGGGCTTAGCTCGGATTCAACCAGAGTTAATCACAGCGATCAGCGATCTAGGTGGGCGACCGACTACCAATTTACGCCTGACTCTGCAACAAGATTTAAAGCTGGGCAGTCATTTTTACGCCAAAGGCAGTGTTATCGATACTGGTCTAGATGTACCTTTAGCAGCTAATTTTCCTATCGGTTTGAAGCCCGACGGTAACTTTACTTGTGCGGTATGCCATGACGTGACCTCTCAATTTGGCGATCGCCTCAAAGGAGTACCTAACGGCGATCTCAACGTTCGCTTTTTGATTGCGCTCGCACCGAACTCAACAGCAGGCTTTGCTCGTTTAGATCTCAACCCACTCGACCCTAAATATCAAGGCAACGGTAAAACGATTATCGATAGTCGTAGCAATTTAGTTACTCTACCCGATCCCCAAAAGTTTGAGGATGCTTTCGATGATACCCTGTTGGACGTGCCTTTCGGTCACTTCGAGAGTTCGCCTGATGGCATCAACAACACGACTCAAATACCTAGCATCTTTACTTTTAAGGGTAATCCCTACTTTTTCGACGGACAGTTTGCGATCGGTCCCTTTGCTGGATTAAGCGCTGCTGGTAACGGCGTTCACTCATCTGAAGGTAACTTACTCGCAGCAGCACAGCTCAGCGCGGAGACTTTAGGCTTAGATCCTGAAGTGTATTTGGGGGTTGTGTTGCAAAATACTGCTGACCCGCGCTTGCGTTTACCGGAAGGATTACGGGTAAAACCCTCGGAGTGGCTGCGCCAGGTTGCTCCCAACCCCAGACAAGCAGAATTAGAGGATCAAATTCCGGCTCCTGGTGCTGGTACTTATCCCAATCTGCGACCTAGCCTATTTACTTATAACGGAGCGATTTTCAGCCCTGATAGCTTTGCCTCAGACGATATTGCTAGCGGACCTTTTTTGTTTGCCGATAATGCTATGGCTGCCTTTCAAAATAGCTTAGTACCACCTCCCAATCGGACTCAAGAAAACGCAACGGCACTGGCAAGCGGTTCTGTGCGGCGCGGTGCTAAAGTCTTTGAACAGGCTAATTGTGCGACTTGTCACGTCCCTCCTTTCTTCACGGACAACAGAATTAACCCTTTAAGTGAATTAGGTACTAACTCAGCTCGCGCTCGCTCGCGTCTTGCCTTGAAAGATTTACTAGTACCACCCAAGCTCTACACGCTGAATAATTCTGTGCCTGTACCTACAGATGCTGAAGTATTAGACGTACCAACAGAGGGGATTAGCGACAGTCCAACGACTCTACCTAAAGGTTTCCTACCAGATGGCGGCTACAAAACCCTTTCCTTACGAGGGCTATATCTGAGTGCGCCTTATCTGCATGATGGCGGTGTTGCCGTTAAAGCAGGTAGTCTGAAGGTAAAACCTGATGGCAGTTTTACAGTCACCGATCCCAGTGGCTTAGGGTTGGCAGGGACTCTGAGTGTAGGTCAATCTGCCGATAGTGCGAGTAGCTTACGCGCTCTGCTAGACCGCGAGTTGCGCGATCGAGTAGTGGCAGCAAACCAAGCTAACCCAGCCTTAAAACGCGATAATCTTGACGGAACCGGACATCACTTTTATGTAGATCGAGCTGCTGGCTTCACTCCCGCGCAACAAACCGATTTGATAAATTTCTTACTGGCACTGGATGACGATCCTGGGCAAATCTAAACGTTGGCTCATGCTTCAACTAACGCACTTCTATGGAAAATAACCATCAGACAATCTCATATCCTTCTTCTGTCACTTTAGCAAAATCCAACGAACCCGCCTGGTTTCAGCCTACGAAAAATGATTGTGCCTCAAGGAAGCGTGGGTTTGTGGGAGCAGAACGTATTAGAATATTCTGAAAAAGTTTATGAATCTATCCCACTAATTTGGGAAACCAGATATAAGATGTGGCAAGAAGGAGGAAAGCATCAAAACATGCTGGGAGACGTTCAAGATCGAACGACAAGCCGTCTGTATTTACGTTGTAGCCAAGAGAAAGAACGTTCTTGCTTGTAGCGTAGCATAATGAACTTAAAGGGTCTGCCTTTGGGCTGTTTGCCATGCTGTACTCGTCGTTTAATTTGTGGTTGGATGCCCTTGATCCGAAGCTGGTGACGCAACCATTTAGCATCGTAACCTTTATCAGCAGCAAATATCTTGGGGCGACGATCAAGCCGGACGTTCCTACGGACGAGTTGGGACTACACCGATTGTGCCAAGTACGGGTAAGCGCTTTGGTTGCAGTTTGATGCGCGACTATCACCAATCGGGGTAAGTTGTGCTTCAAGTTATTCACACAACGTTTTGATTCTGCTGTGATGCTCGATTTTTTGCGTCGCTTGATTCGTCAGTGCACTCACAAGGTATTTTTGATTGTAGATGGTCATCCGGTACATCGAGCTAAGGCAGTCCACCAATGGCTAGAGAAACATCAAGATCGCATCCGCCTGTTTTTCTTGCCTGCTTACAGCCCCGAACTTAATCCCGACGAGCTACTTAACCATGATGTTAAAGCCAATGCTGTCGGACAACAACGCGCTAGAAACTCTTCCGAGATGATGGCAAATCTTCGCAGCTATTTACGTAGTACACAACGTCAACCTCATGTTGTACAAAACTTATGCCTGCGAGAAACACGTTGCTTACGCAGCCGTCTAGTCTGTTCACTATTTAATGCTCTGGGTAGTAATGGCTCAATCCGATTCCACAAACAAACCCCAATCTGTTATGCCAGGAAAGCGTAAGCTAGCCCTCCTGGTGGCATTTCTAGCTTCCCTTGTGATTCCCTGGATTTTGAGCCTTGTCTGCTGCTTTCTCAGTCTATGGACGATCGTTCCAGCTCCCACCTTTTCCCTGCTACCCCTGGGAATTGGTATGCCAGAGGTGAGTCCCTGGTTGATAGTGGTAAATATGATCGCCTTGCTGCTTGTAGCATTGCGGCTCCAATCGAGTTGGATCTACAGTGTTGCACTGGGTTGCAGTCTACTGGGTCTGCTGCTCAGTTTGCTGCCTCTGATTCAGTTCCCTGCCGTCAATGCTCGTATTGCTGCGGACATGGAAGCTGAATTTGGCAAAGCAGTGCTGACGACAGCTCCTCCCATTCCTCATGCAGTAAGGCTCCATCCGTTTATCTGGGTAGATGCGTTTCGAGGCATTAAGGTGCCAGAAATCCGGATTGAGCGGGGCATTGAGTTTGCCATCGCGGACGGAGTGAAATTGACTCTCAATCTTTATCGTCCCTCCTGCGTTGGACTACATCCAGCGATCGTCACAATTTATGGAGGAGCCTGGCAGAATGGTACGCCTGCCAACGATGAAACCTTTAGCCGTTATATGGCTGCCCAAGGCTATACGGTAGTCGCTCTAGATTACCGCCATGCCCCCCAGTTTCGCTATCCGGCACAGCTCGAAGATGTGCAAACGGCGCTATCCTTTATTCAAACCCAGGCGGACGCGCTAGAGATCGATCGCCAGCGCATTGCTCTGTTGGGGCGATCGGCAGGCGCGCATCTAGCCTCTCTGGTAGCCTACGGACAAAGCCCCCTACGCATCCAAGCAGTGGTGAACTACTACGGTCCGACGAACCTGACGGAAGGCTACAACAATCCCCCTGTGCCAGACCCGATCAACGTGCGTGCCGTTCTAGAAGCTTTTTTGGGAGGCAACCCCGAGCGAGTACCACAGCTCTATCAAGATGCATCACCCGTTAACCACATTTCATCTCACCTACCCCCATCGCTGCTGGTTTACTCAGGGCGCGATCGCATCGTTCTTGCCAAGTTTGGACGGCAGCTCTACGAGAAACTGCAAGCAGCAGGGAATCAAGCGGGTTTGATAGAAATTCCTTGGGCGAACCATGCCTTTGATGCTGTCTTCAATGGTGTTAGCAATCAGCTTGCCCTATACTATACAGAGCGATTCCTCGCCTGGGCGTTAAGGGAACTGCCATGACTCAGTTAAAAGATGCCGTTGTACTGATTACGGGAGCAACAGGTGGTTTCGGACAGCAACTCACCCGACAGTTGCTCATGACAGAGAGTCGGCTAATTCTGACGGATCTAGATGCAGTGATGCTGGAGCAGCAGCGAGCCGTCATTGGGCAGGAGATCTCGACGGGAAAGGTGTTGGCTTGCCTGGTGGCAGATTTATCTACAGCAGAGGGCTGCGATCTGCTGTACAAACAGGTGCAGGCACTTAACACTCCGGTTGATATTTTGATCAATAATGCTGGGATTGCTGTGTTTGGGCGGATGGATGAAGTCCCTCCTGAGCAATGGGAACGGTTGATGCAGATTAACCTCCTAGCTCCCATGCGACTGACCAGCTTATTTGTTGCCGATATGATTGCCCGACAATCGGGGCATATTGTCAACATTTCATCGGCGGCGGGTTGGGTCGCGATCGCGGGATTGACACACTATTCCACCAGCAAATTTGGGTTACGGGGCTTTAGTGAAGGGTTGCTGGATGAAGTGAACCCCTACAACATAAGAGTGACAGCCGTTTATCCGTTTTTCAGTCGTACTCCCATTCTGCAATCGAAACGCTATGGCACGCTGGCAGAGTCAACTAAGGATATCCCCGATAACTTACTGACCGATCCGGCTGCGGTCATCCAGCGCACTCTCCAGGGCATTGAACGCGATCGCCTCCATGTCTTTCCCGATCGCGTTGCCTATATCATTCATCTTTCCCAACGTTTTGCGCCTTGGCTTTTAGACTGGATAAATAGCGGGTTTAAGCGGAGGATACGTCGTGGTACAGATCGATCGCTCTAGGATAGTTCCCCAGGCAATTGACCGAACCGATCGACACTTGATCTTGGGAGCTGGATTTGTAGGACTGGGGATGGCTCAGGCGCTTCAAGCAGCAGGGATTGCTTACGATCAGGTGGATGCCAGCGATCGAATTGGTGGCAACTGGGATCGCGGCGTTTATCAAACAGCACACATCATCTCATCGAAGAAGGTTACCCAGTTTACACACTTCCCGATGCCAGCCGATTATCCCGATTTCCCCAGTGCTGCACAAATGCGGGACTATCTAAATGCCTTTGCCGATCGCTTCAATTTACGTCCCGCGATTGAATTGAATTGTGCCGTTCTAGAAGTACGACCGATTGAAAACAATCACTGGCAAGTCACCTTTGCCAATGGGGAAGTGCGAATTTATCAAGGGGTGCTCCTGTGTAATGGGCACCATTGGGATAAACGCTTTCCGCAATTTCAAGGTGAATTTAATGGTGAAATTATCCATTCCAAAGATTACAAACATCCCGATCGATTGCGGGGCAAACGAGTGCTGACGATCGGTGGCGGGAATTCAGCCTGTGATATTGCCGCAGAAGCTGCCCGTGTCGGAGCGAAGTCTGCGTTGAGTTTGCGCTCCTCAGTCTGGTTTTTGCCCAAAACCTTTGCTGGGACGCCGGTCGTCGATTTGATTCGGGGGTGGATGCCAGAATCGCTGCAACGTTTGATCGCCTATGGCATCATTCGCCTCACCTTTGGCAAGCATGAGGATTACGGCTTAACCAAACCCACCTACCGCATTTTTGAAAAACACCCCACACTCAACAATGAAGTCCCCTACTATATAAAACATGGGCGAATTCAGCCCAAACCAGCGGTACGACAATTCAAAGGGGATACCGTTGAATTTGTTGACGGTAGCTGTGAGACATTTGATTTGATTGTCTGTGCGACTGGATTTCACGTTTCTTATCCCTTTTTGCCGCCCGCTCTTCAGCGCGTCAAGGGTGCGATCGTTCAATGTTATGGCAGTTGTTTTCTAGACGACTACAAAGGAATTTATTACATCGGTTGGGGACAGGTACGCGGCGGTGTTGGTTCTCTAATTGCTGCTTACGGTCCCTTTTTTGCCCGTTGTCTCAAACTCCAGGATGAGATTAATGTACCGCTGGGTCTAGTTCTCAAACAGATGGGACAGCAACTTCCCCAAACGCACCTTAGCGATCCTCATGCTACCTTTCGACAGCTCAAGTTAGCCAATTTTGGGTTTAGCTGGTTCTCCTACAAAGCCCATCAAATCGAGCGCCTATATCCGAATTTTCAGAACACTCCAATTCCATCAGATTAACGCTACTCCTGTCCCAGTTGAGAATGTCAGCAATTTAGTACATCTAGAACTATGATTCTATGGTTCGAGATGGGTAAGCTATTCTCATAAGATTTTTCTGTGAGCGTAACTTGACAATGCTCTGTTGACTGTATTGGATTGTGACAAAGAAGTATTGGCTCAGTTTCTTGTATTCCACCGCGAGGATACGGTAGACCATGTAGATAGCACTAGGAAGATCAAAAGTGGTAGCGCGAGGGCAACCAGAGCAGAATTCCACTCCTTTACCTCCTTGGTCATAAAGCCGTTACTCATCATCAGTTCTAAGGGAGCGACCAAGCGCGAACAAAAGGTAAGCACGAAGAGCATCCAGTAGAAGGTGCCGTGCGGGGATAATGCCATCAGTGCCAGCGGAGTACTAGCATACCAAGGCCAGTATTCCGGCGAGGCAACCAGCAGATAGACTAACGCGATATTAGCAAACGTTTTCAGTAAACTTTGCCGATCGCGCACTCCCAGACTAGCAATCAGTAGGTAAATGCTAAAGATCCCTCTTAAAATTTGGGTGGCTAACTGTGCTGGTTCCGCCTGAGGGTGTAAATACTGGAGGTAGCCGGAAAGCAGCATTCGGGTAGAGGCAGCGAATTGCGCTTGGCTGGCTTGTTGTACTCCCCGAAACGTCTCTACTCCAACCCAGAATGGTTGATAGAGCAGTATGGCTAGACCTAATCCTATTACCAAGCCGAGTAGGAGCCGTAGCACCAGTCCAGTCCAGTTCCATCGTGGGGAACGAGTGCGCCAGAAGTAAATGACTTGTGCTGGTAGAAAAATCAGCGGCAGGTACTTAGTCAGCACGCTCAGCACCAACGTCACCATAGATGCAGTAGGACGTGCTTGGACAGCTAATAGTAGAGATAGCAACACGAAGACAATCATCAGTGCGTCATTGTGTCCCTCGGCGGCAAACTCAATGACAATCATTGGATTCCATAGGTAAACGAGCGTGCCGAGCAGCCGATCTTGTGGACGCACCCTGCTGAGGATACACCAAATCAGTACAGCACAAAGGAGGCTAGAGGCAACTACTAAGCTCTTGAATAGCAGGAGTGCTGAGGGAATATGCTGTGTAAAGCGGACGATCGCTACCTCAAACTGGAGCCATAGCGGACCATATGGCGAAATGCCATGAACTGGCCACCATCCCCACGGCACTAATTGGCGACCAAAGGGGAAATTTATCACCTCCCGTGCTGCATTAATATAAGGATTGTTACCAGGGGTAATGCCTAAGTAGCCATGAGCCATGTATGAGAAGACATCGATCGAGATGTATGGCTGCCCGAACAGTAGCCCCAAGTTGAACAGCAAGGGGAAAAGTAGTGCTAGGGTACGTGCGGGTCGAGAGCGCAACTGACCGCGACGGCAAAGTCGGAGTAGCCAAAAGTAGAGCGCAAACAGGGCAACTGTACCGCCGTAATAGCTTGCAGACTCCCAGAGCAAGCGCGTCTGATCGGCAGATATGCCTCGCAAAGCGATCCCGTTGTCGGAATCGCTCCGAGACAGACCATTCAGGTAAATGGCACGCTGTGCAAAATAGACAAGTAGGTAGAGTATGCTGCTGGCAATGCCAATTAGAAGAACCAAAAGTGTCTTGCGCCTTACTTCAGCACTATCTGGCGGGGCAGTAATAGTTGTCATATTAATTGAGCTAGGAGGGAAAAACAATGCACGTAGTTCAATCAGATATTTAGAATCAGCAGTTTAATTTGACAAGACTCGGAAAACCTACAGGTCTGAATCTTCAGTTTGATTTCCTTTGCGTCTAGTCCAAGCGGAGACGATCGCGATCGCTAGCATTCCTACCACTAAAGCGCCGATTAATAACTTCTCACCTTGGAGAATACCCGCGCCAACTGCCACCACGGGAGGTTTGACGAGCGCAATACTCAACCCTAAAGTACTCAGAAATCGTTTCCAAGGCATCTGGGTTAAACCCGCAGCATAGCAAACGTAGTCAAAAAAGCCAGACATCAAAGCGCTTGTCATCAGGAAGAAATTGCCTTCAAGATATTTTCGGCTCCATCGAGCGAGTCTGTCCATGAACCGCTCACCCACGAGCCGTTGCACCACCAGACGACCGGATCGACGAGCAATGAAAGAATTAGTAGTACAGGCGAGAAAATCTGCGATCGCGATCGTCATTACACCCTGTGCAAACCCAAACAAGGCACCTGACAAAATCGCGTAAGCTGTACCTGGCAAGGCAGGAACCACAACGCTAGTCAGTCTCAGGAGCAGAATCGCGAACAATGCCCAAATGCCAAATTGAGCGATATTTGTTCTCAGCCGATCGATGCATAGAACGACTGTTTGCCCGATTGTTGAGACGTTGGCTGAGAATTTGGGCTGTCCCTGCAAATTTATCTGCACCCATTGACGTGAAGGTGGCGCTGGTTTCTTCTTCGATCCGATAAAATTAATAGGAAAATGCCGGAGAACACAAGCGTATATAGAGATCGCGCTTGTCATCTGCAAAAGCTCTTCTACCATGCATAATTCTGGTATTATCTACCATTAAAATATCGCCTTTCTGCCAATAAATCTCTACCGTTATTTTTTCAGCAATTTCATTCAACTCAGACATAATTGTATCATCGATATTTGTTCCATCATCGAAGGATACGACATCAGGCGAGATTGCCATTGCTGGCAGCAAGCTATTAATAAATATCATCGCTTCTCCAGTTCTACTTGGATGTATCGCTGGATAAATGTAACAAATATCAATTGTCTCATCTTCATTGATTTGTAGATGAGTGTCGTTGTTCTTACATATTTGCTCTACCACATCTAATTCGTCAGTTTTATATCGTTCTCTCCATGCGTCTCGCTCCAAATGACGGCGATATTTCAACTTTTTTCGACTGAATAAATCTTTGAGTAGATCGCTAAGCTTGTCGAAAAAAAGCTTGCCATCGCAAACGATTGTTGCACCATCTTGTGAAGGTGGGTTAGCACAGAAAAACCAAAGCATAAGAGGAATGTTTTTCTGATAGTACATTTCTCCATGCAATTTAACTTCATCTTTGAAATCATTGACACTTAAAAGAGTAGAATTACCATTAATTACTTTACGCTTGAATACACCTCCCGTATAATCCATAAAATTAGTACTTAATTCGTTGCTAAATTTTGTAAAAGTCTCTACATCTGCTTCAAACCCTCTAAATAATAATAGTCCCCGAGCGCGAAACAGGTTAACAATCGATTCTTTACTCAGCTCTAAAACACTACTATTGTCGGCATTAATAATTTGTTCACCGACGGTTTTTGACAATGGTTTTATATAGAGTTGTGCGTTCTTTTTCATTTTTATATCTCACTTATTTGTCAATTTCGATTAGTAGTTGAAAAACTATTTACCTCGTACTTTTATGCAATTTAAAAATATCTAAGGTGCTTGTTTTGAGCAAAATTACTGTAAATAGCAATGAGATCGCCGCAAATTTGCCTCTTGACGAACAATTATCTCAGATAAAGATGAAAACTCGATCGTTCAGCTAGATGAGAGCCAACCTAGCTATGGGTCAAACGAGCCGTGTCTAGTCCGTTTGGTAATAGTTTTTCTACAGCTTCAGCCAACAGTTGAATGTAACAACAGAAACTAGTGGAATAACAACTATGGTAAAAAGCTTGCTTCGATCGCAGTTTCGCGAATTATGGTAGAAAACATTAGGTCAGCTTTTTGTAACAAGATCGAATCAGTAATGCTGCCTATATTTTATCAAAATCATTTAAAAAGTCAATTAGTTTGGTTTAGGAGCGGAGAGTCTATCCGATTTATTTTGAATTATTATCCAAGTTTAGTGCGAGTAATCTGGCAGAACAGAAAGCTGTACCGAGCAATTACCTAAGAACTCTACTTGGTAGCTCGTGAGTAAATATCCAGACTTTATACGAGTGCGAAGTTGGCAACTTCTACGGGTTAAGAGCTGAGATTGAATATGAGAGAAGATCATACTAACTCCGCACCGCTTTCTACAGCACAACCAGCCAAACTAAACTCTCTGACTCGATTGTTATTGATAACATAACCCTTGGCAATCAAGCACGATTGTGAAACAATAATCGGGAAAAGTTAAACAGAAAGTCACCAGTTTAGCAATTTTGCTCCCAGTTAAAATTTATAATTTTAAAGTCTCGCCTTCTAGACACTCAGCAAGCTTCTCGATGGCTACAGAAAACCCAATACACGCAGAGATTGCTTGTCCAACATAAATGCTGCTGCACAACGCTGACTGAAGAAATCAACCTAGCTTAATCTATGCAAGCCAACTTTTTTACCGCCGTCCTCTTACCAATAGGTTTAGCAACCGTAATGCTAGGCATGGGGTTAACCCTTGTGCCAAAAGACTTTCAACGAGTCACCCGCTATCCCAAAGCCGTCGCTATTGGTCTAGTCAGTCAATTACTCTTTCTCCCCATCGTTGGTTTTCTGGTCGCTTCCATCGTATCCATGCAGCCAGCAATTGCCGTGGGATTAATGGTACTGGCTCTGTGTCCAGGCGGTCCCTCTTCCAACATGATTACTTACTTGGCGAAAGGAGATGTTGCCCTTTCTGTAACTTTAACAGCTTTGAGTAGCGCCATTACCGTATTCACAATTCCTATATTCGCAAATTTTTCATTGCAATATTTTGTCGGACAAAGTGCGGCGATCGCCTTACCAATTGGACAAACAATGCTACAAATTTTCGCGATCGCCATATTACCAATTATTGTGGGCATGACAATCCGGCAAAAGTTTCCCAACTTAGCCCGCCGATTAGAGAAGACAGCGAACCGTCTTGCTATTACCTTCCTCGCTTTAATTATCTTGGTACTAATCGTTCACGAGTGGAATCGCATCCCCAGTTTTATTGCCCAAGTAGGAATTGCGGTAGTACTACTGAATACAATCTCAATGGCGATCGGATTTTGGTTTGGCAAGCTGTTCAATTTGAATTTTGCTCAACGAATTTGTATTGCGATCGAGGTGGGAATTCAAAATGCGACGCTAGCGATTGCGATTACCGCCGGACTGTTAAACAATCCCGATATGGCTGTTCCTGCTGCCGTTTACAGCTTATTTGCCTACGCCACTGCTATTCTTAGCATTTTCTACGGGAGAAGATCTGTCCAGAGGATCGATCGGGAGGAGAGATCGCGAGCCAACAATTTATCAGCTCGACCTTAGCGATCGCGCTGTACGACAAAGTAAGTCCGAGCGAATCTCCAGCAATCCACTTACTTTATTTTCGCTCTCAGTTAAAACCTATGATTTTAAAACCTCGTCTTCTTGATGGTTCGTCAGCTCCTCCCTGGCTGCAAAAAATTCAGTATGCACGCGACTCGATTGCCTACATGGACGCTGCAAAACGTTATGGGGACATTTTTAACGCTCCTGTAATTGGAAATTATGATGTTGTTTTATTTGTCAGCAATTCTACTGCACTACAGTAAATTTTCGCCAATGACACAAAGCAATTTATTTGGTGATGTCTATAACTCATCATAGAGACAACACAACGGTATAGTCTGGGCGACTATACGACTATTTGGCGATCGAATCGACCTGAATGCAGCAATGCCAGATCTAGTAGATCTGGGCGGTTGGTTGCGGCGATAATAATGATGCCAACCTTGCCCTTAATACCTTCCATTTCAGTCAACAGCTGGTTAAGGATTTGCTCGCGCATATCGTTACCACTACCTAAGCCAGCGCCCCGCTGACCACCTACAGTATCAATTTCATCAATAAATACGATGCAGGGGACATTAGATTTAGCTTGTTCAACTAAGTCGCGGATGCGGGAAGCACCCACACCGACAAACGTTTCCACACACTCGGAACCAGAGATAGACAAGAAGGGAACGCCTGCTTCACCAGCTACAGCACGAGCTAGTAGAGTTTTATCCATTCCTGACGACCCAGCCAGCAGAATGGCTTGAGGAATTTTTGTCCCATCTGCAGCAAAGTGGTCGGTATTCTTCAAGAAGTCTACAACTTCTTTTAATTCCAGCTTTGCTCGATCCATACCTGCTACATCCTTAAAAGTTACTTGGGCTTGTGGTTCCTGTACCGTAGCTTTGGATTTGTCAAAGTCCTTCACCTGGCTACTCAGATTGCTTATGCTGCTTTTAAGATCGCTTATGCTGCTTTTAAGATCGCTTACGCTGCGTCCCAGCAACAATATACGCATTAAAGGCAATAAAGAAAATAAAAAGCCTAGTGCTTTAAACCAGAAATCCTCAATTGTTTGGGGTGAAAAATCTATAGTAACGTTACTCTGACGCAAAACTTGGCTTAGCAGACTATGGTCTTCAGGCAAGTATACAGTTACTACACCTAATGGGCGCGGGTCGTAAGAACTGTAAGAACTACTGTTCTTGAATTCGACTAGAGCTTTAGAGTTATCGTGGCTAATCTTAATTTCTGCGACTTCACCTCGTTTAACTGCATGAATCAAATAGGTGTATGAACATATTTCTCGGCTCTGGGGTTGTTTGTCAAAAGATACTGTTACCAGAACAATGACAACAACAAAAATTGCCACAAACGCAAACAACTCGACATTTCTCCGCCATTTTTCCACTGGGGCGCGTCGCAGCAAGAAGAATAAATATATTGAAAACAGAACTGCCAAAAACAAAATTCTCAATATTTTAAACTTATCGGTTTGTGGCAATACAGAAACATCAACAGAACGGTCAACCAAAATGTCGATCAACTCGGTCTTTTTAGGCAAGTTTACGATCGCAGAGCTACCGTCTACAGTCTTGAATAAAGCACTCGTATAGTCAGGACTGAACTCAACCTTAACAACCATACCTTTTTCAATTGCTCGAGTAAAATCGCTGTATCGCCATGTCTCTCGACTTTGAAGTTGTTTGTCAAAGAACGCTATCCTCTGAGGAATAACATTAGTAATTGTAATAATTGCAATTGCTAGAAAGGCGTACAGCCCCGCGTTTCTCCACCGTTTATTCACCGCAATCTATCCTCCTAAATCTCAAGTGTGAGGGCACTCACTACTGGCAGCGAGATTTGGTTAGCAGCGCTAAATTTTAGCAAAAGCTTGCTAGAAGCTTGTTGGGTAGAAACAGCATATCAAAAAAAGTGTCCACTATACGAGCCGATCGTGCGTCAGGAAAGCGTGGAATGATATTATACAGAGGCAGAAAATTACTCCGGTTCTAAGAAGCCATGCTTTGTCCACTTTGCAGTCATGATAAGACCTATAAACACGGGAAAACCAGTAAGGGTAGCAAACGCTACCGATGCCTAAACAGAAGCGCAAACGTTTACCGATACCTTTGACACGATTTACTATTGGCGGCAAGTGAGAGAGGAGAAAGTACGGATCGTTTTGCAGTCACACTGAGAGGGAACGAGCTTGCGTGGTATTAGTCGAGTTAGCGGGCTGTCCTACAACACAGGAGTCAGAGGAATTCGAGCTGCAAGTCAAAAAGCACAAATGGTACACAACGCCGAAGTACAAGATGTCGATACAGATGCCATTGCTGCAGACGCTTAGGTGGTCGTTTGTGGAAAAAAACACTCGTCTTGCTTACCAGAAGAAGTCGTTGCCGGAGATTACTGGATAGCATTGAGTTTGGCACAGTTGAACGGCTTGATTCTATGCGGTCGGGTGGGTAAACATACCAACGAGTTAGCGATTGAGTTAGTAGCTAGTACCTAGGGCACGACTGAGTGCAAAGAATGGCACACCGATGGTTGGCAAGGATATGAACGAGTGTTACCTGATGATGAAGTAGAACACCACATTAGTAAAGTTTTGACGCAACGATTGGAGCGAACCAACAGTACCCTACGACAGCAGACAGGGCGATGGCACCGACGACAAAACAAATTTGCGCGCGTTGTGGGAGCAGACGAAGATCACCTTGCGTTTGGTCATCAGCTACTTTAACTGGATTTGGGTACATTCCCGTTTAGGAACTACGGCGGCTCAACGAGCAGACCTAGCGTCAGAACCTTGGACTTGGCAAGATATCGCTGTTTATTCCACACTTTGCTGAGGCACGACCACACTACCCAAGTGCACGTGCTATACCCAGAAACAGAAACGCGAACAAAAACTTTTGTGCTAGTCTGTACTAAGTTTGATCGTTCAATATTGAAGCCGCTATTGCAGCGATCGATGTTGAATGCTGTTACAACGGTGGTGGAGTAGGATACACACGCAGTCGAAACTTCGTATCCTCGTCAGCCAGCAAAGATTTGATTACTGAATGAAGAAATTATGTTTCGTGCTAAAAAGCTTTACCAAGAATGGTGAGATTAACTCATAGCTGGCACTATCTGCACAACTCACCCAAGTGAGAATATCCTAAATTGCTGTCCTTCCCCGATTGCTAGTTCTTCCTGTATGTACAACCTGAGTCGTCGTCAGTTTTTATTGCGGAGTACTCTCACCATTGCCGCAACTCTAGCCTACGAGCAAGTACAAGCCCAAAAACCAACTTCTCCCGGCGCTTTACCCAAAGGATTGCCACGTCGGAAAGTACTCATTGTCGGTGCAGGTATTTCCGGTTTAGTAGCAGCGTATGAATTAACAGCAGTCGGTCATGATGTCACCATTTTAGAAGCTAGGAAACGAATCGGCGGTAGAGTGTTAACCCTGCGAGGAGTTTTTCAAGGAGAGGATTTAATAGAACTTGGAGCGGCTAGAATCCCACCAAATCATTACTTAACCCTTGGTTACATCAAACATTTTGGTTTGAGACTTTCACAGTTTGCGCCGACAACTGGAAAATATCTCACGATGAAGGACGGAAAACGTCTATTAATCCCAGCAAAAGAACTATTTCAAAATCGATCGCAAGTCCGTGCCCAAGAGATTCAAAAATTGACGGATGGATTCGATCTACTTCCCCAAGCATTCGCCCAAGCATTGACAGAAAAAATTAAACTTGATGATCCTGTTGCTCGGATCGTACAAACATCTAATAGTGTTGAAGTGTCGTGCTTATCAGGGCAACGATATCTTGCTGATTGTGTGTTGTGTACTGTCCCGTTAACCGTCTTAAATCGGATTACTTTTTCACCTGACCTATCTTGGGCAAAAAAACAGGCGGCGGCAGGAGAATATAACTATCGAGCAGCAACCCGTTGCTTTGTTAAATTCCCTAATCGATTCTGGGAAAAGGATAACTTAAATGGGTGGGGATTTTTCGAGGATGAAGAACTGTGGCATACGACTTGGGATAAACCCGAAAAAACAGGTATTCTTCATGCCTATCTAAAAGGAGAAAAAGCTCTTGAGATGGATACTTTTGAGGGAGAAATTCAGCAGACAAAATTACTCCAGCATTGGGAGAAGATACTGCCTGGAGTCAGTAATTACTCTGTGCGATCGCACTTTTACTCATGGACAAAAGATGTTTGGTCAAAAGGAGGCTGGGCCTATCCAACAGATGAACAGGAGAAGAGACTATTTTCAGAATTAGGGAAGTCAGAAGGACAGATTTATTTCGCTGGAGAGCATACTTCTAAGACAAGAGGCTGGGTTCAAGGAGCATTAGAAGCTGGACTCAACGCTGCTAAAGAAATTCACTTTGCTGGCTCTAGCGTTCCCTTTATGAAAAGGTGATACCTCACACAGTCCTGAGCTATTGCAATTGGATTTAACAACCGAATGGCACTAAGAAAAGCCAAAACACTTGTAGTTTAAGCAGTTTGCAGTAATTGCTCTCGTACTTCGCGCCGAGGTTTCGTCATTAAAGGGTAAGCTTTGGGGCGACGTTTACGGACTCGTGGTTCACTGCGGACTGGGCGATGTGGAACAGACTGGTGAACAATAACTTTGAGTAAAGTGCAATAAATTCCGTGACGTTGCTTTGAAGTTGCGGCTAACAATTCGGGAACAAAATTATTTAAATGATGGCGAGTGCCTTGCAATGATAGGCGTAACGGAGGCGTACCGTAAGTAGTGCCTGCCGACCACATTAAGCTACGAAGCAGATTGTAAGCAAGCAAATAAACGTAAATTTCTTTGCGGATCATAGAAGGAGTTTTACACCGCAGGATATCCATTCCCAAGGTCGTTTTGAGATGTCTTAAGTCTAGTTCCACTTGCCACCGCTCACCGTAAAGTTGGACTATTTTCAAACTTGGATATGTGACTCTATCCAATAGAGTAGTGATTAGACTAACTCTTTGAGTACGAAAACCAGGAATAACAACGTAATAATGTATTTCTCGTACAGTTAAGGTGAGGGGTAGAGCAGAAAACTCTGCTAAAGTTAACCCTTGCGGGCATTTTTTAGGTTTATACCAAGTTAGTAACTTGTCAGAATCCCCAACTATTTTACCTTTTCGCGTTGTTGTATTTCGGGATTGATGTTTACGAAATACTGCATCGCAGTTCAGTTTTTTAATAGAAATTAAATCGGCGTAAGCGCAAAACGCTCTATCCCCTAAAAGGATATCCAATGGATTAAGAAACTGATATAATTTTCTAGCTAATTTAATATCATGGGTGTTCAAAACATCGATACATAGAGCAACAGCGGCTCCAGTAGCCAAACTGAATATCACACCGATTTTTGCAATTGGAAACCCACATCCAGCTTTTTGAGTTTTTGGTTGAGGGTATGCTTCCTGATTCTCTATAGTGTCAGGCATGGAAACAGTTGAACCATCTATTACTTTCACATGACGACCACACCACAAGTGTTCTACTGTCACTTTTTCTTCTAGATTTTGTCCAGACTGACCAAAAAGTTGTTTTAGTAGTTTCTCTGGCAGTCTCGCTCTAGCTTGACAGTAAGCACTTGGATTAGTTGAGGGGATTTCTAACCCTTCTCCTGCCGAATAAGCAATTATTTTACTCACGGTATTATGACAAGTTTTATCAGTATCCAAGACCTGAGACAAGAACGCCCACAACGTTACTATTGGGTCAAACAATCGTTGTTTATATTGAATCTTTAGCTGCCCAAGTGCTTGCATAATTACAGACTCTGGCAACAATTCTTTAAAAGGTAATCCCAGACTTTGATTAAATTTATCCTTGAGGATTTGTACTCGTAGTGTCACAGTAGTATTTAGTGTTGGCTTACTCGTATCGTCGATCAGTATTTCATGAACGAGTAAGCTTTTTCTACTTACAAAAAGTTTTTGGACATCCCCTACACCTTTACCGCATTTATTCCACTGCTCCTGCCAGGAAAGCAAACGCAGCTACCCATGTCCCACTTTTCAATGACATAACGCCTGTAATGCCTATTAATCCTAACTTTCATCTTTTCTTAGTGCCATTCGATTTAACAACCTTTGTATTTCCTCTCCATCGACACCCAATTTATAAACCAAAAACACACCTTGAAATAGCATCAGTTCCAGTCTGACATCATCCTAATGTACGTTAAGTATTACTGGTGATATTCCTTGAGTTACCGCAACCTGATTCTTGGCAAATTAATCAGACTTATATTGAAGTGAAAAAGAATGGCAGTATCTGTGAAAAAACTCATCCTCCGGCTGTTTTTCGTCATTCTAGTGGTATGTGGATTGCTGCGTTACACTGCTTTTCATAACCCAGGGGTATGACCAAATTCTGATAGTCAAACGATGGCTGAATTTATTGCCCAGCAAGGAATACAACTTTTGATGACCAAACAGATAGATCCCCCAAGAAACAGGAAATGACAGCAAAAATCGATACTGTTGTTTATGGTCGTAAATCCATCAACGAAAGCGATACAACGCATGTATATTCTGCTGCCACATCAGAATTTGGTCATACCCGAATTAATTGGATATTTGGAAAAACATCAACTCGAAATTATTAACTACGAGTGCCGCAGAAGAGCTGGTAAAACTATCGGCAGTGGACGAATGGAGAAGGCAGTAGATTTAACAGTTGGGCAGCGGCAGAAGAACAAGGGTATGAGCTGGCGACCTAATGGTAGTAGAGCCTTAAGTTTACTCAAAGTGGCTGAACTAAACGGTCAGTGGCAGCAGTTGTGGTTCCCCGCTCTGGCTGCCTAATCAACGGATTATTTACAGGTTGAATCATTTTGATTAATCCTACAGCATTACCTATTTGGTTAGCGGGGCTTTACTACTACCTGTTTACTAGAGATGGTAGAAAATATCGTGCATTCGGATGGACATATATTGTTATTCTGGGATTATTTCTATTTTTTGAGGCGCGATACTACTACCTGTTTCCGATTTATCCTCTGTTTCTGGGTGCGGGAGCAATTGTGTTCGAGCAACTCTTCTGATTCTAATTAATTATGTGTTTTTGGGGGAGAGCAAGGGGTAAATCTGGTAGGCTCAAGAGTAACTCAATCAGGGATGAGGAAAATTCTGATGAGCGAGACTGTTTCATATGTTCCTGGGGACAAGACAATCTGTCTTCCAATTGGTGAAGGCGTTGACTACGAAAAGTTGGTGAAAGACCGTAAAGCATTTCGCAAATATCTCGACCAACAAATCGAGCAACATGCCGAATTGTTTCCAGCTGAGATTGAGGCAGGTTATTGTTTTCATGGGTTTTGCACTTCTGCCAAGTTAGGGTTAGTGAGTCGGCGGATTCGGTTAATTGCGAATGGACAAGCGTATCAACTACGTCCCGATTTCATCATGCCCTACATGATTGGCAAAACCGAAGAAGTGGAGAAGGGCTTGTATCTGCGCTCCTTTGGCGTACCCTATGAAGCGATTGCCTACGTAATGGGGAAAGACCCGATGTACTGGTATCGAGCGTCATTGTCGTTGGGTCGCCCCTCAATGGTTGGCACTACCATCAAAGATCGGGAAGCGATTCCCCCCTCATTTGTTAAGCGATGAAAAACATACCTGGTGGATGGGGGAGCGTGTCTATGTGGCGACAACCGTAGCAGCAAGCTGTATTTTAGGAGCCGAGCTGTCAACTACGGCAGGAACCGAAGATTTACAAGCTGCTTATGGGGTGTTTGCCCAGGAAGCGACGCAACTCAAAGAGGATTACCAACCGCAAACTGTCAATACTGATGGCTGGGAAGCCACTCAAACAGCTTGGAAAAACCTGTTTCCAGGCGTGACTCCCATCCTCTGCTTTTTGCATACAGTGCTAGCAATTGGGCAACGTTGCCGTTCTCAAGTAACTCTCTTGAAGACGTTAATGGACAAACTCTGGGATATCTATCATGCTGCATCAGCAGCAGAGTTTATGGAACGACTTCGGCACATGCAAGTTTGGGCTATTGGTCAGACTTTACCCGAAACCATTATGACGAAAATTCTTCATCTTTCCGTTAAAGCCTCCCAATTCACCATTGCCTATGATTTTCCCCAAGCCCATCGCACTAGCAATATGCTCGATCGCTTGATGAATTACCAAAATCGTATCCTGTTCTCAATGCAGTATTTTCATGGTCATCAAGACTCTGCCAATCTTGCTTTACGGGCAATGGCAATGCTGTGGAACTTTCATCCCTATAGTCGTCGTTCTCAACCTTCTCCGAGCGATACTATTTCTCCGTTTGAGCAACTCAACGGTTTCTACTATCACCCCAACTGGCTACGCAATTTCTTGATTGCTTCTTCAATCAATGGCAGAGGCGGCGGTAAATTCAACAAACACACAATCCATTAGAACTAGCAACTCTTCAAGCATGGTAAATATCTGAAATCCGCTTTCTTAAGTTTTTTAATCGCTGGAGGTGTTATCCTGGCACCAATTGGGCTACCGATTTTGCCAATCGAGATGGCGATCGGTTACTCCAATTTTGTCTACCGACCTCCCACCTTAGCGAAGGATATAAAGAATCAGTCAGAACAAGCTCCCTGGCATTTTAGATTGATGCTGGGTTGGGAAGAAACAGTGGCAACTGTTGCAGCAGTGTACGATCGCATGACACCCAGCGAACAGTCTGAGTGTGCCATCTTAGCTTGGAGGTATGGGGATGCGGGAGCCATTGATTTTTGGGGTCGGAATTACAACCTTCCCAAAGCAATCAGTGGGCATACAGGTTACTATTTTTGGGGACCGAAAGAGTACTCCGGCAAACTGGTGCTTAGTGTTGGGGGTAACCTAAGTTTTTTGAAACAAAGATTCGATTCCGTGGAACAGGTTGCTACAGTTACACATGAAAAGAGTGTTGGGATTAAGAGCAATTTGCCGATTTATCGATGTCGAGGTATCAAGAAACCATTGAATGAGCTTTGGTCTGATTTCAAATTCTACTTCAAACGCCCAACATAGCCCTCTTCTAACGTTCCAATCCGCTATGGGAGTGTAACAAATCAAGAGGCTAAAAGGAACTTAAGCCACAGCGGTATTGTCAACTTAAGACAGCAGGCGAAAAATTCAGCACGATTATTCCTGCGAAGCCATGATTGCTGAAATTATGCATCAGAAATTAGCAAGAGTGACTTCTCGCCAATCTTGAAATCGTTGACGGAATTGTTGGTGATAGCG
Organism: Chroococcidiopsis sp. SAG 2025; assembly: GCF_032860985.1. Lineage (GTDB taxonomy): Bacteria > Cyanobacteriota > Cyanobacteriia > Cyanobacteriales > Chroococcidiopsidaceae > Chroococcidiopsis. Next base: position 22,846 of record NZ_JAOCNC010000003.1, read on the forward strand.
CTATCGCGGTAAGTTGATGTTGTTTGAGGTAGAAGTGGTCTCGAATTGGACTAAATGCAGACAGAAATCGTTGCGTTTGCCCTGGGGATTTGAATTTTCGCATTCGTCGCTCTCGCACTCGTGTGGACTGATGAGAGTTTTCCGCTAATTGTTCAATCCCTTGTGAGTAGCGATGCTCAACGCCCTTTAGGACTTGTTTCTTTGCTGCTGCATAGCTCTTGAGCTTATCGATTACCAAGGGCATTATAGGCATTAAGCCGAGAGCCACGTTTTTTCCGACGAGATGACCGGAAAAGCCCTGTTACGTATGGATTTGATAATTTGCAACCAGCTTGTCATCACAAGCAGATGGTCAATCAAAGTCATTTGCTCATCCATTCACCACTCATCTGTAAGATAATGTTGAACTCCCGGTCAACATAATATTTTTTCGTAACACCTAACGCAAAAGCCTTGTGATTGAGTATATTTTGCCCTATTTCAATCACTGTGAAACTTTTGCGTTTCGCACCGCAAACTAGTCCAAACTCTAGTTATGGGTGACTCGATCTGGAATTAGGTGCGATCGCTTGCAGATAAGTCTGTGTTGAGTTGTGGAATAAAATCAACAGCAATGACAGTGGCGTAAGAGTCGATCGCTGATTCTGGTACTTGGATCGTCAATTCACCCAAAGGGTCGGGATGAGAGAATAGTGTATCCGTAATAGCGCAGCGAGTCGTGTATTGCAGCCCAGTACCATCAGCCAAAACCGAAACTGACTTGACTCGTTTAATCGGCACGCCGCGCACAGAAACGGTTTCGTATGGCTTCATCAGTAAATGCAGATAAACGCGATCGTGCTTACGTGTAGATGGACCATAAAACTGCCACGGTTCTAAAGCTGGTATTGTGCCAATGATACTTTCACTATTTCTAGCCATCCAGCTTTCTACCACTACCAATCGTTCGAGTAATTCTGGCTGAATTTGACCGTTACCCATCGGGCTAATATTTAACAGTAAATTACCGCCTTTACCTGCGACTTCACATAATGTATGAATTAACTGACGTGCTGATTTGAAGTTGGTATCGTGACAGTTGTAGCCCCAACTATCATTAATCGTCATGCAGGTTTCCCAGACTCCCTGTAGCGGTTGGGGTGGGATAAACTGCTCTGGAGTGCTAAAGTCGCCCAATGGAGGCAAGCGATCGTTAATTAGAATTTCTGGTTGTAACGAGCGGATGGTGTCGTGTAATGCAGTTGCTTGCCATTGCTCCGGTGTGCGTTCCCAAGCTCCATCAAACCAAAGAAGATCGATTTTACCGTAGTTCGTCAGCAGTTCTCGCACCTGATCGAACATAAAGTGAATAAACCGCTGCCACTGTGAGTCCGTTGGTTGTCGCCATTGACCGAACGTATAGGGCTTATCAGCTTCCGTAAAGGCTGGATAATCTGGGTGATGCCAGTCAATTAACGAGAAGTATAAGCCAATACGAATCCCTTCAGAGCGCATCGCCTCAATGAATTCTCGCACGATATCTTTTTTATAGTGCGAGTGCTGAATCGAAAAGTCCGATTGCTGCGTGTGGAACATAGCAAAACCATCATGGTGCTTTGCTGTCAAAATTGCATATTGCACTCCCATGCGTTTTGCTAACCGCGCCCACTCCAAGGGTTTGTAGTCCTGTGGGTTGAAGCTGTTTGCCGTACTGTGATATTCATTAACTAGGACGTTGCTACAACACGGTAAACTGGACACTCCACCAACGAGCGACCATGACAATTCACAGCCTCTTACCGAACTGTGTCCCCAGTGTACAAATATTCCCAGACGGGCTGTATCAAACCAAGTTTTCATAACTCAAGTTTTCATCACTACAGAAGTGTTGAATGGAAAATTATCCATTAGTTATTTACCAGCCTGGAATCCGCGAGAAAAACTATAACTCTTCAGTGTAATGAATTGAACGCTGCTGAAAGCTTCCGAAGTGTTTCTTCACGCTTGTAATCCGCGCAAGCTTCACAAGCTTCTGCCAAAATTGTTGGCAAATTTGATTGATTCGGAGATTTGCTGACACTTACTGCACTAGCCAGGAAAGACAGGCAGCGATAGTAAGAGCTTTGCAAATCCTTAAGCCGGAATTGCTTAACATTGTCGTATTCACCATTAAAAAACAATTCACGACAATGATTCTCACACTCACTGTCACTTGTTCCCAATTCATCCAGAATTGCTTCGATCTTTGGATGTAATTCTGTTTGTTTTCTCTCCTCGTCCATAGTTTCTCTCAATTATTATTAAGTTCTTGTTTTCATTGTTTTTGCTAATTGCTTTTGAAGCCTATATTTAAGTTATCATGACACATTTACTCAGTCATTCTGGGCGTGTTCAAACTCATAAACATAGAAAAGCCGTTTGAGCTTTTTGAGCAAGTACCCTAGCATGGCGAATAAGACTGCGGCCCCAATCGCCCACCAAAACTGAATGGGGGGAAAAGTGGTCAAAAGGGATGTACTTCCACCTGCGACTACCGCCTTCATTGCCACAATCCGAGAGTCCACAATGACACCAAGACACAAGCACACAATAGCAGCCACATTAGCTAGCACAGCTAAGCGATTGATATTTTTCAGCGCATTCTGGCATACTCTACAGTGTTGAGTATGTGTTGTCCACACATCAAACAACTTTTGCTTGTCTTGCTCTATGGATGTGAGGTTCGAGTTACATTCATCAGCCCAAGGGATAGCGCCCCCTGCTCTTTTCTCCAACCACTGACGAAATGCAATTGTCATCTTGTCTTGAGGATTGGGAGTATAAACTGCATCGAGCCATTTATCCTTTTCCCGCCTTGCCAGAATCTTCTCTTGACGATGCAAAAATACTGTATCTTGATGCAGGAACAAAGAGGCTAGCACGTGACCTAACCAGTTAGGCATCGGTAGGGCAAAAAACCCCACCCCTTCTGGTTTTTTACCCGCTTCGTTTTGCACTAACACCTGACAGCCAATATGACGACACCAACCAGGACGGGTTGGACTAGCATATAAAGCTAGGATCAGTTGCCCGCCATCTTTATAGGTTGAGACAACTCTCATGTGGCAGGGCGGTTGAAAGTCATGGATGGTTTGAGCAAGCTTTGATGCAACCGGTACGACTTCAAAAGAAAATCCTGATTGAGTAGACATCTCTCTCACTCGAACCATGTCGTAATACTGGTCGTCCTGGTAGCGACTGCCCATAATCCCATGATGAGAAACAGGTACGTGAGCGGGATCTGCGACATTTTCCATGAAAAAGTCCCATCCGTAGGGTAGGTCGCGGATATTCCAAAATAACTGCACTACCCTGTCCGAGTTGCTTTCCAGCTCTGGGACGATCCGTGGTTGCCTCAGCTGGCTTTCACGCTCGGCAGAGTCGCCTGATTCTGCCCACACCCACAATAGTCCCTGGCGCTCCTGTGTGGGATAGGCAACAGCACATGACTTATGATTTAAGCAGTGCTGCGCCTCAGTTTGTCGATCTTTTGACTGCGGGATGCTAACGCAGTTCCCCTCCCAGTTAAACCGCCAGCCGTGATAAGCGCACAACAGCGTACCATCAGACTCAACACGTCCTTCGGAAAGAGGGGCTAATCGATGTGGACAAAAATCTTCAAAGCAGCGCCATTGACTACTGCCATCTCGCCATAAAACCAGCTCTTTTCCCAATAGCTGTATTGCATGAGGGCGAGTTGGGTCTAGGAAATCTACAACCGCGACAGGATACCACTGTTTTGTCCATTGAAATATTTCTGTTTCTGACTGGGTAAATTGTTGGGTAACATCCCGTGCTTCCCCTGGCAGATTGGTTTGACTCGTCATGTTTTCTCCTTGGTTTAGAAAGTTGGAAGCTATTATTAATGTTTCTGGTTGTGTTGCAAATACTTTTTATTGACAAATGCTCTGTATCGTTCGCGTTACCTTAAGCGATCGCTCCAAAGATTGCTTTGATAAACTTCACTTGTGCGATCGCCGATCGTGTTCATCGCTTCAATACTGCTCAAGCTTCGTCTCGCGGTATTGAACGACTCGAATCCGATTATTTGTATGGTAACGCGCTTGATATTTTTACAGTCTGGCTCGATTACGTTATTCTAATACTTGCTAGTTTCGTAATTCGGTTTCTGCTAAAAGCGATTCCTGCGCTTTGAACATCTCGATCGCCACTGCATGGGCAGTATCTTATCCACTGCGATCACTCGTGGAGTTTACATGTGTTGAGCCTTGAGTATAAATGTATCAATGCAAAAACATCTTGTCAATAAGTAAAATTTCAGGTTGTACACTCTTCTAAGGGCATTGTCAACTTAACCCAAAAGTAGAATAATCGTACTGGTTCCACTAGGTTCACGATTTCTGCCTCATATATTCTCGCCATCGATTCCCCGCCGAAATTATCAGCTACTGTGTCTGGCTCTACTACACCCTTCCCTTGAGCTACCAAGATACCCTTGAAAATGATGCTCGCTCGCGGCATTGAAGTGACATACGAATCGATTCGAGAATAGTGCTTTAAAATTCAGGCAGCAGTATGCCAATCAACTTCGGCGCAAACGCGCTTACGTTGCAGACAAATGGCATTTAGATGAAGTGGTGGTCACGCTCAAGGGGCAGCAATATTATCTGTGGCGAGCGGCAGATACCGAAAGGAACGTGCTGGATATTTTACTACAAGGACATCGTGACACGAAGGCAGCAAAGCGATTATGAGCGCAAGCTTCTGAAAAAACAAGGCTTCGTGCCACGGGTAGTCGTGACTGACAAGCTGAAGAACTACGAAGCGGCGAAGAAGCAAGTTTTGAAGAATGTGGAACATCAACAACACAAGGGACTAAACAATCTTTGCGAGAATTCTCACGACTCCGACACGAATTCGAGAGCGCCGGATGCGGCGATTCAAATCTCCAGGGCAAGCCCAACGCTTTCTCTCCACTTTTGAACCGATTTGAGACCACTTCCACCCAAAACAACATCAACTGACCGCTCAACACTATCGTCAACTCTTGTGCCAACGATTTCAAGATTAGCAAGACGTTGTTGGGCTGAAATCGGCTGCATAAATTGAGCGCACCTAACATTTAGGAATTATTGTGCTGAATTTTGAACGTGCCTAGTTAAGTTGACAATACCAGTGCAAGGCGTTGAAAAAGGTGATGTGCGAGCACAGATAGAGTTCATGTCTCAAATTGTTGGATTAGTTGCTTAATTGAGTTTAATTTGGCGTAATCGTTTGTTCTTATGCAGTTTTTGCGACACAACTGTTAATACGCTCATGCCTGCCACTGGTGCAGCAGTTGTCATAATTTTAGTGCGGCTTTGAGACTTCCAGTACTGATATCTCAGGAAAGGAAATGAAGCGACTTTTTTGGCTAAAGCCCAGAAAAATACGTAACTCGCTAGCAACCGCTCAAAAGCTCCAAATCGAGATTCCCTCAAATCCTCAATTAGTGTCTTTCGATCTTCTATATTTTGGTTTTTGAAGTCAAAATCTTCATTGTTACCTGCTAACACGATTGCGTTACTAAAGCCTTTACGCGCAATCTCAGGGTTAGCACCCATAACCACAACTTCTGGTCCGACATTAATATTTCTCACTCCATCTACTTGTTTACCGGTCATAATTACAGCGCTTTCTTGCTGCTTTTGCTTTTGTCCCCGTCTACCGTCAGGCAAGCCCAAAAATAGCAACGTACCTCTCACAACTCGGTGTCCAAAATCGTGTAATAAATCGTCCTGTGGATTTGCCCCATGAATTTCTAAAGAAGCAATTCCGTAGCTGAGAGAAAATAATTTACTTACATAAGATTTTAATAATTTACTGACCCAAGGCACGTCACCAATAATGAGCGTTCTTTTGCCAGTTCTGGCGAGGAGTTGTCTTCCTTGAAAGTACCGCAATGCTAGCGTCCAGAACCACGGACCAAATATATAAATTGCAATATCTACCAACTCGACTTTCGGAATGACTATTTCTAAAAAGAACGTATCTTGGGGTATGCTAGTTCCCCACATAACCAAACCTAATATTGTCTTGGCTAGAGGAATTGTCTGACCGAAAGGAATTGCCCATCCGACTGTAATTACAATATACAAAGTATGAATTCCCCAAGCTAGAGGCGTTTCTAGAACGTGCTGCGCCCATTTGCGACTGCTGGCAATCAGTGTTCGTCGGATCGCATTCTGATGCGTCTCTCCGGTTGGAGTTGTTCCCATAATCTGCACGACATTGAGGTCGAGAAAGGCATCCTTCATCTTCTCTAAGTCGGCGAGATCTTCTTGAGTTAATGTCATTCCATAAGGGTTAGAGTTGGGAAAATGATGTTTGACCTGCTTCGCCAGATACAATAACAATTCTGTTAAAGTATGTTGAGCTGCGGCGACTGCGATCGTGGCAGGTTCAGAAGTTCTACGTCCGCTACCATTAACAAAAATATTGTGGCGCAAAGTACCAAAATACTTCGGTTGAATGATTGGGGAACCTAAAAAACTGGTTAGCTCTCCAGTCAAAATAAAAAGTTCGCCGATGATGTTTTGCCGATATAGCTCGTCAAAGGTATTAATTGCTTGGATGGTAGGGAATGTTTGACCGGATTGAGTCATCGCTAGTACGAGTGAGTCTTTGCCTAATTGCAAGCTGCTAAAGTCGTACTGAAGTTTCTCTAAAACTTGGTTGGAGGAGATTGTTCGCACGTTCAGCCACGGAAAGATCGTCTTTAAATCCTGGGCAAATCTCTCTCCCAGCCACAAACTATTTTCTACACCTGTCACGAGCAGATCGACAGACGGTAATTGCTGCATATATCCTGTTAAACCAGCTTGTAGCATCTTTTGCTGCTCTTGCTCGTATTTCTCCGCCTTTTCACAAAAGAGTTTAACTAGATAATCTGCACATTGGCGATTGAGCGAACCTGAATTCTGCCACGACAATTTAATTTCTGCCAAAAATGGTGGAATGTCTCGAAGATCGGCGGCAATTGGATCTATGGTGTCGTTTTCAGGATTTTTGATCTGCGGTAGATAGGGATGGTCTGCCATTGAGATCCATCTAGCCTTGAGTTCAGATAGAGCTACCTCACATTTTTGACTCATCGAGTAAACTTCAATGACTTGAGAGCTGACTAGTGCGATTTCTCCCAATTTCTGGTCTAAATCCAAGCGGTAAGACTCTGGCAAATTGAGTAAAACAGCGTCAACGGCTGCTGGCTCTGAAGCGTAAACCATATACCCTTCTTGCCAATTGAAGCCAATGGACATTGGTTGTCCTTGAGCGCTTAGTACCAATCGTCCTTCTTCTAGGGTAGAAGCTGTGACTAAGCCAAAACTACCCTCAGCTCTCGACAGGAACGTTTTGGTGGCGAAATACAGATCGTTATAAAAAAAAGCATGAATTGTCGTTCTAACGAAGGTAACCCTTCTGTGCGAAGACCATCGACTCATCGAACTATCATTGGTAGTTGCTTGTAGAATATCGTGTTCCAGATTGCTAAAGTGTTGGCTACTGACGGAAGAATTTGGAGCTGTTAAAAGCTGGCAATGCCATGACTGCTGGCTCACAGATCTGTCATCGGTAGTCGCTTGCAAAGTATCGTGTTCCAGACGACAAAAGTATTGGCTACAGGCGGGAGAATCTGGAGCTGCTAAAAGCTGGCGATATAGCACGAAGATATTTTCAAACGTGGCTGCCCAATTATCAATCTCTTGCGGGGAAGGGGCTGTATTCGGAGCATCAACAGCGGGTTTTTGTCCGCCAAAGGCTGACTCGATTGAAGGAGCGATCGCCAGTTGATAGGCTAATCTTACCGAAGCATCCCACATACCTTGAGTCACCAGTAGATCCATCATGCCCGCAATTTTGGGCGAATCTCCCCGCGCGTGGTTGGGGGTATGCAAAACTCTTTCCAGCCACCAGCCTAACTCAGTATTGCCAATCGAGCGATCGAACAGCGTCCAAGCATCAAAATCGCCGTTGTGGGTAATCCGATGATTGACGTTTTTGTACTGGTGAACCCACTCTCCCTCAAGAAATTGCCATACAGATGCTTGTCTGGCACTCATCCATTCATGCCAATGAGTTTCCAATACAGCTGGGGGTCCGCTCGTTCCAAAGCGATAGTGCCACACCCCCATGACTGTCGATTCTAGGGGTTTAATGCCTGCAAGTGCTGCTCTGCGTCTTTCGGCTGCAAAAGCTGTTTCTAGAGATTTTGTCAAATTGGCTCTTTTTTTATTGACAACTTTTTTCCCGACAAATACAGTCTGGTTATCTCGGTTTGTCGCTACAACCAGTCCACCACCAGCTTGTTCGCCTCGAATTTCTGTTTCTCGCCCCATTTCGTGAAAGACATTTACCACTCTCTCTGGCAAAAGCTGGCGCGGATCGTCGTCAGCATTGCGCTGACCTAAAAAGCCAAAGTTACCGCAACAAAAAATCTCTGCAACTCCAGTCACTAACGCTGCGAGATCGGATCGGGAGCTAAGAATAATTAGTAAATTAGCACCCAGAAAAGTTTGACTAAAAAACGTGCTAATCAAAGCGTTCGCCTGACAATTACTCGTCCAAATATTGCCGAAACTATCAGCAGAAAGTTGCCATAATATGGCAATAGCAAGAAGATTAAAACAAACCCCACCCAGAGCTTTAATTCTAATCCGCCAAGGAGTGCAATCGCCTGCTGCTATCCATAAATCGGCTCGATCGTATCCAGGCATAAATATTGGCTGAAAAGGTAGTAGCGAGCGCAAAGTTACAGCGATACTTCTATGTTCGAGAATATTGACAATATTTAGGGCGTTTGGTTGTTGGTCGAGAGTGGCGATCGCGATCGCGTGTCCCAAACCATGAATGAAAATGGCACTATTCCAGACTAACCTGAGTAGCGTTGCGATCGATAGGAATAGCAAAAAAGCCCAACAAAGATCGAGATTGTCTTTACTAATAATTGCAACGACTGTAGCAGCCCCAATTTCGGGGGAAATATTTTTCCAGTCCAACGACTGAACTAAAAGCAATTGAGTAACTTTCATGAAAACAAGCACTTACCGAGAGGAAAAAGATTTTTTCTGAGCTTTAAAAATGCAGTTTTGATAGCTAAAATGATAATAAGACAAAGAGGAATTAAATCTATTTTTGTACTATTAAATACGACAGTTGTAGATCGATAAGAACTAGAATGTATGTAGAGCAATCTATTTTATCTTAGAGACTGTTTCTAGACGATTATGAAGCTGTGGCATGAGGCTGTGCTAATCATTTTAGCATCAATTGAATCATCACTGTGTAAATCATTGACTCACCTCTGGTAAGAGTTCGTAATCCTTACTTAGATGAGGATAGTAATTTCACCAAGCAAAAGTTCGCTCTACAATCCAACGTTTAGGTAAAACTTAAAAATTAGATTGTGAGCGGCGAACTACCTCTACTTTGGCGCTCACCACCTGTGCCATCACACGAGCAAAATTTTCGCCACCAAAACCAGCATCTACCCAAATCACAAGTAGATTGCTACTTCTGTTCTTGAATCTCCACAACTTGGTTCGACAATTTTACCAGTGGCAAACATTGAAGAACCGCAATCAAGCTTTGTGTGCCGTGAGGAATGTACTCAAATTCCCTTCTTCCAACTTTACCTGGTCGCATCGGTAAGTCTTTTTCTATGCGTTCAGTAGCTTGAATGCCTGTCATTTCATCAATAGACATTGTGCGTTCTCCGGGGTACATCCCAGTTATGTAGTAAATAGAAATACTCAACAAGCCAATCAAGAATAGCTCCATTATGCTTAAGGTAATGAATTGATTGCCTGAGGGATGCTACCGATGGACAGCGACAAACTGCAACAGATCCAAGCTCATGCTCGCGCCATAGCAGCTTTGTTGTATGACGAAGCAGCACCAGAGCAATTGGCAACGTTAGAGGGAATCGAAGCAGCAGTACGAGGGCATATTCTGGAGCATATCAGTCCCGAAATCGGGAATTTTTTATCGCAACAGCAAGCGGCACAAGTAGCGGGAGAAGTCGGCAACTCAAAAGTATCCTGGGAGAAATCACCATCACCGAAAAGCAGGCAAAGGCACTTGAAGTCAAAGCCCGCACCCAACTGAGTCCTTACTTGGAGAAATGCTGCGTGGATTTGTCAGCGCGAATGCATCTTATGAGCGAACAACACAGGATATTCTAGTTCTGACGGGACTAAATGTATCACGAGGAACTCAACAGCGATTGGTGCATCGCCAAACGTTTGAATTACCCATGCTGGAAGATACGGTTGAGGAAATGAGCATTGACGGGGGAAAAGTTCGCATTCGCACGCCACAAGGAGAGATTTGCCGTTGGCAAGACTTGCATTGCCGTCAATTTGCACCAACACTGTCGGGAAGCCTTCTTGCAAGACAATGAAAAGCTTGTGGGCTGGGTGAATAGGCAACCACTAGCAACCCCACTCACCTGTTTAGGCGATGGTCATGACGGCATCTGGAATCTGTTTGAAGACATTGCTAGCTAAGCCTTCGACAAGAAATTTTGGACTGGTTTCACCTGGTCGAAAACCTCTACAAAGTTGGTGGTTCACAACAACGATTGGCAATGGTAGAAGCCTTGCTCTGGCGCATGGGATGTGGATGCAGTCATTCAGGAATTCCAGGACTGGCAGCATGAACGAGTAGACACCTTCATTGCTTATCTCAACAAACATCGACATCGGATCGTCAATTACAGCTATTTTCAAGCAGAAGGTATTTCGATTGGTTCAGGCACAATTGAATCGACAGTTAAGCAAATTGGGGCGCGAATCAAACTCTCAGGCGCACAATGGAAAGCTGAAAATGTTCCTCAAGTTCTTCTGCACCGCTGCGCCTATCTCAATGGGCAGTTCTCAATTTGAGACTTGCAAAACTGGGATGCACCCGTTCTCCGCCTTGGTAACGCTTAATTGCGCTGATGTATAAACCTGTAATATCTTCAACTTTTGCGTCAAACTCTTCATCCTCAGAGGGGTTAACCAGTAGCGACAAGGCGTGGAGTTTAAGTTCGGCTTCCTCCAGGGCAAACGCATCTAAATTTGCCAGAGAATATACATAGTGTCTTGGGCTTCAACCTACGCTATATCTAGAGAATAAGTTCTCAACAAGCTGCCCTTTAATGAGTTTATTCGCAACAATTAGTGGCTAATTGCCCTTTATTGACAAGATGCGTTTGCCCTGCGGCTTCCTCTAATGATCTAACTACATGACGAAGCGATATACTTTTGATAATGCCTTGTTTCATAATTTCGTCTGTCAGTTCTCTTGGTGTCCAATGACTGATTGGTCGTCCGTAGTCTTCTGGTGGCGAACATGCCAGCGCAAATAGCAAGGGTTACTTGCTCCATACTAAATTTTACGGGTGCACCAGCACGCTCGGAGTCTTGCAATCTTTGGGGTATAGATAATTCGCATTCGCATCCACAGGTTTCCAATCATCGGTTTCGCCATAAACGAGCCATAGCGATTTCGTGATGATTTTTCCCCTCAGATGCCAGTAGAATTATTTTGGCTCGTAGTACGATTTGTTGTGGTGTACTGTGTGGGTTTATCAACTGTTGCAGTTCATTCCGTTCAGAATCGTTTAGATTTAAGTCTTTTGGAGCTAATCGTGCCACATCTAATTCCTTAATTGTCAACTAAAACCACTTTTTATCTACTTACTTATTCTCCCATGATAATGATTGGGTTACTTATGCCGCGTTGTACTAGTTAAACCTGGGATGGGCTTTGGCTCATTCAATACGGCACGGCGAACAATCAGGGGTTATGAAATTATGAATATGATGCACAAAGGTCAAATTGAAAATGTGGAGAAAGGAGCCGTTAGGAAACGAGTCAAATTCATGTATCATATCTGCCATTAGGGAACGAGTCAAATTCATGTATCATCTCTTTGGGGTAGCTGCATAATTCAACTCCTGGAAACAGGGTTCTCTGTCTAACTCAAGTTTTTACAACACTACCTGGGAATGAGAGAGAGCAAGCACGATTTTTCACTCTACCACCTCCCGTATCGAGCTTTACAACACAACTTTTTGAGAACAATTGTTCTCATATTTCGTCTTAAGTAAGTTGTTCTAAAATTTCTCCTAAAGCCACTTCTACTTCTACAGGTGTAAAATTACTGGACTCTACTAAAGAAGAGGATTCAGCAAGATGCGTTTGCATTGATAAATAAGCTTACTGTGCTACGGTAAGGGATGTCCTTAAGCTTGTAAAAATAATCCCAATATTGCTTGTAGACTCTCTCGCTGGTATTATATGGCATCACACCCAGCGGAGTGTAAACTAACCCTTGTCCCGCGCTTAAGGATGGTTGACATCGTTCTTGCGTTCAATGTGTTTCACGCCGTTTTCTCCCATCTTTTAAGGCAGAAGTGCAAGATGCGAGTTAAGCCAATATTTCACTTTCTAACTATAGAGTAAATCTCATGGAACCTGACCCCACTTCCAAGCAAACTTCTCAACAGACGAATCTCAGCCACAGTACATCCGAAATTAAGCCTTTAAGTATGTCTAATGCAGCTAGGACACGACCTTTCTTACGCAGACGTTCATTTCTTGGTCACGCTGGGATTTTTACTGCCGCTAGCGTTGTCGTAGGGGTTACAGGTTCCCCTTTCTCCTCTAAAACAAGAGGAAATGCTGCCCAGGCTAGAAGTATTAGATGTTTCCGAAAATTCTCAAAAGCTTACTATGGCTGGCTTTGAGGGATGTGTTTCATCTTGTTATGCTCAGCCAGCCTCAACCTAAAAATAGGTGTTTGAGATAGTTGCAGTTAGTAATACCTGAAAAGATAATTGATGCTAACTCATGGCGAGCGCTCCTTTTTCATCGGTTAAAGCAGGTAGAACTAAAGCTCCTATTCGTAGTCTTACTAATCCGCAAATTGTTAATATGGCTTGTTGATAAGTTTGAGAGCGCAGACGAAATCTTTGAGCGGCAACTTGAAAAACTTTCACCAATCTAATTAGATGTTCTATTAGTATTCGACCACTAGAAAAAGCTTGATTTTCTTGCTTTTGGATGTCGCTTAGTTCCCGATTTTTAGGTTTTTTATGTGGAGTGGCAACGTTCTTTTCTCCTATATAAGCTTTATCACCTTTGAACTGCTGCTGGGCAGCAAATTTTTTCTGTTGAACTCGGATCGTAAATTAATATCACTGGCAGGATCTGGCTGAGCCACTATCACATCGACAATATCCTGTGCTTGGGGAAGAATAATGAACTGGTTTTTAAAGGTGTGTTTTTTCTTCTTTCCTGAGTAGAACTTTTTTTGTTCTTTATACTCGTTGGGGCGTTGTCTGCGCTGCTCTGTGCTATCGACTAGTAACTCAAATTCTGTCAATAGTTCCTTGACAACTTCAGAATCACCCACCTGATTTTTCACTTGCTCCAACAAACTTGCTGGGAGGATTTCTTGTAATATTCTTAACCAATAATGGAAGATGTCATTTGCTGAAGTTTTAGAAATACCGAATTGCAGTCCTAAAATTTCAAACGTTGGTAGATGTCTCAGGTAAAATAAACACAAACCAACTTCACCTTCCGTTGATAAAATTGGTTTTCTTCCACCCCCAGGTGCATTGAGCCGGATTTTTGTTTGTTCTATCTGCGAACGTTGTTCACTTTGACATAAACTTGCTTGTTCCACTAGTTGAAGAAACTGCTTGTAGCTGATTCCCAAAATCTGCTTGCTGCGATGGGGATACTTATGGATATAATCAATTGGATTTATCATGATGGTAGGACAAATCAAACACACCTACCATCTTTTTCTCTCATAAATTTATATTTCGGACAAGTCTATTGGTTCATTGAACTATGACAAATTTAGCTTGAAAGCTTATCAAGTGCGCATTCAAGCAGCGCAAACAGAACTGGACTTTGGCGTTCCGCCGCACCCAACTAACGGCGATGAGGAACGCTTCCCCAAGGTAGTGCTCTTTGGGAAAGGATGAGAGAAAATCTAATGATGTAGAGAGTGATTGAGAGCCGTGATGATGACCAAACAAATCCATGCATGTCCAAGCTGTGGGTCTGAAGATGTGAGTTGCAATGGTCATACCCGACACGGCAAACAGAACTACAAATGTCGAGACTGCAGACGACAGTTCGTGCTCAATCCGCAATGGCAGCCGCTGCAGAGGAACAGCAAGGATTAATCGATCGGTTGTTACTCGAACGGATCTCACTGGCAGGCATTGCTCGAGTGCTGCAACTGTCAGAAGGAGTATGACCAAAATCTGATAGTCAAACGATGGCTGAATTTTTTGCCCAGCAAAGAATACAACTTTTGATGACTAAACAGATAGATCCCCTAAGAAACAAGAAATGACACCAAAAATCAATTCTGTTGTTTATGGTCGTAAATCCATCAACGATCGATATGTAAGTATCTAAATGCAAGTAGGGAGTCTCAGTACAGGACAAAACCTTGAAAACTGGAGCAGGAAAGGGTTTCATGGAAATTGCGAATAGTCCAATGAAACCCTATGAATCAGGTTACTCTACTACGGCAAACGTTGCAGCCCCATCTAGCATGGCACGGGGCACGCTTGAGCTTTCTGGCAATGTTTCTCATCGCTTTATTTCGGGTTAAAACAGTCAATTTGACTGAGCTAGCGGCTGGTTTTATGGGACAGGCGCAGACAGACTCTCATCATAAACGCTTACAACGGTTCTTTCGCGAATTTGAACTCAATTACTATGAGATTGCTAAAGTGATTGTGGGACTGATGAATATCCCTGAACCTTGGATATTGAGCTTGGATCGCACCGATTGGCAGTTTGGGCAAACCACCTTCAATATTCTGACTTTGGGCATCGTTCATCAAGGGGTGGCATTTCCAGTCCTGTGGTGGATGCTGGATAAAAAGGGTAACTCCAACACAAGCGAGCGTATCGAGTTGATGGAGGAGATAAACACCCTGTTCCCAGAACGTAAAATTGCTTATCTAACAGCAGATCGAGAGTTTTTAGGACACGATTGGTTTGGATACCTGCTCAAACAACCAATGATTCCTTTTCGTATCCGTATTCGAGCCAGTGATTGCTTGAGTGATGGGCGGCGAAGCCTCAAGGCGGGTATCGTCTTTCAACATCTCAAACTTCAACAAACTCAGATTTTACCTAAACGTCGTCGTTTATGGGGTTACTGGTTGTATGTGGCTGCCCTACGGCTAGAGGATAACGATTTGTTAGTGGTTGTGACTCCAAATTCACCTTCAACTGCCATCACTGATTACGCAGCTAGGTGGGGAATTGAAACCTTATTTGGCATCTTCAAGACTCGCGGCTTTTGTTTGGAATCCACCCACTTTACAGACTCAGAACGCTTGAGCAAACTCTTCGCTCTATTAACTATAGCTCTGTGCTGGGCTTTTCGGACAGGTCAATGGTTGCACGAAATTAAACCCCTGAAATTGAAAAAGCATGGACGCAAAGCCAAGAGCTTGTTTCGCCGTGGTTTTGACCACTTACGTAGGATTGTCCTTAACTTGGAGCAAGAGGCTGATGAGTTTCTCAATGCCTTAGAATTTTTGTCCTGTACTTAGGTAGGGAGTAGGCGGTGGGGAATAGTAAACATACAAATGACAAATGACCGGTCGCGATCGCAAATGCGCCAATCTTATTGGTGTTTCACGAGGCATGAGGCGACGATCGCTTGACCTTATTAATCCAGCTCTGGCTAAGGTTCAACACATGGGAATAGGACAAATCTCGATCTAGCACCAGATCGAAGACAAACGGCTTCACCCACTGAGGGAACCATCTATGCAACAGCCTGCTCATCGTCAACCGTAAGAAAAACTCAAAGACTAACGCCTTGGTGCGTGGAAACGAATAGTTTGATAATTCCCCCAGCGCATGAGCATCAGGAACTCGTTGTTCGGAAAAGGCAGGTAACACCAGCGCCCAATCATCCTCGTACTGCTCTAACAACTGCCCAAAAATCAGCACATCTTCCAATGAGGCATTACACCCCTGCCCCAGCGACGGCGATACTGCATGAGCTGCATCCCCAATCAGCAAAATACTATCACCATCATGAAAACGATCGCAACTTACGGTTAACACCCGCCCTACCGGACGATGCCAGAACGCTTCTGCCTCTTCCTGAGACATCAACTGCCCAAACAAGGGAAAGTTCTGTTGGAAAAACGTCAAAACCTCTTCTTTGGTAGATAAACTTGAAAGCGGATTTTCCTGGGCATCAAAAATAACTAACCCATTGAGCCGATCTCCAGGCTGAGGCACCATCAGCATCCGCGTCTGATTGTCCCGATACCATCCATGAATCTTGTCAGGCTCTAGCTCCAACCCCCCAGATGGATTCAATCGGTTGAGATACACTGACTTATATGCATCCGGTACGTAGTTTAGCTTGCACTGCAAACCTGCATCTAGGGCTAAATAGTCACGAACGTGCGATCGCGCTCCATCTGCTGCTACAAGAGCGTCGTATGTAACAGTAAAAGCCTCACCCTGTCCCATCTGCAACGTCACGGTCTTAGCTCTCCTGTCCACTTGGACGCACTGACAGCCAAACTTAACTAGAAGTTGTTCTGACGTGTAGGTTTGGGTTAAGTGCTGCAAGAGAATCATCACCAGGCGATTGCGATCGATCGTCAGCAGCGGGGTTGCACGCGAAATCTTACGAGCTTTGCCCTGCTTGCGATGCATTATCGATCCATTGCAAAACACACCAGCTCTAGCGATCGCCTCCTCTAACCCTGCCAGAGCGCGAAATGCCTTTCTGCCGCGTTCCTGAAGCGAGAGCGGAAACGTGCGGTCTTGCGATAAATCAACCAAACGCGGGTCAGCACGCTGTTCGTAAAGCTCAACACAATACTTGCCCCGACGCAATAAATAATGGGCAAGTAGCAGTCCAGCTGGACCGGCTCCAATGATGACAACCTTTTGAAGCATAGGCTTTATCCATCACTCTGATTCATGAGAGTTCATATATACATTGAACAGTTATTGTCTAACGGGCAGGAGCGATCGCTCTTACTCATTTTTACTCCACCTTGAGGACCCATTAAAAAACCTCGACGTGCTGGAGTAACGGGAGCTTTTTCTTCTAATTTTAACTGAGAATTTAAGAGAATTGTCGCTAGAATTAGTTTCATTTCAAACAGGGCAAATACTTGACCCAAACACTGACGAGAACCTCCGCCAAAGGGAAAAAATTCATAAGATGTGTATTTCCGATTAATAAACCTTTCTGGTTGAAATTTGAGTGGTTGAGGATATAAATCTTCACGACGATGAGTCAGATAGATACAGGGTGTCACATATGTTCCAGAAGCAATGTGATATCCCCTTAAATTGACAGAGCGTAGAGTAATTCTAGGAAAAGTGAAAAGAACTACAGGGTAGATCCGCAAGGTTTCTTGACAAACTGCTGTTAGATAAGGCAGTTGAGCAATTCTCATCGGGTCGGGAGTATTTAAACCTTGCAACTCATGCAATATTTTCTCATAGACTTCTGGTTGTTGATGAATCCAGTATAAAGCCCAAGCGATCGCAGTAGCAGTAGTTTCATGACCGGCATTGAGTAAAGTTAAGAGATTATCTCTTAATTCGCGATCGCTCATAGCTTCTCCATCTTCATATTTCGCTTGGATTAGCAAACTCAGAATATCCAAACGACTCGATTGCACTTGTTGGCGACGCTCCAATATTTCCGCCATCAGTTTTTCATCGATCTGTTGTCGCAAACGAAGATATTTTCTCCAAGGACTCCAAGCACCTAAATCCTTTTGTAAAGACGGAAGCAATAAGACACTAGCGCTGAGTGGTGAACTCGTCAAATCCAGCCAAGTTGCCATTAAGTTTTTCAGTTTCTTAAACTTTAATTCCTCGTCAATACCAAAGACTACTTTTAAGATAATCGTCATGGTAATGTTTTCACTTAAATGACGGACGATAAAGGTTTCACCTGGTTTGAGGTGTTGGAGCGCTTGTTGGGTAATCTCACAAATCTGTTGCCCATAACTAAGCATCTGTTCGCCATGAAAGGGAGGTGTCATTAGCTTCCGCTGACGCTGATGGCGTTCTCCATCTTGTACAATTAATGAGTTCTCTCCAATTTGAGGTTTGAAGATTTCATTAGCCGCACCTGGAGCATCAAGAATTTTATTTGTGGGATTAAATAATTCTTGCAGATCCTGGGGATGACTGACAACCAAAGTTTCTAGATTGCCAAAAGAATTAGTAAAAAATAGCTCTCCATAATTTTTGGCGCAACGATCCAAAAACTCCATTGGTTTTAGGGTTGATTCGATCTGTTGGATAAATTTAGGAGATTTCAGTTTTTCAATTTGTTTAACCATCATACTTTCTGCTAGCTAAATGATTGTGTTATTTAGGTTAATTATTCTGATTTAGCTTTCTGTATCAAGTAGCACCTAATTGCTTCCCAACTTATAAGTCGATCGCGTAGCAGACGAATGCAATATTAGGAGCATTTTTTCTTCAGCACATTTGAGAACGCTCCATTCTCACATCCTTTCTACCATACTAGTTTTTGCATCCCAACCAGAAATCTTAAGTATTCCGCAGTTGCTGACTTTGAGTTTTCTATTAGCAGCAAATGTCCTGCCTTGGGTAATCGGAGCGTTTGGCTTTCGGGAATGCAGCGTTGCAGCCGCTCGGTTCCACTAATATCGTAAATCTTGTCTTCTGTACCCCAGATAGCAAGGGTGGGAAGTTGAGACGATCGCCCTTGACAGAGAACGTCATCGTACAGGTTCACGATATCTCAAATTTGTTGGTAGTGGCGGTTACGAGTGATGTAGTCGTTCACTCTCTCTGTTTTAACAGTATCAGGGATGGTGGGTGGCGTGACAAACAGCAGGCTAATTTCCAAGTCAAACTGTTCTTTAGAGATCGGAATAAAGGGGTTTATGCCGTCCAAAATGGAATTTCTGACACTCGCAGCCCAATCAACTACACCTAATGGCGCACCGATAAACGCCAGGCTACGCACCTGTTGAGGGTAACGCTGGCTATAAAGGGCGGCGATTGCTCCCCCCATCAAACTCCCTGCCAGATCGAAGGAGCGAATTCCTAATTGATTCGCGAACTGGTGCAGCAGTTCAACCTGATTCTCCAGGGCATAGTCCCTCGTTGCGGCAAGAGAACTGTTACCGTAGCCAGGTAAGTCAGGAGCGATCGCCCGATAACCCGCCTTAGATAACTGACACATCATACTGTCCCACTGCTCTTTGTCAGCAAATAGTCCATGCAGCAGTAAGATCGGCTGTCCAGCGCCAACCGAGTTGTAGGACAACGTTCCATTATTAATCGGGGCAGAATGGGTGGCGATCGCGCAGTCTGAAGCAGACGCTGGGTTAGGGTATGACCAAATTCTGATGTGGCAGCAGAATATACATGCGTTGTATCGCTTTCGTTGATGGATTTACGACCATAAACAACAGTATCGATTTTTGCTGTCATTTCCTGTTTCTTGGGGGATCTATCTGTTTGGTCATCAAAAGTTGTATTCCTTGCTGGGCAATAAATTCAGCCATCGTTTGACTATCAGAATTTGGTCATACCCATTAATTCATCCCATTTATCCAAATTTTTAGCATTAACCTGGTGCTTCAAGTACTCTAGGGCAACGGTGGTTTTACCCTGCCATAAATGTGAGAGTAGAAATTTTAAGTGCTGGACTTTTTCCAGCTTATTGACAGCAATCATTGACATCAATTCTCGGAGTTTCTTGCTCAGATGATACCAATCTAAAACCACGGTAACTGCTACACCAAAAATGCTGAGAAGCCGATGACGAATAGTTCTAGCTCCATCAGTAATCGCTACTAAATTTAATGGAAAAGTTTTTCTCCCATATTCTTGTATGACTTTAGCTTTAACTACACTGGCTAAGGTGAGTAAATCTTTCCCTTTTGCATCAATAGGCGCAGCTATGTATTCAAACTCCCCAGTTGCTTTTTGTCATAATACAATATCTGTTATGATGGCTGGAGTTTTAGTGACAAGCTCACTCAAGCTCTCACCTTCCCTGACGAGCTGGTTTCTGGCTTGTCTTTGCTCTTTCTGCCCTTTTACTTGGATGCCATCCTCAAATAAAAGAATTTCTTTTGATTCTGGCTGGTAAATATTTACTGTGGGATTTACTTTCACTACATCTTGGTTACTTTTAGCCAGAGTTATTCTTGTACTTTCATAAATTTCTTGGCTAAATTCTAGAGCTTTGTTACTTACTATTTGTCCTATCTTTTGGTCACTTAATAGTCTCTCTCCACTAACTCTTTCTACTAAACTAGCTACTTCTTCATAACTGAGGCGATTACTGTAGTAACCACAAAACTCCTGCAATCTTGAACTCATATAGCCTGATTGCAATTGATTTGTTAGAGCTAAGTAGTTGGTTTCTCGTCCATCAAATTGGTATTTCTGTAAACCGAATACAAACTTTCCATGTATTGTCTTAATCCATACCAGTCGTGTGCCGTTACAATTAAATTTCTGTTTTTTTTATCTCTTGCGTGAACTGGGTTTGAGCCCCAGTTAACAAGCTTGCTTCTATTTCGGGTAGTGCCTGCTGTTTCCAGTTTTCAACTGCTCCCTCGATCTCATGCAAACTTTGACCCCCTAAATCTATCTCGTGTGGCGCTAGATGGCTCAAAATATTCCCTGCTTCATCTCGAATCACTATTTCCACTCTTGCTCTCATACTTTGCTCCTTTTGACGCTCGTTTCCACCCATCTCTGGTCGTTCTCCTAGTCTAGTGGCATCAACGGATAATTTACAGGTGGAATCATCCCGCACGGTATCCGCATCCCAAGCGGCACGATTTAACAAATTCTGGAATCTGTAAGGATCTCTATCCCCTATCGCTTCAGCCAATTGCCAGCTATTTTTGCGCTCCACCGGGCTGATTAGTCCTTTAGTATATGCCAGCGCTGCTTGTTTAGCTTCTAATCTGGCGAAGCGAGAAGCAATGCGTTTTTCAAGCTCGTTAAACTGTGCTAATACTGGTTCAACTGCTCCTTCGTTCGCTTTGTTTGTGTTTGAGTGTACTAGAACCATAAGATGAAATAGATTGCTCTACATACATTCTAGCTCTTATCGATCTACAACTGTCGTACTAGAACACTACCGTAATTTGCAGTCTGAAATCATCAGTCATCACTGAACGGGTAGATAACTAAGCTTACTATCTTTGCATTTCCTCCTATTGCATAAATCTTGAACTCTTTATTGGATGAATTAGGAAAGAATAAACTGCTTAACACCACTCGTCCATCGCCTGCAAA
This sequence comes from Chroococcidiopsis sp. SAG 2025, assembly GCF_032860985.1. GTDB lineage: Bacteria > Cyanobacteriota > Cyanobacteriia > Cyanobacteriales > Chroococcidiopsidaceae > Chroococcidiopsis. Next base: position 44,182 of record NZ_JAOCNC010000003.1, read on the forward strand.
CACTTCTACCGAACTTCGATCCACGAGAATCCGAAGTTTTAAGATACTATTATTCGTGCCACGCGCTTCAACAGGTATCCGAGTTATATACGCTCCTTGATTGGATTTGGCATTTTTGAAGTCTGATACGAGTTGCTGTGTTGGTACTGCAAGAGGAACAGAGGCAGACAACCATTTACCGATAAACCCAGACTCTGGTTGTTTCAATTGTGAAGTCAATCCACCCGCTTCAGAAGTAGAGCGTGTTAGTGATAGCTCTCCCTTGTTGGAACCAGTACGTCGCCATGCCAACACTATTCCTTGCCCTGTCTTACCCGATCGCAGATGAATCTTTACTTCAGAGTTCACTTTGGGCAAACCAGCCACATCAATTACCAGGTTAGCATCGAATGCAGTGGAACGAAAATTCTTCAGCTCCCTCGGTGTCTTGTTGGTAAGTGGTTTATCCCGCAACCGAGTTACGCGCCCGACAGCAGAATTTCTCAGAACCGCTAGTTCGGGAACCGGAGTTTGAGTCAGCCAATAGGTGTTAGAGTCTCTCATCAGCCCTAGGTTTCGCGGAATGCTCAATTGCCCTCGCCAGGGCGTTGTTGGAACTTTCAGAGCGTATCGCCAATTATTTTGCCAGCCAGCTAGGATTCGTCGTCCTGGAGTGCCAGACCAGGTTTGAGGCGCAAAAAAATCTGGACCAAAATCTAAAGGTCGAGGCTGTGACTCCGGCTTGAACTGCTTACCATCAAATTCACCGACTATGTAGAAGCTACGTGAGGTAAACTTTCGTGACCTTTCACATTCCTGTTTGGGTTTGGAGTCAGCAATCGGCATTCCGGTACTGTCTCGAAGACCCTGGCATACCTCGGTCAGAAGAAACCCTTCGCTATAAGTCAGTATCCACTTGGTCTGGCTAGTTTTCAAATTGCTGACAGGCAACTCGATCAAATCTGGAGTTTCGACGAAAGGACCATTAGTGGTGAGGCTACTATAGAACGGGATAGAAGACAGGAGTTTCCACCGTCTCAGATTCGCCGACTCGTAAAGCTCGACTTTATCTCCAACCGCTAACACCATAATCCAGCGCCCTTTATAGGGGAATACCTTCGGATCTCGAAAATCTGGCTCAGTAGAAGGTGTCAAGTTTGGCAGCACGCTCTCTGGCACTTTAAAAGACTCGCCCCCATTGCAGCTAGCAGCAAGCCACTGGTCTTGGAGTGCGAGCGCCGGAGTATTCTTTGTGAATATCGCAGCAACACAAAGGTTTGAGCAGACGCAGGGGAACTGTTTCGCTGCCTCACCACTAACGACCACCGCAGAACCCGAAAAGGGAGACCAGACTTGATTTCGATCGTCGCTACTAGGAAGCAGATCCATTGGCGGACTGAACATTGCGTCTCTGCGCCTAGACCAGCGAACCAGATCTTTGCTAACCGCGTGTCCCCAGTTTAGTTGACCATTATTATCCCTGGAGAACGGAACTGCCTGATAATAAAGATGGTATGTTCCGTTGATGTAGACAAGACCGTTCGGATCGTTCATCCATCCCCATGAGGGGGCAAAATGAAACAAAGGTCTCCAAGAACTGTTGGGATATTCCTTCACGTTTAGCCGAACCGTTTCAGAACCTCCTTTGGGGTAATAAAGGTTTGGGGCTATTTTAACCGTCAGGTTAAAATCCCGCTCTTTAGGGATATCAAGAGGAACAGTTACCTCCAGTACAATCTGCCCTTTTGCTCTACCCTGTGCCAGTCCTTTCTGACTGAGAAGCCTGACACCAATCCGCGCATCTGAGGAAGCGACCGAAGTTGCAAAATTGATTCCATCTCCGATCGCAGTAATGCGGCGTGTTTCACCCTGATGAACGCTACCACCTCCAACAACTTTTTCGATCGCCGACCGCGCAGGAGCGGGAGAAATCAACAAAGCCACGGTTGCATAAAGCATAGAAACAGCACGTACCTTCATCGCTCTTCTCCTAAAGAATATCTCTGCAACTGGGGCTGAAACTTCACACCTCGATTCAAGGATGTAGATGGATGGATTATATACATATTAAATTCTCGTGATAGGGCATTTCATTCAGTAAACAAAAAATAACACTTCTACGCTTCATGCAAGAACGTCATGATTAGCGCTTTTTCAAAACAATTGCTAGTCTCATTGTGGTGTAAAATTTTGTTAAAAAGATGAAAACTTGCTGGTAAGTTTTGGGCAGTAAATTCAAAAAGCATATTGCATAAAATTAACTCGATAACGAAACAAAGTATGAATAAATTTTGTTCGAGCTAGTCCAGCTATTTCAAACAGGGTAAGCGCATCTAATTTTGTAGCTAAGATTACAGATTATGTTGCACAACTGTAGGTTGGTAGAGATGATTTGAGTATGAAAGATGTTAAGTAGTACGCTAAGGACTCAAAGCGTCTATCATACTTAACGGGTCGTAAGGATTCAGGTCAAAGAGTATTGACAAGTGTGGTGACAGAGGCAGAATATAGCAATTATGCAAAAAGACCTGCTCCAAAAACTAGACGATGAAAGCCTTGAAAAGCTGGCACCAGAGCAACTGGTGAACATAATCATCGAGCAGGCACGGACGATCGAGAAATTAAACAAAACAATAGTAGAACTAGAACAACAAGTAGAAAAACTCAAGGTTAGTAGAGATCGGGATAGTAAAATATCATCGAAACCGCCATCGGGGGATATCCTCAAAAAATCCGAAAAGAAACAAGAGGTAGCGGATGAAGAGGACAAAACTTCAAAACGGAAGCCAGGAGGACAACCAGGTCATCCAGGTAAAACTCGTAAAGGTTTTGACAGGGTAGATCGGTTTGAAATTTTACGTCCACAGCTGTGTGAATGTTGTGGAATGAGTGGTTTTTCACTTGAACCAATAAAAGTTGAAATACAACAAGTTGCACAGTTAGTAGAACGCCCAATATCGATAGTTGAATATCATCGTTATACTTGTGTCTGCCAGCAGTGTGGAAACGAAAAAACAGCAGGCTGGTCACCAGATATAGTTCCAGGACAAGACATCGGTATAAAACTTCAAGCCTTTTTAGGGTGGATAAATAACTACGGGCATTTGTCTTATGAAAAGCAGCAAGAACTGTTATGGGAACTGGGTGAAATAGAAATTGGGGTGGGAACCCTAGTCAGTACAAATGAAAGAATAGATAGTGCAGTTGAGCAAAGTGTTAACTCTCTCAAAGAGTGGATACAACAGACGCAGCCAAATATTCATGTAGATGAAACACCTTGGGTAGTTAAAGGTGTAAAAGAATGGTTGTGGATTTTTGCCAACACCAATTTCGCTTTGTTTCATGCCGCAGACACTCGGTCGCGCGTCGAATTAGAATTTATCTTGGGTTTGAACTACGACGGTGTAGTTAGTTCTGATGATTATTCTGTCTACAACGGTTATGACGTAAAAGCTCAACAGAAATGTTTGGCTCATCTACGTCGCCACTTTAAAAAATTACTTAAGCTCCCAGGATTAAATAACCTTGAAATTGGCAAGGTGTTTGTCAAGTTGATCGATGAAGGCTTTAGAAATTACGCAAAATTTCAACAAAATCAAGATATTCTAGAGTTCTTGAGTTGGGCATCACAGTTTAAATTACTAGTTGAATCCTCTCTCAATGAATGGATTGGAAAAGCTGGAGGAGAAGCTGGTAAACTGATAAGTTCATTACGAGAGAAAGCACATCAATGGTGGTATTTCTTAGACCATCCGCAGATACCTCCAGATAATAACCTAGCTGAACGAACGTTACGTTTAGCTGTCACTAAACGAAAAGTCAGTGGAGGTTCCCGTTCCAATACTTCTTGGTTAAGGGTTAAGCAGTATTAGTAATAGAAAAAACTAGCGGTGTTCGGATGAACCCTGCCCCCCTGTGAACCGGCTTTTTGGATGAAAACTTCGAGCGTGGCTTTTTGACCACTCTCGGATTACTTCTAGCCTGTCGTGGGGGAATTTTTTCAGCCAAGATGTCTGTAATTAGCTTGGTGAAAAAAAAGGTAGTTCCTCTGGTTGAATGTCTTGAAAGTCGCCAATTGCACGACGGATAACTTTAAGTGTACCTGTAAAACCCAAGCGCAGAGGAGATATTCCTGCTTGCTGGGCGGCAGTAAACATCAAATAGCGCACGGCATAATGCCCCAACAGCCAGCCGTAAATTTCTTGCACAACTTCACGCGGTTTGAGAGAACGAATTGGAGTTTTGCGTCCAAGTAGATGAGTCTTGAGTTCGTCGATAGTATTTTCAACTTCCCAACGCTGATGATATTCGTTTGCTAGCAATAAAGCCGGGAACAAGGCGATATCTAGCTTGCTAGTAATCAGACGATAGGAATGCTTTCCCTGCTCGGTATCAATGGTGTACTCAATTACTCGTACTGCGATCTTAGTTGCGCCTTTTTTCTTGGACTTCCCATCAGGATGAATCCAACTTAGATAAGAGCCATCATCCAAAACTTTTTCCACTGAAAATTTGACATTAGCTGGTACTCGTCCCAAGTAATCGCATCGGGTTGCTAATGTTGCTTGCACCATTGCATAGGAATGTAAGCCTCTATCCCACATTAATAGCATTCCTTCGCTGACAGAACGCAGCAGTTTTTTCGCTCTTACCCGTTCGCCGATTCGGTAGGGACACATCAGTGCATCTACGATTAAATGTGTACCCGCTTCAATCAATATCACCACTCGGACTTTAGGAAATGCCGCTCGTGTACCCCGACGAGAAGCTGGATATCCAAAAACTCTAGCATTCGCTTTCGAGTCCGGTACATCTAGCACGGTTCCATCTACTGCCATCACCCTCAGTCCCCCCAAAAATGCTCCAGGCGTTTGGTTTGTAGCTTGTGGGCGTGCTACTCGCTCAAATAGCCGACTCATTACCCGGCTTCCTAATCGCTGCCTAGCTTCGCTAATTGAGGCGCTGTTTGGTACTTTCCAGTACTTGCCTAATTTTGTCCACTCTCTGCTTAACCCATTGACCAGATTCTTCAACACGCTTGCCATCGAATCATTTGACCACAGGCTCATGGCAATCACTAAACACACCACTAGACTCGATGGTAGTTTGCGCTTACGTTCTTCTCTTACTTCTGTATTACCAATAGTTTGTTCAATCACTTCAATCGGTATGGCCGTTTCTATTGCTTTGAACACATGACTCGACTCAATTACCGGTGAAATTAACGAGAATTCTTTCAACTGCATTGGCTCCTAGCTATCTCAATCCACACTCTCCTCTTTACTTGATTCTAGCCTTAACCGAGAAGTATTGGTTCCCGTTCTATGCAACGGTTCAAAGATACTGCTAATTTATTGACAGTCATACAAACCTGCCGCCGTCAGGGACGTTCCGTAATTGAACTTTTTGTGCAAGCTATAACAGCAATGGTCAACCCTTCTGTGCAGGTACCATCTCTAATACCTCAACTTTAGACCTGAATCCTTACAACGGGTCAGTCTCATGGCATCAGGTTTCAAATCTCCAAAACAAACGATTAAAAGCTCAAAAGATTTGAGTAGAGCAAAGGCGAGTGCACTGACAGAAAAAATAGTATCAGTTTTTAGCGAGATAGAAGATCCACGTGTAGAAAGAACTCGTGTCCATGTATTAACAGATATTTTAATCATTGGAATATTGTCAGTAATTGCCGGAGGTAAGGGATGGGAGGACATGGAAAATTATGGATTAAGTAAATCCGAATGGCTCTTGCAGTTTTTAGCTTTACCTGAAGGTATTCCAAGTGCAGATACATTTAGACGAGTATTTGAACGGATTAATCCACAAGTATTTGAGCGATGCTTTCGAGGCTGGGTAAAATCTGTAGTTGAGGCAGTAGGAGTGCAAGTAATCCCCATCGATGGTAAGACCCTCAAAGGCTCCTACGACAGAGAACAGGGAAAATCAGCAATACATTTGGTAAGCGCATGGGCGTGCGAACATCGTCTGGTTTTAGGACAAGTTAAGGTGGCAGATAAATCTAACGAAATTACGGCAATTCCGGCGTTATTGGAATTATTAGATATAGCAGGATGCATTATTACGATTGATGCCATGGGTACACAAACCGCCATCGCATCTCAGATTTTTAACGCCAAAGCTGATTATATCTTATCGCTTAAAGGTAATCATCCTACACTTCACGGACAAGTGAAAGATTGGTTTGAGCAATACTTAGCTCAAGGGTTTGAAGGGATTATTCATAGTTATGATGAACGGCTAGAGAAAGGTCATCATCGTACTGAAAAAAGACAAGTTTGGTGCGTTCCTATTTCTCAACTACCAACTTTACACAACCAAAATGATTGGGTCGGACTTCAATGCGTTGTCATGGTAGTGCGGCTACGACATCTTTGGCATAAAACCACCCGTGAAGTTCAGTTTTATTTAACTAGTAGAGGTTGGCGGAAATACGCCTACCGTTAAGCAGCCAGTGCCTTACCTTTATATGTCCACTGGAATGGTTTTGCCATCGTATGGTTGAAATAGGTAATGAATTCAAGGATACGCGCTTTCAAATCAGCTTGAGTGGTAAAACTGGCTCGCCTGAGTAGCTTCCGTACTAAGATACTGAACCAGATTTCAATCTGATTTAACCAGGAACAATGCTTGGGAGTGAAGTGAAACACAATTCGGTGGGTCGGATCACTCAAAAAAGCAGCGCGAGTGTGCATGGATTTGAGAATGCCCTGCTTGCCTTTAATCCCCAGGTCATCAGTGATTTGTTCAACTTGAGCGACAAACCGTACTAACGATTCTGATTGATGGATGTTTAAGCAGTCCATCACTAGGTGCCATTTGGAAGCATCGGCAGCCGTTGCCAGGGTTTGTTGGATATGGGTGAGATAGTCTGCCTCGGTGCGAGTCTCTCCAACGGTTGGATGAATCACTTGTCCACTGGCAACATCGAAACTAGCAATCAAGGTTTGGGTGCCGTGGCGAATGTACTCAAACTCCTGTCGTTCTCGCTTGCCTGGTCGCATCGGCAGGTTTTTGGCTTTCCGCTCCAGCGCTTGAATTCCGGTCATTTCGTCAATACTAATGGTTCGTTCTCCTGCCTTGGCTCGTTCTGAGGCACTCAAGTAGGTATCGCAGATGACGGTGACTTTGTCGTCGAACGCAGGGTCGGGGGGGGATTCAACCAGTAACCGGACTGATGTGGTTTGAGCGTCGCTTCCTCTAATAATCGTCCCACATGCCGAGGCGAGATCCGCTCTACAATTCCCTGTTTGACCAGTTCATCTGCCAGTTCTCTCGGTGTCCAATGACTGATGGGTCGCCCGTAGGTTTCTGGCTTGTCACAGGCTAAAGCAAACAATTGCAGCATTTGTTCCAGGCTAAATGTTGCAGGGGTTCCCGGACGTTCCGCATCCTGCAACCGTTCCTCTACAGGCAAATCTTTCTCGCTTAAGGTTAACCATCGTTCTCGCCATAACCTTGCCATGTCCCGACTGATATTCAGCCTGCTGGCAATCTCCCTGTGATTGTATCCCTCGTCTGCCAGCAGAATGATTTCGGCTCTCATGGCGATTTGTTGGGGGGTGCGATGTCGAGCTACTAATTGTTTGAGTTGTTGACGTGCGGTTTCATCTAACGTCAGAGGTTTAGGGGCTGATTTCGGCAAGGCGCTTGACTTATTCAGGAGAACCTATCAAGCATAGCCGAATTTACGCCAAGCTCTACTAGTTTGAACTATGATGCGCCTCAACTGGGGCAAGCTATTCGTTGGCATTGGAGTGTTGAAAATAGTCTACATTGGAGCATGGATGTCACTTTCAATGAAGATGCTTGCCGCGTCCGTACTGGTCATGCTCCACAAAATTTAGCACTGCTGCGACGAATTGCTCTTAATGCCTTGAACCTGGAGCAATCGTTCCAGCGTAGTAATCGCCAAAAGTCGAATCGAGCCGCTATGGACAATCACTACATGCTGACCATTCTTGCTGCTTGCTTATCCCAATACAATCGTGCCTCTAAATCCGCTTGTCAATAGCATTTGAGATGCGCTTACCCTGCTATTTCAAATGCTTTACTTTGAGCAATTTCATAATTATCTCTGTATTTCAGCTTTACTGTGCAGCTATTGGGAAATCCTTAGTCTTCATCGGCAGATACTGGTCTTGCTGCCACAGGGGGAGTAGATTATCGAAAAAAGGAGATGATAGCTGTCCGGATTGACCAATCGGATGAATAAACTGGGAGTTTTCTAGATTGCTGAGGTCGATCAGTTGACGATAGCTAGATCCGTTTCGCATTAGAAAAGTCTGGGAATCGTATGTCCCAACATTGATAGTGTAGCGATCGCCCCCAAAGGGAACCTGACGGCTAATTGACGGAAAGGCTGGATTTTCAAACACTGCCTGATGAATTTCCCCCCACTGAGGTACGGCATTGCCAAAGTGGATCGCGACTTTTTGCAACGCTTCAGCAGCAATATTTAGGAATTGTTTTGGCGTTCCGCCAAAGGCTAAATCGCCCTTCGCAAATGCTTGCAATAGAAAGCGAGGAGTAGGCTCTATCTGGTTCCCTGCCAAGAATTCCTGCTCGATCGCTGCTGCCGAAATCTTGGTCAACTCCGTGTACCATGCTTCAAAAACCGTAGCTGTTCTAGAGTCGGGACTAACATTACCATTCCACTCTAATAGTTGATTCAGCCAGTCTAAAGTAGCTGTAGGAAGGGGATCTAAGCTGTTTAAAATTGGTTGAATTCGCTCCAGAATTGGTTTGAAGTCGCGATAGAGTAGAGTTATTTGGTCAAGTTGAATTGCCTGCATATCTTGCAAAGATAGCTTATCCTGACTCAAGATCAGCTCGCGGATGCGCTCTGCTCGATAAGGTTCAGCCCATTCCAAACTAATCTGATAGGGATAAGAATCAGGCGCAACTCGATTGTTGGCAGTGACAACAAAACCCGATTTTGGGTTGTAAACTTGAGGCAGTTGCTCGAAGGGAATGAAGCCCTGCCAATCAAATTGACCCGTTCCTGGTACAGGTACAAGCCCAGTATGATCCCGTTGCCGGATAGGGATCTGACCAGGTGCGAAATAACCAATGTTGCCATCTACATCAGCATAAACAAAGTTGAGTCCAGGAGCAACGTAGGATTTTAGTGCTTGGGTGAATTCTTGCCAGTTCTTTGCTCGATTGATGTCTAGGAATGCACCCAGAGAGTTATCCTCTTGAGCCAGACTAACCCATTGCAGCGCCATTGGTTGACTAATTTCCAAGGCATCGGAGATGACTGGACCATAAACGCTTTCCCGCACTGAAACGACAACATCGTCCCTACCCAAAACTTTGATTGTTTCTGTGCGGACTTGGTAGGGAAGAAACCGATCTTTGTAAACGTAACCTTTTCGATCTGGAGTTTCTGCCAGGATGTAGAGATCTTGCACATCTGCTAGTAAACTGGTTGCACCCCAGGTAATATGGCGATTGCGTCCGATCGCCACTCCAGGCTGTCCGGGCAAGCTAGCACCAATCGCCTTAAATGTAGGAGACTTAAGGTCTACCAGATACCAAGTGGACGGGATTTGCAGGCGGAGATGGGGATCGTTCGCCAACAGAGGCTTGCCTGTAGTGGTGCGATCGCCTGCAACCACCCAGTTATTTGAGGCTAGAGGTGTGGGAGAGAATAATTGACTTAAAGCCAAGGTTGACTTCACTGTCGCCTGCCCTGAGTTAGTTAAAGTATCGTAGATAGTGGGTAAAGCAGGTACACTTCTTCCTCGTTCCCCTTGTCTCTCCGCACGAGTTGATGCAGTCAAGCCGGGATTTTTCTCAATGTCCTCTGGCTGTAAAATGGTGACATTGCCCGTGTAGAGCGGAAAGAGTTCTTGAATCCGCTCAAAGCTAAGTCCCCGTGCTAGCAGCTGAGAACGAAATAATTCACTCTCAAAATTAGTCGATAGTCCTAAGCTTTGTAACTTCTGTAGCGCCAAAACATCAGATGGCTGCCACGGTTCGGGTTTATAGCCCAACTGTTGAAATTCTTCAGATAGGGGAAGATTCTGATTGAGATAGGCGTTGACTCCCTGGGTGTATTGCCCTACCACCTGTTTAACTTTATGAGGCAGGCTGTTATACGCTGACTGGGCAGCGCGGTAAAGCCCGATGCTACGATTGAGCGTATCTTGTTCCAGGGTTGTCTCACCGAGTACCTCGGAAAGCCGACCTGCAACGGTTCGGCGCTGGAAATCCATTTGCCACAGGCGATCGCTAGCGTGAACAAACCCAAGGGAGAAAAATAGATCGTTTTCATTTTTTGCCTCAATGTGAACCACCCCAGAAGGTTCGCGAAACACTTCTACCTTGTTTTCTCGCTTTGGTAAGTTGAGCGATAAGTCCAAATCTAAATTTTTCGTGGCGGGTACTTGACCGATCGTCTTACTAGTTGCCGTGTCGAGCGCACTCCAAGATTCACCTGGGATCGGAGCGTCCGAGGGCGCTAGGGTATATGGTTGATTAGAGTTTGAGGGCGCGAGATATTTTTCACGAGCAGCACTACTAATTGTCGGTACGATCGGTAGCAATGCCACGATAACAACTACGATCGCCCATTTCCAGAATGAAGATTGTTTCATTTCTGTGATTCACTATCCTGGCTACCATGCAATATTTTATAGCCTCTGCTATGTTTTTTGAAAGTTCGATGTTTATCATTTCGCATCCAAAAAACCACTACGAATTAAGTAGTCAAAATAAGTATTCAGTAACTTATTGTCTACCGCAGGGCAGATAATCGAACTTTCTGCTAGCGCGGTCTACATTGCTTGACAGCTAATTTTCGGTTCTCTAACTGGTTGATGTTCTGGAAAATATTTGAGCAAGAAAGGTAAAAGAGGATATAAGGGATGCGACTGCGATCGCGCTTGGTTACTAAGCTGTACCTGCCAATCTTGATAAGAAACATACTGAATGGGATAGCTTAAAGAACGAAGAAAATCTGTTAGCTGATGCCAAGAAATAGGTTGAGGATTGTGTAAATGGAAAGATTTACCAAGTGCTTCGCGTTGTCTGGATAGATAGACAATGCTTTTGCTGACATAATCAACCGGAGATAAATCCAATATGTCAGTTATACCAGCCATACTTCCCATTTGGATGCAACCTTCGATCATTCGACAAATAATATCATCTGTATACCAAGTACCTGTTTGACTATGACCGGAAATAAAGGGTGATCTGTAGACAGAAACGAGAATACCTCGCGATCGCGCAATATTAGCTAATTTTTCGGTAACTCATTTACTTTGAGAGTAGGTAAGTTTCATGCCAGAGCTATGAGTAAGTGGGTCTGATTCGTCCACTATTTTTCCCAAATATAAACCAAATATAAAGATGACTCAAAAACAGCAATGGTAGAAATATGATGTACCCCTTTAATTTTATCTAAACTTGCCAAGTGGAAGATTTCTTGGGTTGCCAAAACATTGCTAGGCTTTAAAGCTTCGTAGGGATAAACATAATTTAGCCGAGTTGCACTGGGTCCTCTGGAGTTATGGGGTAAAATGTTATTCATATAACAAAAGCTCTCGCTCTAGCTAATGGATTTCTATTTAGATACCCTTCTAAACTTGCCCAACGCTACAGTAGAATGCTGTCAAAAGCTTGAAGAGTATGTCTGCCTTCATTTGAAACTACTCAATGGTGGAATAAATTGCCCTTATTGCCAGTGCTACACAGAAGAAATTCATCAAGATAGACCAATATTAGTGAGAGATTTGTCTATTTGTGGTCAAGTAGTTTACTTAAAAATTCCTCGCCGGCAGTTTGAATGTACTAATTGCGGTCGATATACTACAGAACCCCTAGATTTCGTGGAAAACAAACGGCGGCATACCAAAAGATATGAAAAGTATGTCTATCAAAGAGTAGCAACTAGTGGGTCATTTGGTATGAGTGTTGCCATAAAAAGGATGGTCAATTAAAGTGAAGATACATAGTTTTTCAGGTTGTGATGACACGGCAAAAAAAAGCACCTTTGCGACCGTTAAGTGATGAAGAACAAACCGACTTGAAAAAACTGAGCCGTTCTCAATCCCAATCATCTGCTAGTGTCATGCGGGCCAAAGCGATTCTAGCCGTGGCTCTTGGGGCTGATTACACGAGTGCAGCGCAGTTAGTAGGATTACGCTGTGGTGATACGGTCAGCAAGTGGGTCAGTCGCTTCAATGTTGAAGGCTTAGCTGCCTTACAGCCTCGACATGGCGGTGGGGCAGTAGTGCAATACAGCGAACCAGAAAAACAACGCATCCTGTCCGAATTTCAGCGTCAACCAGAGCGGCAGAAAGAGGGCACGGCAACCTGGTCAGTAGCTACACTTCAACGGGCTTTGCGTCAGGCTCCTGATGGCTTAACCCAAATCAGTACTTATACAATTTGGCAGGTACTCAAAGAGGCGGGCTATAGCTGGCAAAAGAGCCGCAGTTGGTTAAAAACTGGACAGGTGAAGCGCATACGCAAAGGCAAGCTAGTAGTAGTAACTGACCCAGATACCGTGGCAAAAAAAAACTGATAGAACGCGCTTACACTCAGGGACAGAAGCTAGGCTTGAGTGTGTGGTGCGAAGACGAGGCGGGACCATTTGGCACTGCTCCTTACCCTGGTAGCAATTGGCAGCCAGTAGGTAAACCGACACGGCAAGAACATGAATATATCCGTAATGGCACAGCCAAGCTGTTAACGCTATTCCATCCCGCTACTGGGCAAGTACGAGTTAAGGGTGTTACCAGTTGTACCAATGCTGTGTTGCACGAATGGCTCAAGCAAGAATTAGCTAGTGTTGTACAATCACTGCCAACTCCAGCTCGATTACTCAAGCCTGAAGAAAATCAACGGTTATGGAAAAGTTGGCAGCAGGGGTTGAAAGTACGCTTTACACTCCCACACGACTTACCGCCACTGCGAATGTTGCTAGTGATGGATAACTTGGTCGGACATAAAACTCCCCAGTTGGTATTGTGGCTGTGTGCTCATGGCATCATGCCGCTCTACACACCTCTTGGCGGTAGCTGGCTGAATATGGCTGAGTCGATTCAACGAATTCTCAAACGCCGAGCTCTAGAGGGGCATCATCCGCAAACAGCCTATCAAATTATTGAGTGGTTGGAAGCAACTGCTTTTGGATGGAACCAACAACCAACGCCGTTTGTCTGGGCAGGATTACGAGCGCAACGTCGAGACAGAGCGCGTCAAAGATTTCACTCTCTTGGTGGTTCTGGTGCCTGTACGCATCGTCCTCTTCGGCGGACAACTATTGCCAAAAATAATGGCAACACTCATACCAAATGACCCACTAGCAGTATTCAAGAAGTTTGTCGGCAAGAGGGGTTGAAGTACGATGAAGTCAAAGCAATGTTTGATGGGGTAAGTAAACAGCATCAAAAAAAATTTGGCAACCAGTTAAACGGTTAAGTCTAGATGAGTTAAGTATGCACAAAGGACACAAACACTTCAAGACGGTAGTTGGTGATATTGAACAGGGATATTTGCTTGATGTGCTCAATACTCATAAACAATCAGAAGTGATAGAAGCCTTGATGCAACAACCATCTCATCTGAGAGAACAAGTAGAGCAAGTGAGTATAGATATGTGGGGTGAATTTCCCAAGGTGATTGAAAAAGTTTTTCCTAATGCTACCCTAGTTTACGATCGGTTTCATGTCATGCAAATGGTGAATAAAGCATTAAATAAGTTGAGAAAGAAGAGCGGTATTACTACCAAAGGTAGTCGCACTCTGTTACTAACTAATGCTGAAGATTTGTTCCAGAAAGACCAACTGCAACTACAATGTCTAAGAGCGCCTTAGCTTCTAAATCTATGACATCATTAATTCTAATACTTTTTGATGTTAATTAGTCGAATAGGATATCTACCAATTAATAAATATTTGAGCCAACTAGCAAAACTTCTATAGGTAAGTTTATACCAACTTCGGTATCAATCTGGTTTTTAATGTCGATATTACTGAGAGAATTTAGACCCATTTCATTTAGGGGCTTTTGTAAATTTAGAGTTTGGGATTCATTACCAAATACGAATACTGATTCAACTTTTGACTGGCTAGCAGCCTCTAATCCGCGTTCTAGCAGTTGGGGTACTGTTAGCAAATATTTAGCCCCAGCATCATTTAATTGATATGCAAGTTCGCTAGCTGTATAAGATGGATTTGCCGTGCTGCTAACTCCACCTAAAAGGGCGATCGCCCCAAAAGCGATTGGCTATTCCGAACAGTTAGGACTATAAATAGAAAAGTCCAACTCGCTCCTGGGGGCTTGTTTTTATTGTCTCAAACCTCTCCTGAGCTTGTGGCGAATGCTTGGGCCAAGCTTCAGCGTCCGAATGGAATTATCCAGATCGCCAGTTATGTAAACTGTATCCCCCGCAATCGCAACCCCTGTGAGTCCATAAGGTGGGGGTCCACCAGGAAAACCCGCTAAGCCGATTGGTAAGTTCTGCTGGAGAGTTAGACTTTTGCCAGTATTAATATCTATGGCTCTGATGCTTTGCTTACCAGTTTCAGCTACCACAGCAATTCCATCAGCATGATAAGCTACACCTTCTGGTGAGGATAAATCCTTGGCAATAACAGTACGCTGTCCAGTTGTTAAATCGATCCGCGAGAGAGAATTGCTCAGAAACTCTGTGACCAAAACAGTAGAATCATTCACCAGAGCTAAGCCTGTCGGACAAGATAAACCTTTTGCTACTGTGCGTCGATTAGTACCTGCTATATCTACAATCTGAGTCAGTTGACCTAAAGCACAGTCAGCTACTACAATACTGCCATTCTTTAGCTCAATCGCATCGTAGGGTACGCCAAAGCCCGTATAGGTATTCAGTACTGCTCCCGTTTCTCGATTCAATCGCTGGACAGCATTACCAAACCAACTGCTGATAATTGCATTTCGGTTATTCACCGAAACAGTTAGAGGGTTTTGAATGGGCGTAACAATATTGCGGATTGTCTGCTGTATGCGTCCGGTTTTCCTGTCCAAAATTCGATAGGAATTCGTGTCAGCAACATAAAGAGAGTTCCCATAGACAGAAATTCCGCCTGGCGCTGTCAGTCCTCCACTGTCCACAACTTTACGGACACGACCTGTTTGTGTATTGACTTCGTTAATATCGCTGTCTACAAAGTTGCTGGCGTACAACAAATCGGTAGGGCCAAAGGCAAGATTGTCTAATCCTGGTTGTAACTGAGCGATCGCTGTTATTTGACCTGTGGCGAGATCGACTTTCACAACTTCACCAGTTGCTGCATCTAGCGCAAATAGCTCGCCTTTGGAATTAAACTTAACAGCAGTTGGACTCTTCAATCCCGATGCAAGGAGCGCGATCGCACCCGTATCGACGTTAATTTTGATAATTTCTCCGGTAAACTGAACCGGACTGTACAGGAGTCCATCACTACCAAAATCAAAAGCATTTAATCCTGGCTTGTTGAGAATCAAGCGCGGAGAATTTTGTCCTGTAGGATCGACTTCATATAGTCCAGTATTCTTTAAACTGAGACTTTGACCGATAAAGATGCGATCGCGTTTGTCTTGGGCGATCGGATCGACAGCTGGTATACCAGCAACAATTGTCTCTACTTTGTTTGTCTGAGGATCGAAAGTCCTCACCTCACTGCTGAGTAAAGCCGTATAAAAAATTTGACCGTTTGGCGTAAAAATGAAATCGTCAGCTTGACCGTCAGGGGAGTTAAGAAAAATCTCGTACTTGCCTGTTGCGACATCAACTTTATATAAAGTTTGCTCGGCTACGCTACCTACATATAGCTGTTCCTTAGCGTCAAACCTCAAACCATTCAAACCCTTGAACGGCGATGGCTGTACTAAAACTTCTGGAACTGCCTGAGCTGACCCTGTTTGGAGTAGAAAAAAAGGACTAATCAACAGTAGTTCCCACCGCCAATACTTATTTTTAAACCATTTCATCATTGGTGACATTATCGATCGTTGAGTGTTGCTTGTAGAATTTTCATTTTATTTGAATTCCTTACGAAGATTAATAGCAGGCTTGCGATTGAAGAAGTTAGCTAATTTGAGCATCAAGCAGAAGTATTCCAGAGGTTTTGATAAAGGATTAAATTGCTATCTTTTCAAGCGAAAGTATCGTTTCAACAATTCTACAACATCTCCCACCTCCCTATAATTTATCATTCTCATCTTATCCTTTCCTTTCGAGGACTACTTCATTGAATCGACGATCGACGTCCGACATAAGAAGAGTGGCAAAATACAATGGACGCGCGAGTGTGGCAACAACCTGTTCTATCTGCGTTAGGAGTAGCCGCTTAATCCACTTGAATGCTGTAAATATATTACGCTCCCTGTGATGCTCAAACTCTATACTTTTCGTACATCCTCTAATATGACATCACTTGCTTTTTCGCTAATCATATAGATAGGTGTGAGCGGAAAGTACCCAGGAATGCGCGGGAATATGGAAGCGTCCACAACCCGTAGATTCTGAGTGCCGTGAACGCGGAATTTACTGTCAACCACAGCCATTGTGTCTTTGAGAAGACCCATCTTATTGCTACATGAAGCATGGTGCCCCCACGCCTCGTTTGCCACAAAATTGGCAATTTCATTGCGTGAGTTGACTGTCGAACCTGGAACTACTTCGCTCTGGGTAATATCCTCAACGTGTCCGTTCATCCGACGTACAAATTCAACACCTTCGACAAGTGCCGCCATATCGTCGTCTTCGGTCTCATTACCGTCAGCAAAATAACGGAAGTTAATGTCGGGTACATCCCGTGGATCGGCTGAGCGCAGGTTTACGCTTCCCGCACGATTGCCCGTGTATGCTTTAAGAATCAGCCAGGTGAATTGGTTGATTTGGTTGCTCTGCGAGTAACCAGGGTAATAGCCTCGGAACGCCCCAGGTGCACCAGCCCCGATAAAGAGGTCGGGTTCAGGGTATGCCTTGGTGCGTGCCACTTCTGACTTTCGCATATTACCGATAAACAATCCGTTACTCGTGTAAATTCCCCGACCTTGTGTCCACTGCGTTAGGCATGGGTCTGACGGCTGCCCTGGTGTGCAGTCCTGAGAGAGTGTAAAATCCGAATCTAATTGCGCCACTACACTAATTTCGTAGTGGTCTTGTAAGTTCTCGCCGACACCTGGAAGGTCGACGACTGGCGTAATGCCGTGACTGTGCAGCTCATCTGCTGGACCAATTCCGGAAAGTTTTAGAATCTGAGGACTGTTGAAGGCACCTGCTGCTAGAATCACTTCACGCGAAGCGAGCATTGTCTTTCTCGATTCAGGTTCGGGTCCATCAGCAATAGCTTGTGGATCGGCGCGGTAGAGATGTGCGCCTTCAAGATACTCAACACCAATCGCCGTCGTACCATCAAATAAGACGCGAGTTACCAAAGTATGCATTTTCACAATCAAATTGTGAGGGATCTCAGCTACAGTCTCTCGGATCAGGTCACGCGAACTCCGCCGCCGACCATTTCGAGTAGAGATGGGGATATTGTAAAGACCTTCGATTCCCCCAACATTAACTGACCATGCGTTCGGATCGAGTTCCTTACGGAAAAAAGAGTCTAGTACCCCTACGTGACCGCTCTCACGTACTGCTGAGTCTAAAATGCGTTGAATATTGATATCCTCAGCAAACATCATCGGGTCGGCAACTTCTGTTGTCAACCAGCCATCAAAGCCATGACGTGTCAAATTATCGTTTGAATCTTTTGGTCGCTCGACATAGCCGCACTGCTCAAGCCGCTCGAAGTACTTGCGCATATTCTCGGCACGCCAACTAGGATCGCCGGTGAGTTCTGCGATATACTCCCAATCAGCATTGTTCGGATAGACCATAATCATAGCATTATGGATAGTACATCCACCGAGGGCACCCGCTCTCGGATAAAAAATACCACCCTTGTCAAGAACATACTTGCTATCGCGGCGTTGACGTGCTTCGTCAGTATAGTGTCGGACGAAGTAGTCCCATCGTACCCTGGGGTCTTCACTAACGAGTGGGTGGAAAAGTGGTACCGAGGCGAGGTCGTCACCGTCACTACCACCAGCCTCAATCAAGACCACCTTATGCCCTGCTCTTGCAAGATTGACGGCAAGAGGACCGCCACCAGCACCCGATCCAACCACTATGTATTCAATCGGTGCTGACGGGCTTACAGGAATAGCTTTGTGAGGATGGGCTAATGTGGTGACTAAACCAGTGGAGAATAGAGCAGCATTTTGAAGAAAGCGGCGACGGTTGTAAGGCTTGTAAACCATAAGTTCTTTATGTTGACAGGAATTTGTTTTGTGTATTAATAGCTCTTCGGATGTTAGACCTTCAAGCAAACCTTTCGGTTGTGTTGCAAAAACTTTTAGAAGCACTAAAGATGATGGTGTTTCGACTTGTAGTTATGACTACAAATAGTGTTTGATTTTTTTCAACACAACCATGAATTGTGCAGTGTACTGGAAATTATACATTGATAGGAAGACAATTACATCAGCCAAATTTAAGTTTTTGTTAAAGGTCAAAACACACGGTGGCGTATTTGTAAAGTGAGCTGTATCGCAAATTCTTTTTAAGGATAAACGAATTATGTCATTCGTCTTGTTTTAAGCAACAACTCCAAAGAGTTCTTCGATGAATTTCGCACTTGATACACCATCCCCTTGTTCGATTCCTTTCGCTTGTCCTTTACGAATCATACTCATAGCTTCAATACCCCTCAATGTTCTCCTAGCTGTATTGAAGGACTGGAATCCTATCATTAGGTTTCAAAATCCGTTTAATGTTTCGGCGATCTTGCTCGACCACATTGTTTAAGTATTTGTTTTGCCGCAACTCAATTGTTTGGGACAGGGTCTCTTCATTTTGCAATGTCTCCACAGCATTAGGATGCGCTGCATTTTTATCGACGTTGAATGCGCGCGGTGGTCGCGTGTGAACTCAACGTTTTGCCCAAAAAGCGAGCAGCGGCTTTGCCATCCCGCTTGGCACTCAGCATAAAGTAAGCGCGTATTCCCTGCCGAATCCACGCCACGATAAAGATACTTCCACCTTCCCTTCACCTGAATGTACGTCTCATCGACTCGCCACGAGTCGTTCGTTGGATTCAAATGCGGGTGGATTCTTTTGTTTAATTGGGGTGCATAGTTCAGTACCCATCAGTTGATGGTGGAGCGATCCACGGTGATTCCCCGTTCTGCCATCATTTCTTCTAAATCTCGGTAGCTTAAGGGATAGCGGCAATACCACCGCACGTTCAGTAGGATGATTTCGGGCAGAAAGTGTCGCCACTTAAACAAGAACTGAGCAGCCATTTAGATTGAAGTCAGAGAAAATTAAACCCTCTTACTCTATCATTTTTGCGACAGAACCAATATTCTTGAGTCGATCATTTACCGACTCAATGAGTGTGCATTTACGCAGTAGAATCTTGTCAATCGATTTTGGATTTACGATTTTGGATTTACCCCACGATTAAAATCAGGGGCTTGGAATAATGACGCTACGCATTTTTTGATGAGCCATAAATGAATTTAGGGGCTTGAAACCGAGTATTTTAGATTCTAGATTTAGATTTAATCCAAAATCCAATCGGAAATTGCAAAACTGACTCGATATCCTCCGTGCGCCAATTCTTGAGCTAGCGCAATCATTTGATTGATCTGTCCTAGAAGAGGAAGTGAGACAAACATTATGTGTTCTTTCATAACTGTCAGGGGGTAGCTCTTGTAAAGAATGGCAAGACTTGCAGTTGGAAAGCAAAGTTACCAGTACCGAGAAAATTTTTGCGATCGAACATACATTTTAGATTAGACTTACCCAAGTCAATTGCAATCGCATTCTTTCATAATCGATAGTTGTTCTTTTAGCAGTGTAAAATGATGTGAGATCGAAATTCACATCGACTAATTTCATAACAAACTTGCATGACATTATCGTGTGCAAAACTCGTCAATTCTATGGAAGTACTCAGTCTTGCGTATCTTTCTCAAGCCTTCCCATATTCGTACCCTCATCAAACTCTCGCAGGCGATCGATCGCGTCACTGACGTTATCGGTAGTTCTGGCATTTGGCTGGTCATTCTCTTAATCGCTATTGGGTTCTATAATGTTGTTGCCCGCTACATCGGACGAGCGATCGAAATCAGGCTGTCTTCCAATACATTAATCGAACTGCAATGGTATTTGTTTTCATTAATGTTTTTTCTCGGATTTGCTTACATTTTGAAGAGCGGTGCAAACGTCCGAGTTGACATTCTCTACACCCGCTGGAGTGAAAAGCGACGGGCGCTGATAGATTTTCTCGGCACGGTCTTTTTCTTGATTCCGTTTTGCGTTTTAGGCATTTGGGTAAGCATTAACCCTGTCTTGCAGTCGTGGGGACTTTTGCCTGACGGTACGTGGGGGAGTTGGGAGCTGTCTTCAGATGCAGATGGCTTACCACGAGCGCCGATCAAGACAACGATCATTGTTGCTTTTGCCACGTTACTCGCTCAAGGAGTTTCGCAAGCTATCAAGTATCTGGCGATTTTGAAGGGATACACGCAGGTCGCCCAAACTATTCAAGAAGACGCAGAACAGTTACCGCTTGAGTAGACTGCTGTGTTCCGATCGCCTACAATCATCTGAATCAGTCTGGCGATTGTGCCAAAAAGCAGCGCGGCTGGCAACGCTGAAACATTACCTTTTGAGCAGAGAAACTATGGGCTTTGAGTGGTTGGCGATCGCCATGTTCGTTGGCTTCTTTTTCATTCTGATAAGCGGCTACCCAGTGGCATTTTCGTTTGCGGGGACGGCGATCGTTTTTGGCGCGATCGGCTGGCTGGTGGGAGCGTTCGATCCCAGTCGGCTGTTACTGTTGCCGAACAACTGGTTCGGTACTATGTCCAACTTTACCCTGTTAGCAATTCCGTTTTTTGTCTTTTTGGGTGCAGTGTTAGAAAAATCGGGACTGGCAGAAGAACTGCTAGAGACGATTGGAATTCTACTCGGTTCGCTGCGGGGTGGGGTAGCGCTGGCGGTGATTTTTGTCGGCACGCTGCTGGCAGCGACTACAGGCGTGGTAGCAGCCACGGTAATCGTCATGGGAATGCTTTCCTTGCCCGTGATGCTGCGCTATGGCTATGACAAGCAATTAGCAGCAGGCGTAATCGTCGCAGCGGGGACGTTGGCGCAATTAATTCCCCCTAGTTTAGTGCTGCTGGTCTTGAGCGATCAATTGGGCGTGTCGGTGGGCGATCTATTTCTGGGAGCGTTGATTCCAGGATTAATGCTAGCGGTAGCTTATGCCTTATATGTTTTGGTACTTGCCTTTTTCAAACCTAGTGTAGCTCCTGCCCTACCACTGGAATCTCGGCAAATTGGCAAAGCGGCACTGGCGCAGCAGGTGTTGAAAGCAGTTGTTCCACCCTTACTACTTATTTTTGCGGTGCTAGGTAGTATCTTCTTTGGCATTGCTACGCCAACGGAAGCAGGCGCCGTGGGGGCAGTGGGAGCCTGTGTGTTGGCTGCGCTCAATCGAAAACTAGATTGGATGCTGATTAGATCGGCTGGTCACTCAACGGCGGTGGTGACAGCGGTAGTGTTGACGATCTTATTTTGCTCGTCATTCTTTGCCGTCGTTTTTGATAGTTTGGGTGGCAAAATCTTGATCGTAAATCTATTAGTGAATTTACCTGGTGGCAAGATTGCTTTTTTAATTGTTGGTAATATTGTGATTTTTATTCTCGGCGTATTCTTAGAATTTATCGAAATTTGTTTTATTGCCATGCCGCTGTTAGTACCTGCCGCGCAGCAGTTGGGAATAGATATGGTCTGGTTTGGGGTGGTGATGGCAATTAATTTACAAACTGCCTTCATTTCGCCCCCTGTCGGATTTTCCCTGTTCTATTTGCAAAGCGTTGCACCAAAGGAAGTTCGCACGATTGATATTCACAAAAGCGCGCTCCCCTTTATGGTGTTGCAAATTGTGGTGTTGCTGTTGGTGATGCTCTTTCCCCAAACTGTGCGCTGGCTGGTCGATTTGTCGGCGAAGCCAGTTCTATGACTTGAGTTTGGCGTAGTTGTAGCGGGCAAAGCTACCTTCGTTGATGTTGTTCCAAGCGTAAACGCGATCGCGGAACTGCTTCCATTCCGCAAAAATGCTCTTAAAGTCAGCATCTTTAGCTGCAAATTCGTCAAACAACTTAAAAGACGCTTTTTCTGCTGCTGCCAAAATCTCGTTGCTATAGGAGCGCAGCGTCACGCCGCTCTGAAGTAGCCGTTGGAGCGCTTCGTTATTACGGGCATCGTAACGAGCTAACATAATCGTGTTTGCTTCAAAGGCTGCCGTTGCAACCGCTTCCTGATACTCAACTGGTAGTTTCTTCCATTCATTCAAGTTGATCTGCACTTCCAGCGCTAGTCCTGGTTCCCACCAGCCAGGGTAGTAATAGAATTTAGCGACTTTGTGCAGTCCTAGCTTTTCGTCATCGTAGGGACCGACCCACTCAGCCGCATCAATTGCTCCCGTTTGTAATGCCTGAAAAATTTCTCCACCTGGTAAAGTCTGTACCGTCACGCCTAGTTTGCCCATCACCTGTCCCCCCAGTCCAGGAATACGCATTTTCAACCCTTGTAAGTCTTTCGCTGTCAAAATTTCCTGGCGAAACCAACCACCCATCTGCGCGCCCGTGTTGCCTGCGGGAAATTGAATCACGCCAAACTTACGAGCATACAGATCTTGTAGCTTTTTTAACCCACCTGCTTCATACAGCCAAGCGTTCTGTTGTTGAGCGTTCAAGCCGAAGGGTAAAGCAGCTCCAAAAGCGGTAGCTGGGCTTCTACCCACGTAATAATAAGCAGCCGTATGACCGCATGGTACTGCGCCTTGGGACACCACATTCAGCACCTCTAGTGGCGGAGCTAGCTCGCCCGCAGTACGCGGTGTAATCTTAAACTTGCCTCCCGTGATCGCAGCTAGGCGATCGGCAAATGTTTTAGCGCCACCAAAGATGGTATCTAAAGATACGGGCCAGCTCGTTGCCATCTGCCAGTTAATGTTGGGTAAGGCTGCATTCGATCTTGATGCTGTGGTTGTTCGACAAGCTACCACTCCACCCGCAATGGCACTAGCGATCGCATTTTGCAAAAATTGTTTGCGTTTCATGCTTGACTCCTAAATTACTTTAGTGGTGCTTGTTTAAAGGCAGTATTATCGGGCAACATCATCTGCCAGTCATGCAGGGTTTCTATATCAACCCTAGAATCAAGAAATTCTCCATCGAGCAAATGCCCTCCCGAAGTGCGATCGCTTGTAATCAAGTGAAAGTGATATCCCGCGGCGTTTACACTCTCAAGGTATTGTGGCATCCGAAATCCCACTAAAGTACCCCGCACATTCCGCAGCTCAAAGATAGCAGCCTGCTGACTGATTACATCACTTAACGGCAAATAAGGCGGTAATTGTTTGGGTACGCTCCTCACTTTCAAATAGGGAAAGACACCGCGAATGCGAATTGCATATGGTAAATTTTGTGTAGGCAAGCCTGTATCAATCTGTTGCTGCAATTCTTGATAGTTCATTTGCCCATTCAAGCGTAGCGATCGCTCTGTGTGGAAAAACGCTACAGTAGCAAAAGGCGTTTTTACCTCATCTGCAACAGGATAAGCAATGCCATCTGTTTTGACATGATAAAATTTGCCATCAAGCCCAACCAATTCTCCATCCAATCCCTCAATAGTTCCTAAGCCAAAGTCTCCCTGCTGTTTGAGTTGAGCTAATGTTGTAGCCCCTTCATACACTCCAACGTTTAAAGCTCCCAAGGTAGAAACCTGAAATACTCGACGCGGTTGGAAAAATTGCTGGGAATATGCAGGTAACACACTAAATGCAATGGTAGCGAGCAATACTGTTAACCATAAATACCGCTTTAGTTTCACTATCTTTTCCTCATTATTTCATTAAACTGATTTTGTTCATTAAATCTTTTGCCCGCATTCAAAATCCATCTGTGTCCATCTGTGTTGAATTTCACAAATTGATTACTTTTGCAAGAATTCTGTTCAACTGATTTCAGGAACGATCGTTCTCGTTTGGGTAGTCCTACATAAGTAAGGATGAATTATAGTGATGTACAAAATACCAGATGGCTCTGATGTGGTTGTCCAACTTTTTCGAGAAGGATAAGGTAGCGCGGACTAAACGTGAAACTCGTTGCCGAAGAGTAGAGTTATATCGCTCAATCAAACTGGTTTTACCAGTCTTCTTGTTAACGGGGCGATGCCTTGATTCAGAAATCACTAGAGGGTGTTATGCACTTTGGTTAAGCTAGAGGTATGAGAAAACCGTATCAAGCGTGATGTCAGCGATGAAGAGTGGGCATTCGTAGCACCCTATCTCACTTTAATGACCCAAGAAGCTCCACAAAGAGAACACAACCTGCGGGAAGTATTCAATGGATTGCGTTGGTTGATTCGGGCAGGTGCAACGCGAGCGGATGATGCCGCATGACTTGCCACCGTGGGCAGCAGTGTACCAACTCTCCGCAACGCTGGTTCAATGCAGGGGTGTTTGAGGCAATTGTCGATGACTAAAGAAGTGCTGCTGCGGTTGGCCAGCGGGCGAAACTCACAGCCGCGCCTCCGTGATTTTTGACAGTCGAACACTGCAATCAACTCGCCTAAAGTGGTGAACGGGCAGGATATGACGGTGGTAAACGCAAAAAAGGCACGCTTGGTGCATATGGCTGTTGATACGTTGAGACATTTGTTAGCCTGTATGTGACTGCTGCCAACGAACAAGACCGTGCTCAAGTCCAGGAACTAGCAGCTCAGGTGCAGCAGATTACCGGAGAGTCGGTGGAAGTGGCATTTGTAGACCAGGGCTATACAGGCGCAACAGCGGCACAGGCAGCACAAGCCGAAGGCATTCACTTGGAGGTAGTTAAACTACCAGAAGCCAAGAAGGGGTTCATCCTGTTACCACGTCGCGCTCGTTGTGGAGCGTAGTTTCGCAAAGGACAACCCGCTTTCGCCGCTTGGTACGAGACTACGAGCGCAAGCGCAGAGACTTTAGTCGGACTGTATCTAGTTGCCTTTGCTGTCCTAATGCTCAAGCAATTTGTCGCTTTGGAAAGTGCATAACACCCTCTAACTGCTTATCTGTTAAGGCGAATACAAATTCGTCTGTTTTCGTCTATTCGGTTTGAACGAAAAAGCATATGAACTATGAGTATGAGCGCAAATTTTCATCTCTTGACTTTGAAGACGGTATCTGTGCTTAGGTCTCGAACACATTTTACACTGGTCTTATCGGTGACGCGCCCCAGAACGCGACTGCGCGTTACTGGCACTATCAAAAACGTGCTAGTCTCTCATCTACTTAAATGCAACTGTAATACAAAGATTCGTAGCAAATCGAATCCTTGCAACCACCTTAACTAACTAGAATCGTTTTCTCCGGCAGTCCGTCGCTTCCTTCTCCGTACTTGAGTTTTAGCGGTTAGGAGCACTTCAGATTGCCTTTGAGCCTTTTCTGGCTGGTCAGGCATTTCCTTTTCGTCTAAGCGAGTTTTTGCAGGTTCAGTCACAGACTGCCCAGTAGAAGTTGCGCGAGTCGATTTCTCACCTGATGTCGTCACAAGCCTACAGGAGTGCTGGTTTGCGTTATTTTTAGGTGAGGATGTTGGTGGCACATCCATACCTTCGCGCTCAAGAGCGAGGTTTGAGCTAGTTAAGATGGTTGTCTCCGTATCACGGAGAGTTGCCACTTGCGCGGCTTCCTGGTTCTGCGTCCATTGGGACTCCCCAGGCTTCGATTTCCACGACCAAGCGCGGTATCTTCCAGATTGGAAGCTTGATAGATGAACGGCGCGGGGCAACCGCAATCGCTTGCTTTCGTGTTCAGTACGTTGCCTCGGCTCATCTGGAATATCTTTCGGGACGACTTCAATATATTCTCGCCCGTTAGCTACGGCTTTTTGCTCAATCAAGGTTGCCAGCTGTCCTAAACCGTTAGCCAGAATTAATTTGTTGAACTGGGATTTGCGTTCTGCACCGTTGCGATCGTAGCCAGTGCCTTCTTTATTTACAATTGGCTTAGGTCTACGAGTGATTCTCCGCATATCAGATTTGGCAGTGGCAATCCCGCCATACTCTTGCACTAATAAGGTCGAAAGCTTATGGTTAAAAGCTCGTCTTGCGCGGCGGATTTTCTCATGAAGACCCGAAATCTTCTGAGTCGTTTTTGCTTTGTTTGCACCCTTATAAGGATTAATTGGGCAGCTAAGGAAATGCTCTCGAAGAGAAGGATTGTATGTGTCGATCGGGCACAGGTTTTGTTGGCGACAGAGCTTTCGTTGGAGCCGTTGCAGCTTCTTCTCCATTTTTTGATAGTAGAGCGGTGACTTTACTACCTTGCCACCATCAGTAGTAAATAAATCCTTATATCCTAGCGATATACCTACTGCTTTGTTCGAGGGCTTAAATTTCTTAGTTGGCAATTCACCTATCAACTGAAGGTAGTAGCCTGACGGCTGCTTGATGATTTTTAGTGTAGCAATAGCAACTGATGCATCCCACCGCTTGTCCAAAGTTTTAACTGTCACCTTTCCCAGTTTAGGAAGGGTAATCTGTCTACCGGAAATCTTAATTGATTTGGAATTGTTGTTAACAAGAGATTTGATCTTGTCTTTGTATCGCTTGTATCGTGGCGATGAGCGTTTCCCTGATTTATACTCCCACCAAGCGTCAGTTAAAGCTTTAAGCGTTCCGCTGACGCTCTTGCTAGGGACTGCACAAAACCAGGGTTTGTCCAAATGGTTCTTTTGGGCGAAGTAGTACAGAATTCCAAAGTGATTAGGCGATTCTATTTCAGGCTGACGATAAGTCTGCGGTATAGGGCAACTCATGCGATACGGCTTAGTCTGAGCAAGCCTTGTGAAGGGGATGAGTCGCCCGTCATCATCTTTATAGTATTGCCACGGCAGAGGACAGCAAGGAACCCAAGATTTTGAAGATTTATCCCAACGAGTGTTATTGTCGAATTCTTCTAGTAGATGTAGACCGCGATTCCATACCCACCGTAGTACGGACAGCCAACCGTCTACTTTGGCTTGCTGGGTTTGGTTCAGGTTTAGCTTGAACTCAACGGTTTTCATGGGAACTAATTCACTGGTTGTGTCACAAAAATGTTTGAGGACAGGCGATCCTTCTTAATTAGCAGGACTTACATCGGGTAAAACTGGCAATGCTGCAATCAGGTGCAATTTGAGTCTGAAGGCGAGCATGAGCGTGCAGGACTTAACTCGTCGGCTCAGAATTTTTCTTTCAGAATCATCTGCACCCCTCTAGCAGGAGCAAAAGTAACACCTCGGCGCACAGGATGTTCAGGAGATCGATCTGCTAATGCTAATCGATAACGAGACAGCACTGTTGCTACGACTAATTTCATCTCAAAAGAAGCTAACGCTTCCCCAATGCAGCGACGCGCACCACCACCGAAGGGGAGAAATTCATAGGGGGAAAACTGTTGTTCTAAAAAGCGCTCTGGCTGAAATAATTTAGGTTCTGGGTAGAGATCTGGGCGTTGATGAGTTAGATAAATACAACCATAAAGTCTAGTGCCAGGTTCCAGTTGATAACCCATAAGTTCTACAGGTTCTTTGACCTCTCTAGGAACGGTGAGAACAGCAACAGGGAAAAGGCGCAAGGTTTCATGACAAACGGCTGTAAGATAAGGTAATCGCAAAATGGTTGTTGGATCTGGAGCCTTTCCTAGTCGATCGAGTTCCACAAGCAACTTCTCGCCAACCTGTGGATGACGATGAATCCCATACAAAGCCCAAGCGATTGCAGTTGCGGTTGTGTCTTGACCTGCCAAAAGGAGTGTAATTAACTCATCATGCAATTCAACATCGCTCATCGGTTGACCTGTTTCATCGCGGGCTGAAATTAGTAAACTTAGGATGTCTGAACCAGGCGCGTGACTCTGGTTGCGACGAGCGCTAATTTGGGCGTACACCAGTTCGCTCACCTGTCGTTGCAGATGCCGCAAGTATCCCCAAGGACTTCGCACTCCCCAATCTTTTTGCAAAGAAGGGAAGAAAATTAACCCGGCGATCGAAGGAGATTGCAGTGAATCGGTGAGTTTCACAAATAGCGACTTGAGGCGATCGAAACGGTCTTCTCGATCGACCCCAAAAACGACTTTTAAAATGACTTCTAAAGAGATTTCTTGTGCCAAAGTTCGTGCAGAAAACCGAGTCCCAACAGATAGCGAACTCATGGCTTTATCGACTAATTCACAGATCGATCGTCCATAAGTTTGCATCCGTTCTCCATGAAAAGGAGGCATTAATAACTTACGCTCTCGGCGATGGCGAGAACCTGACAATGTAAAAATGGAGTAATCTCCAACCAGTGGCTGCATATGTTGGTTGGGTGGAGTAATAAACTGCCTCGTGTCATTCGCAAAAATGCGCCCAAGTGCTTGAGGATTACTGATGAACAAAACAACATCGCGATCGCCAATCACAGGAGCGTTAAAAATGTCTCCGTAGCGCTGTGCGGCAGTATCCATATAGGCAATCGAGTTCTGTGCGTACTGGATTTTTTGCAGCCATTGAGGAGCTGGCGAACCATCAGGAAAACGAGGTTTTGAAATCATTGGTTTCAACTTAGAGCAAAAGCGCTAATATAAGGCAATGCGATTAATACAGAGCGTTTGTCATTAAAAGTATTTGCGACGCAATCGATCGCTCTACCATAAGCTGAGGAAAAGTCAGCTTAGGTGCGCCCAAAAGTTTCGTCGATGACTTTGGCTTGAGTGTCGCCATAGATACCTACAATGCTACAGTAAACGACTTTTGACAACAGAGTTACCCCGCTGTTGTAGAATCTTGACTAAATAGAGCCTGTAAAGCTATTTGCTCCAGTTACTAGCGCTTTCATAAGGCTTTTTCGTAGATTCGGTAAGTTTTATAAATTTTACCACCAGAGGCTTCGGTTAGCTTACGAGAGGGGAAATTGTCCTCGAAAATGTATCCTAATTCGGCTCTTTTATAGAGTTTGCCTTTTTGGATTCCCCCTTTCATTCCTAGATAAATCAAAGCTAAGGAAACCATCTTACGGCGATATTCTGGTAAAGAGCAAATTATAATTACTCTTCCTTGGTCAATCTGACGGCGATACCAAAGAAACTTGAGAATTCCTAACCAATTAAACTTTCCATTGAGGTGTTTTAGTGCAATGTTGTAGTCAGGTAAACCCATGAAAAAACCAATCATTTCCCCGTTGTATTCCGCGATAGGGAAAACATCTGGGTCTACAAGGCTCTGTAGTTCCTTAGCTTCTTCCATGAATTCTGCCTCGCTACGCGGGGTAGAACTCCAGTTATTGGCAAAAGCACGGTTAAAAAGGTGATAAATAGCGATCGCATCAGTCTCAAATCCTTCACCTTTTGTCCTGATTGGACGGAAGTTTACCCCTGATTTACAAGCAATTCGATAAGCTTTTTCAAATTCTGATGGTAAGGGTTTGTCTAAGGGGAAATCATAGGCGTAAGCATCTTTGGCTTTGTGCCAGCCGTCTCGTTCGATAAACTCTGGATAGTAGCAGGGATTGTAGGGTGTCATCATCATTGGTGGTGAATCAAAGCCATCGACTAAAAAGAAACAGTTGTTATGGGTAGATAAATCAATTGGTCCCCGAACAACTGTCATCCCCTGCTGTCGCAGCCACTCACCAGCGTTACTTAGTAAGGCTTGAGCTACTTCAAAATCTTGAATGCACTCAAAATAACCAAACAATCCGATATTCTGACCTTCTTTTTCAATTAAATGCTGATTTACAGTCGCCACAATTCTTCCCAACGGCTTCGCACCTTTATCTTGAGATACGGCGATAAATTGCTGTAGCTTCCCATAGTTAAAAAAGGGATTGGTTGGAGTAAATTGCTTAGCAATACTGCTGCGAATGGGTGCTACCCAATGAGGATCGTTGGCGTATATCAGTGATGGCACATCCAGAAACATTTCATTTTCTTCTGGAGTGGTCACAGTGTGAATTTGAATTGAAGAATTAGTTAACACCGCGTTGCACCTTGTCTGACTGACGAAATTTAGGAAGTATAAGAAAAAGTCCGAACTCTAAACTTACGTTCAAGAGATTTTTGGGCGTGTTTTTTAGAGGCAAACGCTATTTTGGGTCGGCATCGTCGGAAAAATAAAGGGTAGAAAATAACCTCCACCCGCGATACAAAAACCCGTAACCTACTCCCAACCAATTTGCAAATAGCTGTTTTCTCGGAAAGTATGGCAATCAACGAAACGACGTTTCCCAATCTGCAAATCCTTGGTCTATCATAAATCTTATCTATTGCCTCATTGATAATAACTTATGTGTACGCTGTAACAAATTTTGATGGTTTTGGACAAAAAGGCGCGACTATCGATGTAGATTGTCCACATTGTTAAACTGGTACGCTCTAAACAAATCAGCTTGTCTGTAAACCAGGTGTCACCCTTTCAAGATATTGTATTTAATATTGAGTCTGTTGAGCGGTTGAAATATCAATAAGCAGCCAAACAAAACTCCAAATGGTACAGGTGATACGAATGTCGTCGATGTAAAGAAAGCTGCTATTAATGTCATATTTGCCATGTCCAAGCGTTACTAAAATCCAGACTACTAAACGATACAGTAGATTCAAAATCAGCTTGTTTGCCAAGAGTAGGTTAATAAAAGCGAAAATGGCTACCGAACTATTAGTAAAAAACTTTGTTTTATAGAAAATAACTAAAAGTAGAAAATTGGTTACTAAAACTGTAATTTGCCAAAAAATATGCGCTTTTAAATTATTTTTATCAGCTTTTGATTTGATATTTTCAATTTTCATATTAATTTTCTTAAAATTTTATAAATTTGCTCGTTAAACTCTAGATTAACAATTTTTAGAAAGGCTGATATTCTAAGACAAGTATAATTTACATAGTGAAGATTTTGAAATAGTTACGTAACTCTGTTTGACTGACGAAAAGCTTCTGTTCTCGATAGGTTTTGCAAAAGAATTTGTTTTTTTGTAAAGTTTTGAGGGCTGCTTATAATCCGTAGCCACAGGTCATTACTGTTGACCAAAATGCTGTTTGACCAAAAACAATTGTTACTTTTAAAGAATGAATGGTTAGTTAATCTTATAAACTAGGGTAGGAAAAAGTCTCTTAATAATAGTTCTGTCAATCCTTGCTTAGATTTCAGTTTCAGTAGTTCTATCCATTTGCGTTGAAATTCTGGATGCGCTCTGGGAGAGTAAATGAACAGAATCTCGTAGCCTCAGATCGGCAAGTCCTAACATCCCCTTAATCAGTAAGGATTTATCCATCACTGCGAATTTATCTCCGTAACTATTAATTATTAATTTTAATTGCACGAATAGTCGAACATTAGTGCTGAGTACTAAAAACTAGGTCAAGAAGTATTACTGCTACTACCGCAATTGTTACGCTACTAACAGGTTGAATTAACATAAATGTGAGAAATGCAATCTTAAAAATCCACGTTTACTTCTCCTGATAATAACTTATCTTCTTGCATCTTTCCAAAAACTTAATATTCTTTTGTTGCTTAGCAATATGCTTATTACAATGCCAGACGTATAGAAATAGTCCCATACTAATACTACTAATAAAAGTTAGCAAGAGAAATATGTCTAATTGCCAAGTAGAATTTGATACTGATTTGGCAAGCGTTGATTTGCTATGAGCGATCGCTTTGGACTGCTGACCATTTTTAAGCTGACTATGTTTAAATTGACACTTCCAAGAATTTTGTGTTTCTTGCACACATACCCAATTCAGCATCTTTTCTTCTTTTTTCACGTGATGTAGCGCTCCAGCACTCAGCGCTTTTGGTACTGGAACCATTAGAGCTGAAGTAGCTAAACAAAACGCGATTGCTTTAAATTTAAATTTCATTTTTCCTCCAATAATAAGTACTACATCTGCGATCGATACTTTGAAAAGTGCGAGCGCTTAAATGGAGATTGAGAAGCCATTTAGAAAGATGCCAGCTTCAAGTAAGAAATGGAGAAAAGTCTTTGCAGATACCGCTGAACTAGTAATTGCTTTTGAGTGCTTGAAGCTTGGGTTGAGAGTAGTAGATTCTCTAGATGAAGTCAGAGCAAGCATTTTTCGGTTAAAACAAAACCAAAAGTACAATTTTATCTGCGATACTCGCTTCTCCAAACTTGGGGTGTTGTCTCGCGGCGAAACTGGCGGAAGAAAGGAGCTGCATATCGATTGCCCGATCGGTGAGTGGTGACTCTAATCTAAGACTAGCTGGGCGGATGTCGTAAACCTCTGCTGGAGAGCAGCCTGCTTAGAAAAACAAGCGGCGATCGCCTTGAGTAATTCATCTAACTTGAAGGGCTTAGTGATATAATTATCTGCTCCTAGTTCCATAGCTTTACGAAATCAGCCCGCTCCAGCTTGCTAGTGAAGAAAATGAAGGGGATACCCGCACTTAAAGGATCTTGGCGCAGCGCAGTCAAAACACCATAACCATCGAGCTGGGAAATCGTAATCTCACAAAGTATCAAATCTGGTAGCTCTTTTTGTACCTGCTGGATACCAACCAGACCGTTTTCAGCACCAATAGCGTAGAAACCTTCAGTCTCAAGCCATTCCAGAAAGAGATTACGGGTTTCTGCCCTATCTTCAATCACTAAAACTTTTTTCATCGTCTTCTTTACAAATAAATCTATTGATGTGTAGTTGTCAAGAACGGCAGATATTCTACTTTTGTAAACTTACTAAGCTCTTCAACAAAAACCTGGTAAGGGCGCACTCCAGAAAGTAACCCCAGAAGACAAAAATTAATGCACTGATTCAACAGGTAATTCTGCACCCGCAGGACTTCGCAAATCTTCTACCATTTCTTGCACCGCAATTGGAGGTGGTGGAGTCAGGCGCGACACCACAAGAGTCACAATAAAGTTAATTATCATTCCTACAGTGCCAATACCTTCAGGAGAAATTCCAAATAACCAAGGTTGCATGCCGTAGAATTTCACCCCGACAATGTAAAACAGGGTGAACAATAACCCAACTACAATCCCTGCAATTGCACCTTCTCGATTCGTTCGTTTATCAAAAATACCGAGAACGATTGCCGGAAAAAAGCTAGCTGCTGCTAAACCAAAGGCAAAAGCCACCACTTGCGCCACAAATCCAGGCGGATTGATCCCAAAATATCCCGCCAGCACAACGGCTACCCCCACCATAATTCGACCGACAAACACCCTTTGGGTTTCCGAGGCGTTGGGATTGATGATGCGGTAGTAAATATCGTGCGCCACCGAACTAGAAATCACCAACAGCAAACCACTAGCTGTAGATAAGGCGGCAGCTAACCCTCCAGCAGCGACAAGTCCAATCACCCAAGGCGCTAATTTAGCTACCTCTGGCGTGGACAAGACAATAATATCGGGGTCGATGGTGATTTCGCTCGTACTTTTATCTGGTGATAGCTCAATTCGTCCGTCATTGTTTTTGTCTGTAAAAGTCAATAACTTGGTTTTTTCCCACTTATTTACCCAGTTCAATTGACGCACTTCGGTAATTGGTTGGTTGTGCAAAGTGCTAATCAAGTTGTAACGGGCAAAAGTTGCCAGTGCTGGCGCGCTGGTATAGAGTAGGGCGATAAACAACAATGCCCAACCTGCGGAATAACGAGCGGCTCTGACGTTAGTCACCGTGTAGAATCTGACAATCACGTGAGGCAATCCTGCCGTTCCCACCATTAAAGCGAGAGTTGTGAATAGTACATCTAACTGAGATCTGTTCGCGAAGGGTTGCGAATATTCTTTAAAACCTAAATCCAACTGAATCTGATTTAATTTGTCGACAATATCGCTAAACGTAAACGCCAGTTGCGGGATCGGATTGCCTGTGAGAATCATTGCGATCGCCACAGTTGGAATTAGATAAGCCACAATCAACACAACATACTGAGCTACCTGAGTCCAAGTGATGCCTTTCATCCCACCCAAAACTGAGAAGAATGCCACCACCACCATCCCGATCATCACGCCCGTACTGATATCGACTTGCAGAAAGCGGCTGAACACAATTCCCACACCCCGCATTTGCCCTGCGACATAAGTCAGCGAGACAAATAAGGCGGCGACAACTGCAACTAATCTGGCTGCATTGGAGTAATAGCGATCTCCTACGAAATCCGGTACGGTGTACTTACCGAACTTGCGCAGATATGGGGCGAGTAGCAGCGCTAGCAGCACGTAACCGCCAGTCCACCCCATCAAATAAATCGAGCCGTCATAGCCCAAAGTCGAAATCAACCCCGCCATCGAGATGAAAGAAGCCGCCGACATCCAATCTGCCGCAGTTGCAGCTCCATTCGCTATTTGGGGGATATCTTGCCCCGCAACGTAAAAGCCGGAGCTATCCTTGACGCGCGATCGCCAACCGATATAGAGATATAACCCGAAAGAAAGGGCAACTAACCAAATCGTCCAAAATTCTGCCATAACTCAACCTCACTTCCTCATACCGTATTTGCGATCGAGCTTGTCCATCTGGAAGGCATAGATGAAAATCAATGCTACAAACGTTAAGATCGAGCCTTGTTGTGCCATCCAAAAGCCTAGAGGGACGCTACCAATTCGGAGCGCGTTCAATGGCTGTACCAGTAGAATGCTGAACACTAGCGATACCAGCGCCCAGGCAATTAACAAGTTCCGAATTAAAGTTGTATTGGCTCGCCAATAAGCTTCTTGTCTGTCTCTATCCATAGTTTTGTACAGCATTGTTTTTGTTTTAAGGTGAAACGATTTGGAATGAAGCTAGTATGATGAGGCGATCGCACCAGAGTGTTTGTGACAGAAGTTGTCTCGCTTCAAGAGTCCCAGGTAGCTCCATAGGCTGGAATACCTTTCCCTAAACAAGTCTTGACCACCTTTTCAGTAACCGCTTTATTAGATACACAGAACACAGCTTGCGCTCTAAAATCTCGAACTGCTTCAATAGCTAGCTGCTCTACATTTGGTCTACCATGTACTCCTGTATCGAAAATATTGCTACGAGGATGAGAGTTAAGAAAAGACCAAAGCTCTTCGCCGTAAGTTTGTTCGTGTTTGTTGGCGATCCACACAATATAAAGTTTATGACTGTTTTCTATCAGATGAGGTATGACTGGTGCAATTCCTGCTCCAGTTGCAATTACAACTACTCGTGAATAAGCATTAATTGAGAACATAAAACCAGGAGGCTTGACTCGACGAACCCATATTCGTTTGGGCAAATTTCCTTTTTCAACTTGCTGAATCAAATTTTTAGTCCAGTCGCCTGCCGCGCCGATGATTAGATTAATTTCTGACTCGCCCGTTCCTTTGCTGAAACTCGTTCCTGCAACAGAAAAGGAATGCCATTCAATACCATCTAGACTAATTCGAGCAAATGTTCCTACATCAGCCCTTCCTGGAAAAGATACAACTAAAACTCCTTCGGAAGGACAATGCATTCTAAAGTTAGAGAAACATTCCATACTCATCCAAGGCAAAGCTACACTGAAAATTATCAGCGAAAGCATGAGTAAAACTGGATTAGTCAATAAAGCTTCTAGAGGATAAGCTTGGTTGAGAGTGACGATAAATTGAAATCTAATTTGATGCAGGACGAGAATACCCAAACAAGACCATCCCAGATAGCGATGGCTTATTTCAAACGTGTCATGAAACTTATGACGCAATGGGGAAATAGCAGTGAGGATAATAATAACTAAAAGTGTTAACAGTATACTGGATATAGCAATTGATATAGGATCGCTGGATACAGACATTGATAGAAGGTCGCTAGGATTTCCTAACTGCTGCCATTCATTAATGATTATCCACAGAAGTCCCCAAGTAGCACATGAGGCGTGAACGCTACCGATGTAATGAACGCCACTATTAAAATAGTATTTGCCATGACCGATCTTTACCGAAGTCCATACTGCCAAACGATATAATAAATGCACAATTAGTTCGTTTCGGACTAAAACAGCTAATAATACATTGCTGACACTAACAATTGCTGTTGAAACGTCAGTTAAATATATTGTTCGGTAAAAATCAACCAAAATAAAAATATTGATTAAGGAAACTAAAATCCACCAAAAAAATACATATTAAAGTTTTGCTCGACTATAAATCTGTTATGAGCAACTTTAGAACTTCTAGATTTGATATTATATGTAATTCTTTGCACACTTTGTATAGCGACTCCTAGAATTCCTATCATGAAGTTACACTCCTTATAGCTGTAAAAATTAAAGACGTAAATTACTAAAAAGGCGAAGACTTTGACTCAATAAAGCGAACGTTTACACTTCTCCCTGCCAGACAAAAATCGTCCGATCTAAGAGATTTCTGCCAATCGACTTTAATTCGTACTGTCGCTACCTGTACTGGTAGTTGACGCTGAGCAATTTCTGATGGTGGTTCTACAACATATTGCCCAACTTCAACACGACCTGTACCTGCTCTGATTGTCTCTACTCGTCCTTTCCATTGAACATTACTTGAGTTAGTAAGGTTGATTTGAGCTTCTTGTCCAACAACAAGTTTATTAGCCTCAGTCTCATTTATAAATGCTTCTATCCAAAGATTCTGGCAGTTTAGTAACTGAATAATCGATTTATTAGCTTCGACTATTTCCTGCGACTGGGAATTAATTGACCAGATCGCTCCTGTTGTTGGTGCTAGAACCGAAACGCTTTGTTGAGCCTGCAATTCTTTACTGGTAATCGATAGCTGTGACTGAATACTCTGGATTTGTTTAGAGAGGTTTCTTTCTTGTTGCTTTAGGTCTATTAACTCTGTGTCAAGTTCGAGAACGCGAGTTTCAGGATAGCTTAAGGTGCGATTTATTTCTAGCTGAAGTCCGGCTTTCGTTGCTTCTAAGTTGAGTTTGGCTAGCTCAATTCTCGATTGAGCTTCCTTTACTACAGCAGATGCTTGCTGCGCTTCTGCAATTTTATTTTCAGCTCTGGAAACGGTTTCTACTCCTTCCTTTGCTAAGCTAGCAAATCGTTGAGCGTCCCTCTGCGCTACTTTTTTTCTGGCTTGTTCTCGTGCGATTTCCCCTTCAAATTGTTTTATCTCTTGATGGGCGTATTTGAGTTGAAGCATTCTCTGGGAGACAGATTGTTGTTTAAACAAGTTCATCAATTTATTGCGATTTTGAATTTGCTGTTTTACTCCAGAGATTTGCTGTTGAACATCCTGTAGGCGGGTTTCCAGTTGCTGCTTGTCAATTCTGAGAACTGATACTCGTGGATTTTCGACAGTAGATTTAATTGTGCCGATTTGTGTCCCTTTCTCAAGTTGCTTGCTCAACTTAATTTTCTCGCTTTTCAACTCTAGCTCACCGGGGATAGATGCCCGCACAGAAGTGATTTCACCGTTAATAAAAGCTTGGGCGCTATGAACTTGAGAAAAGTCGCGTCTTAGCCTATTTCCAAAAATAGCTAGACAGGTAAAAAATAGAATTGAAAGAATAATTTTTCCTAAAGGTATTGCTTTTAAGTTCATAGTATCTGTACAGGAGGACAGGTAACAGCTAAGGCAGAATCAATAGAAATAGAAACTGGCAGCAAACAAGTCGATCCTGGCAATTCTTTTAATAAGCTTGAAAAGGGAAAAATACACTAGAAATTCTTATCAGAGTCATGAGAGATACTGGAGCGATTAATCGAGATTTTAGGAAATACGTTTGGTTCAAAGTGATGAGCATCGCAAGCTAATTTCAAACAAGACTAAAACACCCAAACAAATTCATTCAAGACATCAGCGTGCTTTTCAAATGTCAAAACTTTCTGAAGTTAAAATACGAATTTCCAAAGCTTAGAGGAAGGTGCTGATAGTAGAAAAAATCCTACTTAAGTAGGATGTTATTGCTCACCTTATTAGATCTTTCTTGCACCATTCTCAGTAAGGGTTGCCAAAGTCGCCAAAACCTGAAAGAAAGGGCGTAGGAATAAATTGAGTTGACGGTTATGGAAACCATCGTCGAATACGCCCAAGAGCTAGTCTATAGCCTTGTTTGCTTAATGCCCAGCCCATATCAAAAAGCCAGTCTAAACGCCCTGTTCGGACTGTTTCTCGATTCTCTTGGGTACCCTTTACCCCAGCGCACCCAAGTGAAATCCGCAGCTTCATTACCTAGCTTCGCAATAAGCTGCAAATATTTTGTGTGTAGAACGATACAGTCGCCGACCTCGCAATTGGGCAAGTGCTTTACCTACCTGATAGAATGCTTGCTCTGCCACCAATTCCAACTGACGGCGATCGCATTGCTCATCGTAGGTTAGTTGTTCTAAAATTTCTGCTTGAGCCACTTCTACTAATGTGAAGATGTTGGACTCGACCAAAGCAGTGGATTCAGTTGATACAAGTTGTTGGTGACTCATCAGAGTTCATAAAGTTGAGTTGTACTTCAAATCGCTTGCCCGTCTCACTTCCTATTCCCAAACCCAGCTAAGAGAAATGACACCGTTGCTTTGACTAAGGTTGACATCAGCGAAAGCAGACATGCCTTACTAATTGAACGAGTGCGGTAACTCCTTAGGCATTTCGATTTATTAAAAAGGTGATGCTCTGATATATCAACTTGTAGTAGATTACACCTCGATACATCAACTTATGAATTGCTAGTTTTGCAGGCACTTCCACAAGTCGAGGATGAGGAGCGACACAATAAGTTACGCCACGATATCTGCGGCAATCGGCTGTGTCAAATTCACGCAGTTGACGCAATGGACGATCTGGTTGAGCAGAAGAATGACGGTTGTATGGTATTCCACGATAGCAGAGTTTGATTATCATATTACACTTCTCGATCGAAACGACGTAAGTGCGAACTGCATGTTCTTGCTTGGAAATAAGTAATACTGCTACGCGATCGCGCAGTTCTGAACTCAGAACCTCGAACTAAGCGAGGTTTTGCTGTCGCTCCCAGATTTTGCCCCGTGCGATCGCCTAAAATTTCCCCAGTATATATCCGTTGTTCGACCGCGCTAAACTTCTGAATTGTTGAGGGTTCGCTAGTCAGAAAAGAAACAGCGATCGCTACTAAAAAAGAAAGAGGAATTGAAACAATCCCTGAATTAATCAAGGGAAAAAGCTTTAGGTTGGTTCAAAATACTGACTTCGACCAGCGTCGATAGTATTTTTCTTGTCTTGTAATCCTTGGTGTCAATAAAGCTTCTAATTGAGAGGCAATGGTTTCATCTTCTATCATCGGGCGATGTTGCTTCTTGGCATGGTCGCGGTTGCTCCGACTCATAGCTTCATCCCTCTATTTCTTATCTGCTATGAGTTTTACACCATCTCAGTCTGACTCTTGACAAATGTTTAGTAACCTTAACTTGTGACCGGTGCGCTGATGCAATCATCCAGTTTGTAGTATTCCTCTATGTGAGACAAAATAAATCTTTCCCCATCAGTTAGAGGCTCAGATATTCCTAAATGTTCTAGAATTTTGTCTAATCCTAGATCGCGGGATTTATGTTCGCGTAGTTGTCTAATCCTCTCCCAATCTTGCGGCAACTGTCGTCTAATCTTCTCCCAATCTTGCTTAAACTGCTGAGGAGCTTTGGATAAATCAATTTTCTGCTTTAGATTTTCAGGATTCACAGTAAGAAGAGTTCCATCGCGAACTTCGACAATTACTCTAGAGTCTTTTAGCTCTACTATTCTGCAAAGGTGGCAATTGTATTTCTTCTCCCGATCTTCGAGACTGATTAAAGTGAAGATCTCACCTACTTGACAATTCTCTGGAAGTGTTTTGCGCTTTCTTTTGTCCTGCACGACATTGTTCTCTTGTTTGTACTGCTTGACAATATCTTTGATGAAATTAGCAGTTATATCTTTACCAGAAGCTTTTGCTTCTTCTAGGACTTTTTTCCATACCTGCTGCTGCTGCTCGTCGGTATTTAAGCTAAATAAATGCCTAGCTTGCGCCATGTTGGTAGGAAGCATATTCGCAAAAATCTGAATTGAATTTTCATCAGGTTGATTTTGAGAACAGATTGTTCTCATCAGATTGTCCATTAAAGGAGGAAATTTAATCAAGTAATCGGCGTGACGGCGAGTAAATCCATATTTTTCTTGACAATAATTCTCAAATGCTCTGTGCGTTGAACGAAACAGCTTTCGATCTCGGATTTCAGCGAGTGCTTGACCCCAGCCATAGTAGGCTTCCAAGGATTTCTGCTTGAGATACGATTCCAATCGCTCGCGATCGCGTTGATCTTCTGGGGAGAGTGGTTGTAAAATTTCTTCTTGTTCTTCTGGCTCTTGTTCGTCTTGGGAAAGGGGTTTTGACTGTCCCACTCGCTCCTCTTGCTTGGGTGGTTGTACAATTTTTTCTTGAGCAGCTTTAGGTAAGAGATTGCTGAACTCGCCCTGAGAAGAAGATTCAAGAGCAGAGAATTCAGTAGGAACTAATGAAGTTGAGTTATCAAAATTAAAGTTCATATCGCTTGCCTGATTACTTCTTTCTTATTCCTAAACAAAACCACGAGAACCGATGCGGGCGCTTTAACCAGATTTGTATTCATCTATGGCGGAGTGAGAAAAGAAACCGCAACTCCACCTGTAGAAGCATCCAGGGTACTATCTTCTAATACTGCTTCTCCCTGCCCAGAGAATAACCGACTAGTTCGATAGCGATGATAGTTGCTAACTAACTGCGGTAGTGTCAAGAGTCCACCTGGTTGTTCTCCAAACACCTGTTGGTGTGACTGAGGTAATTCATGCCACGGACAACGCATATTGTGATGATGGGCGTTGTGATAGTCATAGTTGAGAAACAAAAGATTTAACCAGGGATATTTTATTGAGACTAGATTAGAAAAGGTATGAGTTTGCTCGTAGATACGATCGCGCTTGGGGATTTCTTGTTCGACAATGACGTACTCGAAAGTGTGGTGAAAAGCATCGGCAAAGCGCATGATATAGCCAGTAACAGCGAACCGGAAGAAACTGAGATCACGTAACGAGCGCGATCGCCTTGAAATTTTAGAAATTCAAGAAATTTATCATCTTCCAACTTAGCATTGACACCCAAACCACCAGGCACGAATAACACATCCAGAATTGGCGATTGCTCAAAGCTGGTATTAGGGAGAAGCGGAAAATTAGATTCGGAGTAAATCGGATCGAGAGTTGGAGCTAATAGATAAATCTTGGCATTCAGTAAACGGGAAAAGACTTCATAGGGTGCGGTGAAATCTAACTGGGTCAAACTTGGGAATAATACCATCCCGATCGCGATCTGGGTAGTGAGATGCTGTTCGAGCGCGAACGTAGTTGAGCTTACTTTGCTTTTGTTTGCGGATTTCGATTTTAGAAACATAGGCTGATTGAGAGCTTAGTAAGATTTTGCTGTCGATCTCGCACTAGCTGAGGTACGCATAATTGTGGAAAAGAAGGCTTGTTCCAGTTGTTAGTCAAATTGAATTTTCCCAGTTTCAAAAGTTTGATAGATAGAGCGTGCCTGCAAAATACAAAATCAATAATTCTGTATCTCTAAAAAGAACTCAGACTTTTGCCTTCCTTTTTATGCAGAGCATCAACCATCGTAAAATTTCTTTACAAATTATTTTTTGTAGATAAACTCTAGTGCAACACGGAAGGTGTGACAAGGCGCGCGGGTTTAAATTCAAGAGCCACACGCGCTTGTCACCGATCGCTGTTCGCTGGTTCGATGGCTCTCCCACCCGTGTAACTACTGGCAAGGTTTTTTACTTCTGACTTTTGACTTTTAACTTTTGACTTTTAACTTCGCTTACTAGTACAGCGTTACCAACTATTGGCTGCTGCTGAAGTTGTTCTAAACCAACACCTTTTGCATTTAATAAGTCAGCCCACTCGTAATCGAGCTGAGCACTTGCTGAATTAAGCCGTAGTTGAGCTAGATAAGCTATGGCATCGTACCAAATGCCATTGGCGGCGTATACATTATAATCCCGTGCTTTGGCTGAGAGTAACTGATTCTTAAGTGTAGGAGTTAGTGCCACTCGTCGCACCCAACCTTCAACAAAAATTGGGGCAGATACTTGCTGCGTGCAATAAAGTTTGAAGTACCAGCGATACCACCGATCGATTTCTAGAGGTTTTTCTGTTGACGGGATGCTAAGGCTAACAACCCCTGGCGTTTGAGGCAATGTTATAGGAACTCGATAAACGTCTTCTCCCCGTTCTGTCTGCAACACAAATTCTCCAGATTGTGCTTGTTGGGGAGAATAAGGCACGTAAAACCAAAAACTCGGACGCTCGGCAACTGTGTTGCCCCAATTAGTTTCGGGGATCAAAGCGGTCAAAGGCGGGTCGATTGGCGAACAGGGGCTGCGGCTTCCTCCTCCAGTTCTGCGCCCAGGTCTGCCGTAACCAGAAAAATCAGGTTGCTGCTTCGCTCGTTTTGAGGTAGAAACGTTGTCGATCGCTCTGTCAGACTGCGCCCAAACTTGCCAGGGGTAATTTGAGTAACCGACAAATATCCAAGTTATAGCAATAGCGATCGCAATTGGTAGTTGAGGTAACTTCTTTAGCATGACGGTTTCGATCCATGAAAACTTATGACTTGTGATCGGTTTGAGTAACTTTATCAGCCACTAATAGGGCGATCGCCGTGGCGATCGCCGCTGGAACCAACGGTAGCCAGCCCCCTCTGAGCAAGAGGACGAAACAGAGTCCAGACAAGATACCAAGGGCTGTAGCGATCGCTAGCCCTTGCTGTAGCGACGAATGCAATTGCCAGCCCAGTGCTCCCCCCACCAGCGACCAGCCCCAAATCCAGAGAGTTTCAGCCCACAGCGGCAACCACCACAGCAAGGGGCGACGATCCATAACCGCACTGATAATTTGGCTTATCATGTGAGCATGGATCGTAACTCCTGGCATTACCCTAGACCCG
Source organism: Chroococcidiopsis sp. SAG 2025 (assembly GCF_032860985.1). Lineage (GTDB taxonomy): Bacteria > Cyanobacteriota > Cyanobacteriia > Cyanobacteriales > Chroococcidiopsidaceae > Chroococcidiopsis. Next base: position 87,154 of record NZ_JAOCNC010000003.1, read on the forward strand.
CTATCAATGCTGTAGGGTGTGAGATGGAAATCTTTAAAGCTTTCAGCTGTCGTGCCAATGAGAACGATTCGATCCTTAACTAACGTGGATAGCTTCGCATCAAGCGAACTGCTCAAGATCTGGGAGAGAGTAACTTGCTTGGCAACTGGATCGGCAGCGCGGTAACTAAGTAGCATTTGGTAGCCTCCTGCATCCAACTGACGGTAGCCGCCAGTATCAGATTCAAGTCGCCTAAAGACCGCATTGCCCATCTGCCAATTTCCTTGCGAATCTCGTTGAGGTTGAATACCTTCGGCATCTAGATAAAGCCGCGCCAACCGGAAACTGAAGGATTCGTTCGTTGCACAAGCAGACTGAGGATTGATATCCATAAATAGTATCTGACGACGAATGACGCGATCGCCATCGACTGGGAGATCGCTGAAGCCAAGGCGATTTTTTGGGATCTCCGGCGGAGCATCAATACCTGGATAATCATCCTTTCCTGGATAGTCATCCTTTGCCCGCTGAACTTCACAAACAGCAATCAAGCGATCGTCTCGCAAATAATTGACTAACTTTGGCTGGTTGGGGTTAACTGGAAAATCGCGATAGATATCTAATCCTATAACTCTAGGTCGATACGGTCGGAGTTTTTCTAACAGCCGTGTGAGTGCGGCATCTGATAGACTTCGCATCTCCTTCTGTTGCTGTTGCCGCACGTCATTGTCGGTTACTTCCACGATCAGGAGGCGCGGATCTAACCCTTCATTGGGTCGCAGACGCAAACCCAGATCGAAAGCTTGTAACTCCCAGGTTTGTAGTATACCTAGTTGCCGGACTCCTACCACCAAAGCGGCGATCGCCATACTAGCTAAGAGTACTTTGCCCAATTGATTCTGAGCGATCGAGATTTGGCGATGTGGTTGCTTTTGCTTGAATCTATTGGCAGTAGAATTGCTGGGTGGAGCGTACCAATCTTGCCAGTTAGTCAACGGTTCGGCTGGATTTTGACAGATAACTGGCAGCCAAGTTGCACAGGGATATTCCTTCTCTAGTCCTTGTAGTTTTTCTCGTGCTTCCCGCACGGCGACATATAATGTTTTTCCGCCCGAAAAAGCCCAGAGAACATCCCTGAGAAATTTATGAGCCACTGCGTCCGCTATCGGCTCCCGCATGACAATTACTTGGGGAATATCTAGCTCTGCCAGATCCCGCGCCAAGCCTAATCCATCGCAGGAGTTGAAAATCGCCAGTTTCAAACCGCCAGCGATCGCTCTTTGTAGGGCGTACTTGAGTTGGTCGAGCGTTAGGCTATCGGTTTTATTTAGCTGGAGCGTTCCTTTTTCTTGACTAGAACTATGACCGGCAAAAAAAAGAATATCCCATCCCTCATCTTGCCACAAATATTTGTATAAAACATCTAGTTGCGGCTCTACTAAAAACTTTATTTCTGCCTGCTCTGATAACTCCTCTAAAATCGCTCGGTCTTTCTTTAGATTGATTCCTTTACTATTACCAAAAATTGCTAAAATTCTCACTTTAGCTTTGTGTGTTCTTGTCGGCTGTCTCTTCGTTCGTCTATACTCTGAAGCACTTAAGGCTATTTCCGCTTTTGGGTAAGCTGTGCAGAAGTCCCACAAATGCCAAGGCAGCTGTTGCAGCAGGCGATCGTCAGTTTCAATAATGACTCGAATTTCTTGTGTTGGGTCTAATTGCGTGCGTAATTCCTGCTCGATTCGGAGAAAAGATGGAGAATCAAGCCAATGGTTAATTTTGTCCGACAACTGCTTGCACGTACTGTCAAAGTCAACTGCTGAAACGTTAGTCACATCTCCACCAATAATTTCGATGCGAGAATTCAGCTCCAAACGTCGATAAAGTGCTAAATACAGTAACCGCCAATTTCTGTAGAGGTCTAGAAGCTCTGGTGCTGCCGGTAAACTACCATTAAACTTCATGTAATGAGAATCGCCTTCTTCCCAAAACCGGGCTGTGACAGAGGGAAAGCCGCGATGCAAGTCACCATTCTCGAAGCTTAAGACGACTAACTTACTCATTACCTCTAACAAAAGCGATTAAATAATAAAGTTCTCGGTCACGCTTATTTCACCATAGGCTACTTGAATATTAAAGCATTCTCCTGGTCTGCCTCGAAATCGTTTTAGTTGAATGTAGTTGTCTTGGTGGCGAGACTGCACTGTATGCTCTATCTCTCCAGATTCTAAGAGCAAAGTTAGTTTAATATCTGGTGATAGATAGTTTTCTGTGCCGGTTGGATGTAACTGTACCATCACACTGACTTGCTCATCGCTCTCTGACACGAGCGCTATCAGCAATGCTAGAGATTGGTTCCCGATTTGTAGACCCAAATCGATTAGTTTGACTCCCTGAACGCTATTCTCATGTAATTGAGAAATATGCCCGTGTCTCAAGGCTAGAGTTTGGCGGTTTGTAGCTAAAAGTGTCTCTAGAGACTGCCAACCGCCATCAAACAGATTTTCAAACCATTGGCTGAGTACCTGCACTTTGCTCAGTTTTGCTAGCTGAATTTGCTGTAAGTGTGCTGGTAATTCAACGATCGCTTGTAGTTGCGCGAGCGGCAGTTCGCCACTTTCTGGAACTGTGGTGGTAAATCCCAGCAATGTTGCTTCTTGCAGCGAAGCGTCAAGCTGTACGGCGACGTAGCCAATTCGCTCTGACCAAACTTCTGGCGGGATGGAGACGACATCTACTTCTGGCAGTACTGGGCGACACTCTAGCCTACCCAAGTTGGGGATTTCTAAATCGGCAATATCCATCAAAAGCTGATACACTAGGTTGCGGCTGCTACTAGCTGCCCAATTTGTCTCAATTCCCAGGCAACGCAGGTAGAAATCTACAGCGGATACTGCTAGAGTATTGAGGTAAACTTGTTTAGCTTTGGCGCGATCGCGATGTTGTTGCCAAAATGCTCGCGCTAGGTCGTGGGCTTCTATGCCCAGGGGAACTTTGAAGGTTGACACTGTTGATAATTCTCGCATCATTGTTTTACTATGATTGAAGTTAAATACTGAGATCCTGTCGAATTATTGATTCAAACCTGCGTAAACAGCGTTGATAAAATACGCTCAGTGTGGAAACTGTAATCCCAAACCTATCGGAAATTTCCTGCCAAGACTCGTCCTCAACAAGTCGCAGTATTGTTATAGCTGCAAAATTAGCTTCTGGATGATTTTTTATATGAGTTATCTCGAATAAATTGTGTGGGTCTGATTCTATATAGCTTCTGAAATCTTCTCCTGGGTATAGGGGTGCTTCCGATAAAGCTAGATCCTCTAGGTCTGATAAAGTCACGCTCCGAATACCTGGATTGCCTCTGAACTGGCGACTTGCATTTCGACAAAATCGCCTTTCTAAGAGAACATTACACCATGTTATTACTTCTCCAAGTTCTGGGTTATACCTATCAATTTCTTGACAAACGAACAAAAATAGGTTTTGTAATGCCTCCTGATAAATCTCCCGATATTGTTCAGGTGAGTATTCTCCTCGCGACGGGCGATAAAGCCTACCCGATTTCCAAATGTCTTGAACTAGCAGCGTCAGCGCCTCTTTCCTTTTCGATTCTTCTGGATGCTGTTGGGCGATCGTTGCTAGCTGCTTGAGCTGCTCATCTAGAGCCATTTGCTAATTTAACCCCATATGCGACTTTCTCTTGTTCCCCTTTGTCAAAGGAGGGCTAATTCCGCTCTTTTCACATTGCATTACTTAAAGTCTGCTACTTGACTCAAAGAGCGTTAAAGAGTCAATGCAACCTTCTATATTCTTCTCAAGTTTTTTTCGGTGATTTTATGCAAAACTTAAATCTCTGTTGGAAAAATTCTTAGTAATTTAAACGATTATTAGAAAAGCCTTGTGAGATGGCACTTTTACTGTGACGACTGTACTTAAATCATGGTTTATCTACACAGTCGTTTATGTGAATAAATGTTACTTAAGGCTTGTGGTAGTGATATGGAAGTAGTGGTGAGGCTCAAATCATGTCAAGCTCTGCGTTGTAGCCATGAATGAAGTACCAAACTGCTCCAATGTGGTTGTGCAACTTTTTCGAGAAGGATAGACTGTCTCTCACCAACCGAGAAACCCGTTGCCTAAAGGTATTATTCAACCTTTCAATATGATTAGTTAAACCTGTTTCTTTACCAACAGCGCTTTGGACGTTTATGAGGACTTACTGTGTTGTAAGCTTGCCAAAAATCTGTATATACAAAGGCACATTGTTGATAAACCTCTGGTAAAGAAGCCCACAAGTTACGAGCTGATTTTCTGGTTCTATCTCCCACAAAACAACCGACAATTTTTCGAGAATTGCGGTCAATCGCTAGCCAAATATCAACCCCATTTTTCTTGCTATCAACAAATGACCATAGCTCGTCACATTCAATAATCAATTTTCCTGACAGTTTGACTGAAACTGTGACCTGGCGCGGAGTTCGAGCTAGCTTTTGACTGACATAATCTTGTAACCATGACCAGCTCACCTGAGTCACCCTGGCAATTCCTCGCAATGATATTCTCTCAAGCAAGAGCCGATCGATCAGATGCTTGGTTTCCGCTGAAACAGGTGAGTTAGTAGGATTGATAACAAATTGGCGACCACAGCTTTTACATTGATGTTTTGGCTTGCCATTATGAGTTGAGCCATTTTTAATCACCTGCTCAGAACTACAGGTAGGACAGACTCCTTCTGAAGGTTCTTCACATATTTTTTGGGATGGTTCTATCACCTCTGGTGTTAATTTAGGCACTAGTAATACAAATGAGTAAAATAAGAACGCTAAAATTGTTATCATCAAAAATACTAATTTTAGGCGAGTATGTGAGGATTATTTGTACTAGCTAATAGTAGACAGAATGCCCAAAGGGCAAGAATTACAACTCACCACTACTTCCATATCACTACCCAAATTCAAATCACCCGGGCAAGCGCAACGATTTCTCTGGGCATTTGAACCGATTTAAGGACACTTCCACCTGAAACAGCATCAACTCACCGCACCACGATACCGAGAACAACTACGCCAACGATTTGAGGATTGGCGAGAAGTCGCTTGTCTGAAACCTGTTGCTTAAAATCAGCCAAGCTGGCTACTCAGGAATCCTCGTGCCGATTTTCGGATTTATCCCATTAAGTTGACAATGCCCACCGCACATATAGCAGAATGATTTTAGGTTGATAGTGTCGCCACTTAAATGGGGTTTTGGGATTCATTAGATTCGGGCAGAAATAGTTTCTCTCAAGAAACTATTTTAATCCATCATTTTCTTGCAGCACAACCCTTAATTCTCGTTCTTAGCCTTAGCTGAACTATTCATTTGCTCTTTTAGCAGAGGAACTTGAGAAATCATCTGTTTCTCCATTGTCCCTGCTGCCATTGTTTCCATCCATTGCATCATGGAAGAAACAAAGAGTTCTTTTAAGTAAGCGAAAGAAAAGCTATCTGTTAATTCGGCGAGCCGAGCGATCGCAGCATTACTTAAGCGCATCGGCGAATTTTCTAACTTATTATCGTTCCACAGTTTGATATAAGCGACACGTTCTGATGAAGTTGGTAATTCAAAATTATACTTGCGATCGAAGCGACCAGGACGTTTCGTAAGTGCCTGATCTATTTTATGGGGATAATTAGTTGTTGCTAAAATCACAATACCCTGATTAGAAGCGAAGCCATCAAGTTCATTCAGAAAAAACGAGCGATTTGTACGATTTATCAAAGTATCAAGATCTTCTAACACAAGAATACAGGGCGCATACTCTCGCGCTTGCTGAAATACGTAACGAATGTTTTCTTCAGAATTGCGTCTATAGAACTCAGAAGATTCAAAGCTTCTGACGTACAAAGCTGGTTTTTGTAATTGATTAATTATAGCTTTAATAGTATGAGTTTTACCATTACCAGGTGGTCCAACAAATAGATAGTTGCGCCTCCAAGGTACGCCGAAATTTTCGTATTTTTCACGGGAAGCAAAAAATTGATTTAAGTTATTTTGAATGTCTTGTTTGAGTTCCCCTTTCAAAATCAAGTTGTCGAAACTCACAGTTTTAATCGACTTAGATAATTCTCTGTTCTTCGACCAGTAACCACCTTCAAATACGAAAATCTCATTATTAATTTCAATCTGCGAATTCCACTTACAAACAGTAGTGTAAAACTCTTCGGCAACTTCTTTGCTATCAGCTAAAATCCAGTAATACCTAACGGAACAAGAATTTTCCTTCCAATTCATTAAGAGCAAAACGAGCTGATTTTCTTGCCATCTCACTTCAAACATACCATTGATAATATATGGGTAAAGTCTATTGTATTGCCCACTCCAAGCAGTTTTGTTCTGGTTGTAACAATCCCTTTTCTGAAGCAGAGTGCAAAGCTTAGCGTTAGAAAAAGCTTCCGGAGCAAACGTAGAATCGCTACCTTCTAGGAGTGCCTTTTCCGGATATTTTGATGCTAGCTTCTGGCTGATATGATAGGAAATAGCATTAGGGGGAAGACTGAGTGCTTCATTAATTATCTGTTGTAATTGGTCTTCCATGTGTTCTCCGTCATTGTGAATATTGCTCATTGTTTGGTTCTCCTTAAATTCCACTGGGATGCATAGGTCATGCCCTGTAAAAGTGTGGGATAAATAGTTCAGTCTAATAGCCCCACACTTCCGCTTAGCACGACCCTTCCATCAATAGATGACGATGCGGAGAATGGTCACTGTGCCAACCCTATCGATGAAGTTAGCCCTCTGCCATTTCCTGAAGTCAAACCTTCCCTGATTAGTGATGGATGATATAGCCAGCGTTGTTTCCTGAGGAGACTGTATGCACATCAGCAATAACAACATTGGCATCGCCAGCATTTGCAAAGCACTTTGAGTCACCGAATTGTCTGCCATCGAACATTTGATAGATGCTAAAGTACCCGTCTTCATGGCAAGGTACACGATTGATTGCTTCAGCTGGCATAGCCATACTAACAGAGATCCCTACTACGGATGCAGCCACGGCAGCCCACCTGGCAACCTTACCTCGCAACGAGAGGTTTTTTACTAGGTTGTTAAGTCGCCCCCCCGCTATCGCTTCTAATTCCTTATTCTGTAATTGTTCTGACTGTTCTTTAATTTTTGGCATCTTGAAATCCATGATTTTACTCCGTCCTTAACTCAGTTTTGTTTGCCTAATTTGCTGTATGTGTGCTGGCAACTCGGCGATCGCTTGCAATTGCGCGATCGGCACTTCGCCACTTTCTGTCACTTCTGTGGTAAATCCCAGCAATGTTGCTTCTTGCCACAAATTCAAGTCGAGCTGTACGGCTACGTAGCCAATGCGTTCTGTCCACACCTCCGGCGGGATGGAGACGACATCTGCTTGAGGCAGCACGGGACGACACTCTAGCTTTCCCAAGTCAGAAATTTCTAAGTCGCTGACATCCATCAAAACTTGATACACCGTGTCTTGACTTTCGCTGGCTGCCAGAGCGGTTTCGATTTCTAAACCACGTAGGAAGGAATCAACCGCAAGCACTGCCAGAGTATTGTGATAAACCTGTTCGGCTTTAGCGCCGTGATATTGCGATCCAAATTGTCGTGCGCGATCGAGATCTGCTATGTCTATTGGGACTGTGAAAGTTGAGGATGTTGAGTCTGTCATTGTTTCCTTGTGATTTGATTTAAAAATTCTCATTGTCAAGATTGCTATTGTCAGGATTGTTATTGTTGAGATAGTCTTTAATGCCTTCGTAAAACCGGTCTATGCAGTCTTTATAAAACCTACCGAGAGTACGAAGTGGAATCCCATCCAAGCTAGCGGAAATTTCCTTCCATGTTCTGCCTTCAAACTTCTCTATTGCTATGAAAAAAAAACTAGCTTGTGGATGGTTTTCGATATGAATTGAGCTAAATAATTCGCGATTTAATTCTAAATAGCTCCTCCAACGTTCCCATTTTGAATCTGGCTGGTCACTGTGGTTGTCAAAATCATCTGCAGACCCATTTTGGGAGTTAAAGTTTGTCATTTCTTGCTAAAGGTCAGTTGTTTATAATGAGCCATCCCAACTTTAGAGGATTTGACCGACATCAAATACTTTTGGCAACACAAGCAGTCTCAGCACGACTCTTGTGACAAAAAATAAGGTTAAGTCAACTTTGATAATTCTCATACTTGGAATTCCTTTTGAATTGTTTGCAGAAGAATACGGAGATTGGCTGGCTTAACAAAGTAATGTTTTGCTCCTAAATTGTAAGCTCGTTGCCGTTCAGTTTGAGAAGCGAGTGCCGAAATTATTATTACAGGGATAGACTGCCATTCATCTCGTTGTTTTAATTGCTCAAGCAACGTAAAACCATCAATTTCTGGTAGTCTCAAGTCTAGTACGATGAGCTGGGGTTGAAAAACACTGAGAGTTTGAAAGAAGTTAGCTCCTCTAGCAATACTAAAAATTTCATAGCCATGAAACTGCAAATAATCATGTAGTAATTTCAGAGTAGATTCGTCGTTATCAACAATTAAAATCCGATTGGGATTGGAGGAATACATGAATTATTAAAATGTTAAGTTTGCCTAGTTAATCCAGAAATTAAAGTTGCTTTTTCGCTCTTGAAATTTAGATTCAAATCTGTTTGCTCGTATCTTGTACCTATGGAGACGGGCAAGATGCTCGTCCCACAACTGGGTAAAGAGTATCTTGCTGAGTCTGCGATCGCATTGTCGCTATGCACTTTCCTATTCAAAAGGGAAGACAATGCGCTTGTCGTTTGACAGCGATCGAAGTAGCATTCAAGTCCCACTAAGCCTATACGATTTCTTTGTATTTGAGAACATCGTAGTACTGGTTTCGATCGTCAACTCCCTGGGATGATGTGCCTGGTGAAGGTCTTCTTTGGGCAACTATCAAACTATTTATATGGTTGTTAGCAGTAGCGGGTACTAGGAAGTTTCCGCTGCTAGCGATCGCCAGTATCGTCCCAGTAATTGCAGTTATCTTACGTTTCATATTCGTGTTTTCTCCACGTACAAAGCTCATAGCTTTCTATTTGAATTGGCATACTAAAGTCAGCTTTGCAGCTCAAATTTAATTCTGCATGTCTTTACCACGCAGACAACCTCACTTGTCTATAAGATCCCATAGAAAAAATAGGAATCAAAAACTAATCAATTAAAGAGTTTTTTCGCTCAACAAGTTTTGACTGCATGACTACAACTCTTTCGTGTTTGCCAACTCTTACTTCTCAATTTAGAGCAAAAAATCTAACATTTTGATTGCGATAATATGTTCTTTTGCTCTTCTTATGCTCGTCTTTATTCGCTTTATAATTACACTGACGGCATTGTTAGATAAACATATTTTGCGACAATCGCTCTCCTAATCCAAGAATTCGATTAGTCTTCGTCGCTCTAAGTTGGCTTGACTCAGGACTGCTTTGATTGACTTATAATTGACTTATGACTGCTTTACGCTTTAGTTTTGACTAGATTAATCAATCATTGCAGCATTATTACGTAGATGTATTTTGGAAAGAGGAGTCTGTTGAATGAGGAAATTGATTAGTATTCAACCTAAGCTGTATCAAGTTTTACAATTTGAATTATCCGATTGAGTGCAGCACATTAGATGAATAGCGCCACCGCCTGATTGTCAGATCTGCGGCAGCGCACAGTTTGTCTCCAAAGACGGTTTTGGAGTGGAACATAGCCATTCCTGCTGGTGAAGGGCAGTGGTGATTGTTGTATTGTTTCTAGACTTTGCACTCATCGAGTGGGAATGCGGCGTAACTTTTTATCTCGAATTTCGGGCTTCCCCCTTGTGAAAAGCGCAGCACTATGCTCAATATACTAAGTTATAGATGTGATGGTTTGTTGTTGTGAAAGTTGGTTAGTGACACTTCAGCTCTATTGCGTCGCTTATCCGCAACTCCTTGATACAACAAAGCCAATTACTGCTAAAAAACTCTAGCTATATGAATTCTAACCAAAGAAGAAATACATATAAAGCCTCTGCCGCTGGTTTAGAAGCAGCAAAAACAGCATTCAAAAAACTAGGCGAATCAAAAATCACTTGCGAATTCGGTTGAATTAACTTATTCTAAATTAGATAAAGAATCAAATAATAAATTAGATGAGAAAAAAATTGGAATAGGTAGAACAACAGTTACCAAGTTTTTCAACGGCAAACCAATCGATCCCATTTATTTCCAAGCCATATGTGAGAAACTGAAATTATCTTGGAAAGAAATTGCCGAGCTATCAGAAGAAGATGAATCAAAACAGTTAGTTAAAAAAAGTAAAATATGGGATGTGATTGAAAGAATTATCGACTTAAAGGGAGGAGATTTTGACTTAACTATAAAAGATCCGAGGGAGCTTGCTTCAATCGACTTAAAAGTACAGCAAGAGTTACAAAGAATTTATGGAGGTAGTATTACTGCTGCTATTATTACTGACCGTAGTGGCAAACAGCAGTTAAATGTAAGCGGTCGTCAAAATGAGATGGAGCAGCTTGAAATCAGTATAGGATCGGGAGAACTGAAAGAATTAAATGGATTTCAGATTGAAGGTATTAGACCTCTGGGTCAACCTTATCTCCGAAGGAATCCACGACATCGTAATTCACGGCTCGTCAGAGAATACGTTAAGAAGTTTTTGCAGTTTATTGCGATCGCGTTTGTAAAAGTTGTAATATTCCCGTTTTTCGTTTGTTGGATTGTAATCAAAGCCTTAGTTGAAAACAGGAAGACGATTTTGGAGTTGATTGCGATCGCAGCAGTATGCGCGCTTGTTCTTGTAGCAGTATGCTTGCTTGCCGTTATCGTTATCAAAGGATTATTGGCGCTTGCCGATTGGCAGCCTGTAAAGGATTTTTTTGCGTGGACGGATAAAAATTGGAAGTTGGAATTGACGGATCAGCAGTGGTGGGGATTGTTTATGTTTATATTTATGGCGATAGGATTACTAAATCACTATCATAAAGAGCAGCAGGAGCGGCAGAGAGCGCAAAATCATGAGGAGCAGGAGCGGCAGAGGCGACGAAACTGAATGCCTGTAAAAAGAGAGATATCGTTACTCCCTGAATGATTGACAGAAGTTTAGTGTTCTAGCTCTAGTATTTAGCTCTCAATCTGATATTCTAAATTCGTAGCGAATCGACTGAAGATGAGCTGGAATTGGAGTTGGCAATTAGGACTAGCAAGCTTTCTCGCCACTGTTGGGGCGCTCTGTGCTGGGGAAAATGGCGCTGTTGCTCAGCTTGCGCCCGACACTACACTCGGTAGCGAAAATTCTACCGTCACATCGACAGGTGCAGTTGATACGATAAATGGCGGCGCAATTAGAGACGCTAACCTGTTTCACAGTTTTCGGGAATTCAATGTAGATGAAGGACGAGCCGCTATTTTCACGAATCCGGCTGGAATTGAGAATATTTTAACTAGAGTTACGGGGGCTAACCCGTCCAACATTCTCGGCGCGCTAGGTGTAATAGGAGGCAATGCCAATCTGTTTTTGATTAATCCCAATGGCATTATTTTCGGACAGAATGCCCGTCTGGACGTAGGTGGTTCGTTTGTCGCCACCACAGCTAATGCAGTAGGATTTGGCGAGCAAGGTGTTTTCAGTGCTACAAATCCTAGCAATCCTGGACTACTGACAGTCAATCCTTCAGCTTTACTATTTAACCAAATTCGTGCCGCCGCGATCCAAAATAACTCAATTGCTGACTCTGGTCTAAATCCATCTAGCGAGTTTGTGGCTACGGGTTTGCGCGTACCAGATGGCAATAGCTTACTGTTAGTAGGCAGCGAGATCGAGATAAATGGTGGAGGATTGAATGCTTTTGGTGGGCGAGTCGAGTTAGGTGGGTTAGCTGGTGCGGGAACAGTTGGGTTGAATGGGCAAGGGAATAATCTGAGCTTGAGTTTTCCCGACAGTACACAAAGAAGTGATATTTCCTTGAGCAACGGTGCTGGGGTAGATGTAACTGCTAGTGCTGGTGGAAGTATCGCAGTTAATGCTCGAAATTTAGAAATGACAGAAGGAAGTTACCTGTTTGCCGGAATAGAAGGCGGACTTGCTTCTAAGAATAGTAAGGCAGGCAATATTGACATTAATGCAACTGGAGCGATCTACCTTAATAACGAAAGTATCATTGCCAATCAGGTGCTACCAGGAGCAAACGGACAAGGAGGCGATGTCAATATCAGTGCTAGCAGCTTGCGGCTTGAGGGTGGGGCACAGATAAATACTATTACATTTGGTGCTGGTAAGGGTGGAAATTTAACAGTTAATGCTTCTTCTGAGGTGCAACTGATAGGTACAAGCAAAGACGGTCAGTTTTCCAGTAGCCTAACTACCTCTGCACAGTCAAACTCAACAGGGAATGCGGGAGACTTGAATCTTGAAACTCCTACCTTGCAGCTTGAGAGTGGGGCGCAGGTAAGTGCTGCTACATTTGGTGCAGGCAATGGGGGTTCTTTGAATGTTGATTCCCAAATCGTGCAACTGAATGGTACGAGCAATAATGGTTTTCCTAGTAGTTTATCTACCTCTGCACAGCCAAACTCAACAGGTGATGCGGGCAATTTGACGATTAAAACCGATACGTTGTGGCTTGAGGGTGGGGCGCAGGTAAGTGCTGCTACATTTAGTGCTGGCAATGGGGGTTCTTTGAATGTTGATTCCCAAATCGTGCAACTGAGTGGTACGAGCAATGATGGTCTTTCTAGTAGTTTATCTGCCTCTGCACAGCCAAACTCAACAGGTGATGCGAGCGATTTGACGATTAAAACCGATACCTTGTTAGTTCAAGATGGAGCTACAGTAGGCGTGCGGAGTCGTGGAACCGGAACCGCAGGCAATATGACATTAAATGCTCGCTCCATCCGTTTAGACAACAACGCCTTACTCACCGCCAATACGCAAAGCGCTCTTGTCGATCCTAACTCGGAGCAAGCGACAATTAATATTAACTCCCAAAATTTGTTCGTGAGTCGCAATAGCAACATCTTCACCAACGCCGAGGGTGAAAACGTCATTGGCGGCAACATTAACATCGACACTGATTTGCTCGTTACTTTTGAAAATAGCGACATCAGCGCCAATTCTGCTAATTTCCGTGGTGGGAACGTGCGAATTAATGCTTCTGGGATCTTTGGCACGCAGTTTCGAGCAGCGCCAGACGATCGCACCAGTGATATTACTGCTTCTGGAGCCAATCCCCAGTTGAGCGGGACTGTGGATATCAACACACCAGGCATCGATCCCAACAGCGGCTTAGTTAACTTGCCATCAGTCCCAGTTGACACCCAATTAGCACAGAATTGTACTCCCAGTCGCAATCGAGATCGAAGCGAATTTATCGTCACTGGTCGCGGTGGCTTACCTCCTAATCCCACAGAAGTACTCACTAGTGATGCAATTTCTATCGATTGGGTCGCACTACAACCCACAAGAGAAAACCAATCTAGTCCAACTCCAATCACTATCTCTACTGCGCCATCACCAGCGCCAATGGTAGAGGCTCAAGGATGGGAAATCGATCGCCAGGGCAAAGTCGTTCTTACCGCCTCTAACGTCCCCGCACAACTCCATGACTCTTGGCAGTCTTCTGCTAATTGCCAGCTGCCCTAAACTGCCGAGAAGAATAGCGCGATCGCTTTACCAATTCAATTAACTGTAAAATTCTGGAAGAGTTCGCGCAACTACTATGATTTCAAATAGGTAAGTTAACTTAATGATAATTATCTGCTCTAAGTGGAGTGAAACAATCAGACTGGGAAGTTGTCTGGCGATAGGAGTAGCACTAGCTTGCACAGTAGATAGTGCTAGCGCCCAGATTACTCCAGATAACACGATGGGCACAGAAAATTCCACCGTCACATCCACAGGTGAGGTGGATGCGATAAATGGCGGTGCAATTAGAGACACAAACCTGTTTCACAGTTTTCAGGAATTCAACGTGAATGAAGGACGAGCTGCCGTTTTCACGAATCCAAATGGAATTGAGAATATTTTAACTAGAGTTACGGGGGCTAACCCGTCCAATATTCTCGGAACGCTGGGTGTAGCGGGCAATGCCAACTTGTTTTTGCTCAATCCTAATGGAATCATTTTTGGCGCAAATGCCCGTCTAAATGTTGGTGGTTCGTTTGTCGCTACCACAGCTAATGCAGTAGGATTTGGCGATCGCGGTGTTTTTAGCGCCACAAATCCGAGCAATCCTGGACTACTGACGGTTAACCCTTCAGCTTTACTGTTTAATCAAATTCGTGCCGCATCTATTCAAAATAACTCAGTAGCGCCAGCGGGAACAGATCCAGCAGGCTTTGATGCAATTGGTTTACGAGTACCAGATGGTAAAAGTTTACTGCTGGTGGGTGGTAACGTCAGCATGGATGGGGGAGAATTAAATGCTTATAGTGGACGAGTTGAATTAGGCGGATTGAGCGAATCTGGTACTGTAGAGCTGGATGTAGGTGGCGATCGTCTCAGCTTGCTATTTCCTGAGAATGTGGCGCGAGCAGATGTATCCCTGACTAATCGAGCAGCTATATATGTAGAAGGGACTGGAGGCGGTAGTATAGCAGTCAACGCTCGGAATCTAAATGTTTTGGAAAGAAGTGTGCTAAAAGCTGGCATTGGGTCAGGTTTAGAGTCAGTTGACACTGTTGCACAAGACATTACGCTCAATACCACAGGGGAAATAAAAGTTGCCAATAGCTTTCTCAGAAATAGAGTAGAATCAAACGCAATCGGCAATGCAGGTAACATTATTATCTCAACTGGTTCCTTTTCTTTAACTAATGGCGCTCAAGTGCAAAGCGTCAATCTTGGACAAGGAAATGCAGGGAATGTGAGGATTCTAGCCAGTGGAAACATCTCCATTGATGGGGCAGGAGCAGATAACTATGGTAGTGCTGTATTTACTTCAGTGGGTCCAACAGGCATTGGTAATGGTGGTGATATTTACATTCAAAGTAGCTCCCTTTCTTTAACTAATGGAGGCGAATTGGTTGCTGGCATATTTCAAGGTGGACAGGGGAACTCAGGAAATGTAACGGTCAATGTTAAAAATTCTATTAACATTTCTGGGGTTAATACAAAGGACGGCTCCTCTAGTGGATTGTTTACCGATCCCGAAGATAACAGTCAAGGTCAGGGTGGTGAGATTTTCCTCAGTGCTGATGCATTAAAGATATCCGATGGAGGGATTTTAAGTGCAAGAACGAGGAATGCTTTTAGGGGTGGTAATATCATCGTTAACGTTAATAGCCTCGATCTAACTGGTGGCGGACAAATCCTGGCGGCAGCTTTCGACAAAGGTAATGCAGGTGACATCACGATCGATGCTACCAAAGGCATTACCATTTCTGGCAGTGACCCCACGTTTGATGCCCGACTTGCTCAATTTGGGAGACCATTTGTAGATCCAATTAATTCTTTGAGTGGCGTGTTTGCTAACACAGATGCTAACTCCACAGGTCAGGGGGGGAGCATTAAGATTACAACTGGGCAGCTACAAGTTCAAAATCAAGCACAAGTCACAGTTAGTAGTGCTGGTATTGGTGTAGCTGGTGAACTTGATATCGCTGCTAACTCTGTGAGACTCAACAACGGCAGTATTACAGCACAAACTCGCTCTGGTAACGGGGGCGATTTGACGCTTGACGTTCAAGACTTGTTGTTGTTGCGTAATAGTAGCCAAATCTCCACCACCGCAGGCACTGCACAGCAGTTTGGAGAGGGTGGTAACATCGCCATCAATGCCCCGAATGGCTTCATCGTTGCCTTTCCAAGAGAAAACAGCGATATTACTGCGAATGCCTTTACAGGCAGAGGTGGTCGAATTGAAATTAATGCTCAAAGTATCTTCGGAATTCAGCCTCGCTCTCGATTGACACTACAAAATGATATTACAGCCAGTTCTGAACTTGGACTTAGTGGTACGCTGGAAATTAATATCCCCGATATCGATCCCAACAACGGCTTAGTTAACTTGCCATCAGTTCCAGTCGACACCCAAGTAGCGCAGACTTGTACTCCTGGTGGCACTCAAAATCAAAGCGAATTTATCGTCACTGGTCGCGGTGGCTTGCCGCCTAATCCTACAGAAGTACTCAGTAGTGATGCGATTTCTATCGATTGGGTCGCACTTCAACCCATAATAGAAAATCAATCTAGTCCAACTCCAGCCACTAGTTCAACTGCACCATCACCAGCACCGATTGTAGAAGCTAGTGGGTGGAGATTCGATCGCCAGGGCAAAGTCATTCTGACTGCTTCTAATGTTCCCGCACAACGCCATAACTCCTGGCAGTCTTCTGCTAGGTGCAATCTGGATTAAATGGGAAGAAGTAGCGCGATCGCTTTACCAATTCAATCAACTGTGGAATTCTTTTAGTATCCGTTGCTCCAACAGCAGGAACATGGCAAGAAAACCTCATGTATTTTTTAACGCAGTACAACCCTTGTGGAAGGCGAATCACTTAGGTAAGAGTTGGCTCAACCAGTTTCTCCTGGTACTGATGAGTGCGTTCCTATGTATAATCTTATCCTTAATTTTTCCCAATCCTGCTGTTTACTCTACTGTCCCCAGCGGGCAAAGTAGCTCCGTTCAAACACAGAACCTAGTACAACAGGGCAAAAACTTCTACGATGCCGGACGGTTTGCCCAAGCAGTCAAGGTTTTGCAACAGGCTACAAATGCCTTTGAAGCGAATGGGGATAAATTGAACCAAGCTATAGCTTTGAGCAATCTTTCCCTAGCCTATCAGCAACTCGGACAGCTACCCCCAGCTGAAGGTGCGATCGCTAAGAGTCTTAAACTATTACAAACCGAGCAAAATATCGGTACTGCCAAAGAGCAAATGCAAATCCTTGCTCAAGCTCTAGATGTCCGAGGTAGCTTAGAATTAACACGAGGACAATCTGAAACAGCCTTGGCTACCTGGCAACAAGCATTTAATCTCTACGCCAAGCTTGAATATAGCGATGGGCTAACTCGTAACCAAATCAATCAAGCCCAAGCCCAACAAGCTTTGGGGCATTATCGTCAGGCTCGAAAGACACTAGATCGGATAAAACAAACTCTGGAAAAGCAGCCAGACTCCGCTCTTAAGGCGACGGGACTACGCAGCCTCGGCAATGTCTTGCGAGTTATTGGTGATTTTAACGCCTCTCGCCAAGTTTTAGAGCAAAGTTTAGCAATAGCAAGGCGAATGGGCAAAGCAAATGCTACAGGAATACCATCTGCTCAAGCTATCAGCGATACTTTGTTGAGTTTGGGTAATACAGCCCGCGCCCAGCAAGACATTCCAGCTGCTCTAGTATTTTACCAACAAGCTGCTAGTGCATCTACTTCACCCAATACGCGCATAGGGGCGCAGTTGAATCACTTGAGTCTATTGCTAGAAACCAAGAAATGGGATGATGCTAGAGAACTCTATCCCCAAATCCAACCTTCTATTGCCAACTCACCGCCCAGCCGGACAGCAATCTACGATGCGATAAATTTTGCCCAAAGTCTGACACAACTAAAGCAGCATGACACCACGATCGCTGTTTCATGGCAAGATATTGCTCGGTTGCTAGCTGCATCAGTCCGACAAGCAACAGATTTAAAAGACCAGCGAGCAATTAGTTATGCTCTAGGAAATCTGGGCAAATTGTACGAACAAACTCAACAGTGGAATGAAGCGGAAGATCTCACCAAGCAAGCTTTATCCGCGACACAAAATCTTCAAGCTAATGCCTCAGACGTTACTTATCTATGGCAGTGGCAGTTGGGACGCTTATTAAAAAATCAAGGAAATATCACAGGAGCGATCGCTGCTTATACGGAAGCAGTTGATAACTTAAAACTTCTCCGCCGCGATTTGGTTGGGATAAATCCCGATCTCCAATTTTCCTTTCGAGATGAAGTCGAACCCGTTTATCGTCAACTCGTCGATCTGCTGTTGCAATCCGAGGGAGGCTATAATCCCAGTCCTGAAGATCTCCAGAAAAATCTTCAGTCAGCTCGAACGACAATTGAATCATTACAATTGGCAGAACTAGAGAACTTTTTTCACTCTGCCTGTTTAGATGCGAAGCCAGAGTCGATCGATCTGGTTGTTGACAATGGCGATCGCACGGCAGCAGTTATTTATCCAATTATTTTGCCCGATCGCCTAGAAGTCATTCTCAAACTGCCAAAGTCGAAAAATCTTCGTCACTACACGACGAAAAAATCTCAAGTCGAAGTAGAACAAACACTAAAATTGCTGCAGCAATACCTCAAAGAACCCGATCGCACAAATGACGTGCAAAAATTGTCCCAGCAGTTAAATAGCTGGTTAATTCAACCGCTTGAGGTTGAGTTAGAAAATATGCAGATAACAAAACTAGTATTTGTCTTAGATGGCGCTTTGCGAAATGTACCGATGGGGGTTCTCTATAACGACAAACAACAAAAATATCTTGTAGAAAAGTATGCGATCGCTTTAACTCCAGGTCTGCAATTGCTAGATCCCACACCTTTGCAACGGCAAAGATTAAGTGCCTTAACTGCTGGGGTGAGTCAGTTTAGGGAAGTTGAAGGCAGAAAGTTTCCTCAGCTGCCAAATGTGTTATATGAATTAAAGCAAATTAAGGCAGAAGTGCCTAACAGCAAGGAACTTCTGAATCAAAGTTTTGTTAAATCGAATATTCAAAATCAAATTAACTCAAATCCCTTTACCGTAGTTCACATGGCAACTCACGGTCAATTCAGTTCCAACCTAGAGGACACTTATATTCTCACTTGGAAAGAACTCCTGAAGATCGACGAGTTAGATAATTTACTCAGAACTAGCGACACTAGCAGGTATAGCCCGATTGAATTACTAGTTCTGAGTGCGTGTGAAACAGCTGCTGGGGACAATCGCGCTACTTTGGGAATCGCAGGTATAGCTGTGCGGGCAGGGGCGCGCAGTACGCTAGCAACGTTGTGGGCAGTAGACGATCGCTCTACTGCCCAGCTGATGAGTGAATTCTACCGCCAGTTAGCCGATCCCAATTTGACTAAGGCTGAGGCACTCCAGAAAGCTCAACTAGCTTTGTGGAACGATAAGACACAAGACTGGAAACGTCCTTATTTCTGGGCAGCTTACGTTTTAGTAGGCAATTGGCTTTAACGCTTAGCAATCCTGACGATGCGAATAAAACAGGCAATAGGCAATTGGCTTTAACGCTTAGCAATCCTGACGATGCGAATAAAACAGGCAATGCTGTTGTCGATCGTTTGAAAGCTGTAAATATATTAACGTCAGTTCGGGTTAAGCAGCAGGGAGAAAAAAGCCATCTAAACGCAGAGAGGGTTTCTTAGGCTGATGGCAATAAGCAATCAAACCACAAACCAAATTGACCAGGAAATTGAGCGGGCTACGATGGCGAGAATGTTCGATTTGAGAAATATTCTTTAACTGGTCAATAATAGTTTCGACGATGGCACGTTTACGGGAGAGTAGCTTGTCCATCAATGGCATCAATCGATTACGCATATTGCGCCGTGGTTTGGTAAGCAACTGAATTCCGCACTCGCGTAACAATCGCTCAAACAATGTCTGAGAAATATAGCCCTTATCAGCCACCACCTTACCAAACAAGCGCCGCAGTAGCTTGAACACTGGTCGTCGCTCATCAGTATTTCCTGGTGTCAGCGTCATGTTCAACAACTCTCCACAATCGTTGAAGACCAAGTGCAACTTGAAGCCAAAAAACCAATCTACGGAAGTTTTTCCACGAGAAGCTAAATTAGCAAATACCCGATGCTGCTGAATTCGACGATTGTGGCAAACGCGCACACTCGTAGAGTCCATCAACGAAATACCACTACAACGCCCAAAGCAACTGTACAAATAAACGCTCAAAGGCAACAATGTCGATGGTATCCACTCCACAAAGCGATTGTAGCTCACTAGCCTGGGAAACTCTTTGTGCCAATGCAAGCTAACTTGCTGAACGTAAAAGGCTTTGAAGTTACGATAATGCGATTGGTGGAAGGCAATCAGGATTGTCATGATTTCGCTAAGGCACAATTGGCGTGTACGACTGCGCCGACGTAAACCATCATGCAGTAGTTGTTGCTGCCATCGTGGTTCAAATGCTTGGCAAAAGTCATCTACCGCGCAAAACAGTTCTTCTAAACTGGACATAGGACTAGTGTTTGTGAGCTGATACATAGGTATTTCTCAGCTTAGCTGCTAGTCCTTTCCTTATCCCGAACTGACGTTATATTAGGCTCCCTGTGGTGCCCAGATTCTATACTTTTCGTACATCCTCTGATCTCGACTTTATCCATTAGGCAGCATAGCAGAGCAAGTCAGACCAACAATTGAAGAATACTCGTGGGATATTTACAGTGTCAGTCTCTCTATCAGACAATTGAAAAAGTCGAAACTGCCATAGCCGTTGACGCACTAGGGCAATAGCATCGGCAAAAGTCGGGGAAGACTTGCGGTACCAGGCAGTGTTGGGTAAATCAAAGGGATACTGAGTTTGAATTTGATTTGCCAGCATTACTACAATCGAGAATAAGGCTAATAGAGCAGGAGTAGTCCGCAAAATTGCTAAGTTAGACCACTGGCGTTGTGTCTTCACTCCTAAATGGGAGCGGACTTCCTCAAAGGTGACTTCCACTTGCCAGCGAGAGCGAAACCATTGCAAGATTTGCATCGGTTGAGCCGATAAATCTGTAAGTAATGTTATAGATCGGTTGCTTAACCTTTAAACGGGTAAATCAAACTCATAGCAATTGATGAACAAGCCAATCACGAGATCGTGCATCTCTTCTGTCTTGGAAAAGCAAATTGTCTTGCGAGCTAGCCGTTTAATTCTTGTCCTTAATCTCAGGTGCTTTCGTTCAATTCTTTGAGTTTTCCGTTTACCTATCTCATGACACTCTGCTGGTAAATGTCGTTCGTATGCTCCCCAATATCTGTACAGTATCTTTTGATTCCAAACGGCTCCAGTAACTTCTTAAGTTGGAGAAACACTGTATCTTTTCGGCGACCAAACACGTAAGCCAAAACTTTTCCACTTTGGCGGTCGATTGCGTGCCATAACCACCTAGGATTGCTTTTTTTACCTACATAACTCCACATCTCGTCCAGCGAAGATTCTTCCACACCAGCTTCTTCTGGCTCTTCAACTCGTACAATCTCCACTTCTATACTCTCAGGTTTTAACCACTGCAAAAGTTTCTGATTCACTTGCTTGAGGAGTGCGAGTTTTTTTTAATTCCTGAATGACTGTTGTGGGACTAACATGTAACACCCGTGCAATATCTCTCACTCCGCTGCCGTTGAGAGTCATCTGGACAATTTGCTGCTTGACTTCTGGTGTTCTTCCTGGATAAGTCTGGGTGAGAACAAAAGTGCGGTAGGGACAATCCGAGTTTTGGCAGCGATAACGTTGTTTGCCTACTGGTGATTTACCGTGTTTTGTGACTTCTGTGCTGTGACAATGAGGACATTCAATCGCTACCAGAACAGTCATATGACTTAACCAAACTTTTTACTCATTATACTTTACCAACCAATCTATAACATCACCCACAGATGAAAGCGTCAGGACTGAGATCTCAAGTCTTTATTCTCAATAATATTGAGAAAAACTCCAAGAAACCTAGCGAAGGATTTAAGTTTTTAGGAAAAGATGTGAAGTCGAATTCTCAATAAGAAATAGTGAGATCTCAGTTCTGACACTTTCCTTATAAACTTGTGCAAATGGTAAACCTCCGCTAGAACAGAAGCGACTAAAAGCAAGACAAATTTTATCGCCACGTTTAACCTCTATCGGAGTTTCTATCGGCAGATATGCGTGTTTCCATCTGACTGAGGAAAAATCGTCGCTCTTCGATATATCTAAAATGACTGAATCCGAAAGTTGAGCGACGAAACTACCTTTTAATCCAGTGAAAATACCATCTACTTCTACAGTGAAAATAAGAGAGATTTCGTAAGTATCTCGATCGCTTCCATCGAATCTAAATTCTTTGGCTACTTGGGGGGTACTCAGGTGACTTGTATTTGGTAGGATTGCATCATAGTAGAGGTCGAACTGGTTCGTAATTGCAAGTCTTTGTAAGAGGGTTTCTATGGTATAGCCTGAAATGCTTTTTACATTTCTTGACTGGACTTGCTGGTGCACTTTGAGCGAGTCAATCGGTACTAATTTACTACATACTTTAGACGGCAACATTATTCCGCCTTCTCTTAGAAAGCGATGACGCGCATCTGTTAAGATTGGCACGCAGTCCTCATTGTCCCCCAGATTCCCCAGAATTTCAGAAATGATTACATCTCCCCTTGTTGGTAGCTCTAAGTTATAGGAAATCTTGTTAAAAACCTCATACTTACCGGGAAATTCTCTTTCAAAATTTCGGACGACAACAGGAAGTATTTCAGAATTCATTTCAATGGCGTATAGATGTTTGGCTCCTGCTTCTAATGCCCATAATCCTAAAATTCCCGTACCCGTTCCTACATCTATAACTATCATTCCTGGCTGGATCACCTCCTGAATAGCCCTTTTAAAGGAATTCATCCTGAGTTCGTCGTTTAGCATTAATTGGTGGGAATCTTTATTCCAGTCCAATATCCCTTCAGACAGGGGGAGCCAGACATCTTCAATGCCATAGTAGTTAGCCGAATTAAAATCGAATTTCATGTTAATGTCCTCGTAAATAATAGTGTTTTGAGTTCTGTAACATCAGTTATTTCAGTCAACTAGTTGGGTTGAACTTCCAACATTTGCTATTTTTTATTAAGCAGCTACAAAAATATGATTCATGGCTTTATAGCTTCGTAGCTATTAAATTTGCACGGTAACAGGGGTGAATGAGGGGAGACTTTACAAAGCTCCTGTATCTACCCCTAAATTTATTGAGTTGAATTTACATAACTACCACAAGCGATCGCATCCTCGGGTGCGAGTAGCAATGGATACTGTTGGCGAAGTCAAAAAAGGGCAGGCATGGGAAAATACTAAGGTGCTAGCATTAACCCCCATCGATTGGGGAAGCAGCTGGAGGAATCGTCGAAGTGCTTCAACCTCAAACCAGCCCTGTTCCAGAACAAACGGTGCGTGTCGCTCGCGCTGCCTTTCCCAAAGGTAATCTCTACATCACCATGCGCGACGAAATAGGAACTCTCTATAATGATCGAGATTTTGAAACATTGTTTCCCACACATGGGCAACCAGCTTTTAGTCCTTGGCGCTTAGTGCTAATCTGTGTGATGCAATTTATGGAGGAACTGTCAGATCGGCAAGCAGCAGAGGCAGTCCGCAGCCGAATCGATTGGAAATATGTCTTAGCTTTGGAGTTGACTGACCCTGGGTTTGATTTTAGTGTACTGTGCGAGTTTCGAGCGCGGTTAATTGCCGGAGGTAGCGAGCAACAGTTATTGGATACGCTGCTCAAGCAGTTCAAGGAGCGGGGTTGGCTGAAAGCAAGAGGGAAACAGCGCACCGACTCAACACATGTGCTGGCGAGCATCCGCACCCTGAACCGACTTGAAAGCGTAGGCGAGACCCTGCGTGCTGCACTCAACACTTTGGCTACCGTTGCTGCCGACTGGTTGTGTTCCTGGATTCCACAGGAGTGGTTTGACCGCTATGGGCATGCAGTAGACGAATATCGTTTGCCCAAAGGCATTGCGGCACGCAAGGAGTACGCCCAAACTATTGGCTGTGACGGAATGCATCTGTTGATAGCTATTTACGATGATGAAACAACACCTCAATGGCTACGGCAAATACCCGTTGTGGAGATTCTCCGGCAAACGTGGGTGCATCAATATTATATGGAGAATGGTCAAGTGTGCTGGCGGGAGAAAGCAGACTTACCACCAGCAGGCAACCGCTTTGACTCCCCCTACGACCCTGATGCCCGTTATGGCAACAAGCGCTCTACCACTTGGACGGGCTATAAAGTGCACATTACTGAAACATGTGATGTTGACGAGGTTCATCTAATTACTAATGTGGAGACAACCCATGCCCATCTTTCTGATGTGGAGCAGACAGAGCCTATTCATGAAGCACTTTCCGCTAAAGCATTGCTGCCAACAGAGCATATTGTAGATGCTGGTTATGTTGATGGAGAGCTGCTGATTAGTAGTAAAGTCGAGCATGGAGTAGATCTCATTGGTCCTGTACGTCCGAATACAAGTTGGCAGGCTAAAATTTCTGGTGGATACGATAATAGTCAATTTATCGTCAACTGGGATGCGCACACAGTTACCTGTCCTCAAGGTCAAACAAGTACCACTTGGACTCCCAGTGACGATAAGTGGGGTAATGCTGGAATTAACGTCAAGTTTTCTCGCCCAGTCTGCCGAGTCTGTAATTCTCGGTCTTTATGCACTGGCTCAAAAACCGATCCACGATTCATTAGATTGCGCCCCCAGGCTGAACATCAAGCTATTCAATCGATTCGACAGCAACAACAGACAGCGGAATGGAAACAACGCTACAACCGACGGGCTGGAGTTGAAGGGACTATATCACAAGGGATTCGGTCCTTTGGTCTGCGGCGAGCACGTTACATTGGCTTGGCAAAAGCCCGATTACAGCACATTATGACGGCTGTAGCAATTAATCTAGTTCGCGTGGTTGCCTGGTTGCGCGGTATTCCCCATGCAAAAACCAGAACCTCACGATTTGCTGCCCTAGCTCCAACTTGAAGCTTTCTTCGTGAAGATTCTGGCTCCCAAGCGCATCTGAATCATCCTTAACCTGGTAATACACGGTTGAGCGTTTTTCATCTAAGAGATTAAAATTACGGTGTAATACATGGAAAATGGCTATGAAACGTGATGTCCAGGGGAAGTTCGCGCTCAAAAACGAAGATTACCGTAAGGTCCGCTCTTTGAGACTAACCGATCAAACCTGGAGGGCATTGGGCATTGCTGCTGAATGCTCAGGCGTAACTAGAGCTGACTATTTAGAGCAGATTGTTAGGGAGCAGCCCCGCTCAAGTATTACACAGCCAAAAGAAGAAGTCCTACCGAGGATTACACGGAACGAACTCAAAGAGCTGCCATGTAATACTTGGCAGAATGAGGAAATAGAGCGACTCAAAGCGGAGATACACGACCTGAGTCAAGAAAACGTACAGCGAGTGAAGCGGGCGACAATTGTGCTCCCCCAGATCCCAGACCTTGAGGCAAAACGCGATCGTGTTTTGCTTGACCTCAAGTTAGGTAAGCAAGCCCCTGGATATAAAGCTGCTCAAAAAGCTCTCAATCGCTTCATCGCGCTCATTGAACCGCCCAGATGACAGCTTTTTTCGACTTCGCCAACAGTATCCATTGCTACTCGCACCCGGAATTTAGAAATTTAGTAGTAGAACAAAAATCTGTTTCAAGTAATAGCAGCTTGGGAAGCCATAAACTAATCTCTGTCAACTCATAAAATCAAAACTAGAATGTCTTCTAGAGGAATAGAGCACATATCCAAAGATGAATTATAAGAATGCCCTAAAAATTTTCGTTATCGGACGATTGTGGGCTGAGAGCATCTAACGCTATTAGTAACTTCTCAATAAAAAAATCAAGGTCTGTGTATGCTACTTCAAGTTTCAGTAGATTTTGCCGCTCGACTCGATCTAAACTGCATTCAGTCATTACCATTTCTAACAACAACGTAGCCTGCCGAGCTTCTAATAGAGCAGTATTAGCATTCTCTAATGCGTTATTCGTATAGTTAGCTGCCAAGTAAATAATGGCTTGAAAAACAACTTGTAAATAAATCGCAGCTTGAAAACTAACTTGAGAGCTATGAGACATGGTATTTATTCGATCTAAAACTATCGAAACATGGTAGGGCGCACCCTTTAGTACCCCTACAAGACAAAAATTAATGCAATATTTTAACGGGTAATTCCACTTGAGCAGGCGATCTCAAATCTTCTACCATTTCTTGTACGCCAATTGGTGGTGGTGGAGTCAGGCGGGAAACGATCAGGGTAACGATAAAGTTAATCATCATCCCGACAGTGCCGATCCCTTCGGGAGAAATCCCAAATAACCAAGGTTGCATCCCGTAAAACTTCGCCCCGACGATGTAGAACAGAGTAAAGATTAAACCAACTATCATCCCCGCGATCGCCCCTTCTCGATTCGTGCGTTTGTCAAAAATCCCCAGCACGATTGCGGGGAAAAAGCTAGCAGCCGCTAAGCCAAAGGCAAACGCTACCACTTGCGCCACAAATCCAGGCGGATTGATCCCAAAATACCCCGCCAGTACGACGGCTAAACCTACCATAATTCGACCGACAAACACCCTTTGGGTTTCTGAGGCATTGGGATTGATGATGCGGTAGTAAATATCGTGGGCAACAGAACTAGAAATTACCAACAGCAAACCACTAGCCGTAGATAAAGCTGCGGCTAATCCCCCAGCAGCAACCAGTTCAATCACCCAAGGAGCTAACCTAGCCACTTCTGGCGTAGACAAGACAATAATATCGGGGTCGATCGTAATTTCGCTCGTATTTTTATCTGGTGTTAGCTCAATTCGTCCATCATTATTCTTGTCGTCAAAGGTTAATAACTTGGTTTTTTCCCATTTATTCGCCCAGTCTAACTGTCGCACTTCGGTAATTGGCTGGTTGTGCAAAGTGCTAATTAAGTTGTAACGAGCGAAAGTTGCCAAGGCGGGAGCGCTGGTATAAAGTAGGGCGATAAATAACAATGCCCAACCTGCCGAATAACGCGCTGCTCTGACATTAGGAACCGTGTAAAATCTAACAATTACGTGGGGTAGTCCTGCCGTCCCTACCATCAAGGCGAGGGTAGTGAACAGCACGTCCAACTGAGATCTGTTAGCAAATGGTTGCGAGTACTCTTTAAAACCCAAATCCAACTGAATTCGATTCAGCTTGCCCACAATATCGCTAAAAGTAAAGGCGAGTTGCGGAATTGGATTGCCAGTGAGAATATAAGCGATCGCCGCTGCTGGAATCAAATAAGCCACAATCAAAACACCATACTGGGCTACTTGCGTCCAGGTAATACCTTTCATCCCCCCCAAAACTGAGAAGAACGCCACCACCACCATCCCAATAATCACGCCCATGCTGATATCGACTTGGAGAAAGCGGCTGAAGACAATTCCCACGCCTCGCATTTGTCCGGCGACATAAGTTAAAGAGACAAATAAAGCAGCAACAACCGCGACTAACCTGGCGGCGTTGGAGTAGTAGCGATCGCCGACAAAATCCGGCACGGTATACTTACCAAACTTGCGCAGATATGGAGCAAGTAGGAGTGCCAGCAACACGTAACCGCCAGTCCAACCCATCAAATAAATCGAGCCATCGTAGCCCAGAGTCGAAATTAACCCCGCCATCGAGATAAAAGAAGCCGCCGACATCCAATCCGCCGCAGTCGCCGCCCCATTTGCAATCTGGGGGACACCTTGCCCAGCGACGTAAAAGCCGGAACTATCTTTGACGCGCGATCGCCATCCGATGTAAATATATAACCCGAAAGAAAGGGTAACTAACCAAACAGTCCAAAATTCTGCCATAACTCAATCTCATCCCTCTTTTGTTGCTTTAGGAAGAGTAAAATCTAAAGACCTTGCTGGATAAGGGTTTTGCTCTTTTGTCATTTTCAACTTTCTTCTGTCACTACGGTGAGATTAAAATAAAAGTCAAGCTGAATTGAGCTGAGCATAAGTAATTGGGGCAGTACGAAAGTCATTCATACAAGTCATCAGTTTGAAGAAGCCACGTTTAAGTCCTGGAATGGGAAGAACTTGCAACCACAGTTGGAGTAAACACCAAAAGATAAACGGCTGAAGCCCGTAAACGTAAATTGTTCAAAGCACTCTTCCAGTTTGTACCAGCTTCCCAACGCGGATGCTCCTCAAACGGGGTTTTAGACGTTGAAGTTGAAGTAGATTGAGTAATATGAGACTGAGCTTTGGTGCGAAAGTCACTCTTCGTGCCAACTAATTAATAAATAAGCACTGAAAATTACTTCCCACCACCGTTCAATGCTAGTATAGTCAGTGACTCGAAAATCCGCCCAACCGAGTTCGTTTTTTACCTGCTTAAATCCATACTCAATCCAACCTCGAAGGATAAGCGCGTTTTCCGAGGTGTAACTGCCAAGATGAATGGTAGTTAGTCATAATCAACCAAGTTTCAAGCGGATTTGCGGTTGGGTTGTCTGTTTTACTGATTTCGTAATAGCGAATTGAACGGGATTTGCCACAGACAATTTCGCGCTCTCTAGCGGGTTTCATCTGGTCGATGAGAGAGAGGTTGAACGTATGCACGCCAACGGTTGTAACGAATTTTCTGACCTGGTGCTATCAATCCACTATGATTACTACGAATCGCAACAATAAATCGGAGTTTTAAGCGAAGGAATTCCTGAACTACATCTCCACTTTCTCCATATAAACTATCTGCTAGTACTAACTCAATCTGGAACTGCCATTTCTCAAGTTCTTGCAGAATTTCCACTGCTAATTGAGGCTTAGTTTTATACACGTCACCTGCTTGCAATCGAGAGCGTGGTTTGAAGATCTTAAATAGTAATGGGTACGTGATGTTATCTACGACTGCATAAGCGTTCACTGATACAATTCCATTATCGGTTTTACCCAAATTCCCAATATATTGCTTGGCCACATAATCAGTGGTTTTTCCGGCTTTTTTGTCGCCTGTTTCATCAATACACAGGATAATTGAACGTTTGCCAACTAATTGTTTTATCAACTCTAACCGCCTTGCCCGAAACTGTTCCACCTGCCACGGAGTGCGTTGCGGGCGTATGATGTAACGATTGAGCATTTGATAGTCCAACAGTCTTGGCAATCGCGCTCTAGGATTTGCGCGGCAGTTCTGAAATTATCCCTATGTGGAGAAACTTAAATGCTTCAAAGTTCCGCACATCAGCAAACAGGTTTTGGTAGTGGTTGCAGTAGTCATCGATAAAACTCACAGTGGTTATGGGAGGACGTGGCTCAACCATGCTTTAGCAGAAGAATAGGTGGTTTTCTTACCCATTTTAGTCTGGCTGAAGTGACAGAAGAAAGTTCAAGCCGTCAAAATGAAAAACTCTTACTGTGTATGGGTTTCAGAATTCGCTCCGACGCAAGTAACAAAAGAGGGATCACTTCCCAATCCCGTATTTGCGATCGATCTTGTCCATTTACTACTAGGAGCGGGGTATGGTTAACATCGGTCAATTTCTCAAAACCTCCTCTAGGAGCTGTTTTCCAAGAAATAACATTTGGACAAAAGTGTTCACCATACTGCACTCTCATTAGTAAAAGGCATAGATGAACATCAATGCTACAAACTTTAAGAGCGAGCTTTGTTATATCATCCAAAAACCAAGAGGAACGCTACCAAGCCCAAACAATAATAAGTACTGTTGGTTTCCTCCTAGTATTAGATAAGCTCTTTACCAATATGGTGCTGAGTAGAAAATGGAGTAGTAAAGTGACGGGTCAATTCGGTCTGCGAAGTGAGGGTACAGATCCTGCTGTCGAATTGAGCTAGTTTTATGTTGTTGCGAGTCAGGTTCAAATTGTTGAGATCGATCTGTTTCAATCGCTTCCGAGCAGTTTAGAGTTTGAGCGCCCTTGAATAGAGCTACCAGCTTCGACCAAGAAATCGAAAAAGGGTTTTGCAGGTACTTCTGAATTAATATATGGTTTTGATTTACCGAGTGTTGAGCAGAGAGTGGTAGGTTTTTTAAATGTCGCTTGCCCGTGTTCTTAGACATGAGTGTACTCCTTTGAGTAAATGTGTGATGAATCAACTGACTTTAGCCTAAAATCTGATTCCAGCTAGACTACAACCTCTCTAGGTACTCTTTACAAGTCATCTGTTAACATTTCTATTAACGAATAAGGCGATACTTAGTAAACCAACTTGTAGTAGGTTATGCCCCGATAAATCAACTGATGAATTGCTAGTTTTTCAGGTACTTGGGTAGGAGTGGGATGAGGAGCAACGCAATAGGTTACACCACGATATCTACGGCAATTGGTATTGCTAAATTCAGGTGATTGACGCAATCGAGCGTCTGAAACTCGAACAGAAGAATCACGCTCGTAGGCTACACCACGATAGCTAAGTTGCATATGTCTCTTTTTAAATAACATGATGCGAGAGCCAACTAACTACTAATTTCAAAACATCTCCCTTCGGGAATGAGAATCTTTGAGTCTGATAATTTAACGGAATCACTGTTATGCGATCGATCGCAGCTCTGGTAACGATTGTATCTAGGATTATCTATGCTACGGTTAAAGGTAACGCCCCGATAGATCGCCTTGTAAACTGCTGGGCGTGCAGGTTCTCCAGGTTTGGTATTAGGATCGATCCTATAGGTTTCACCACGGTAATATAGGAAGTAAGCCGCTCCTGGTTCGCGAACTTGTCGGAATGGACGACCTGGAGCCATATTAGGATGGCGATCGTATGTCATACTTCGATAGAAAAGTTCCATATTTTACCTCTCAGATATATAGCAAGGGTAAAGCTACTGTTAGTAAAAAGAGTGCTTTTGTTGGCTTGCGATTAACCCTGAAGATTGTCAACTAATAGAGATAGCGAACAAATGGGGGGCGCATATGCATCAGACGACTCCGTAGTATTTCTCTAACCAAGACAACAAACCTTCTTCCACAGGAGTTAAATTAGTTTGCCTGACTAAATCTTTGAGAACGTTAGCTGCACCTCGGTCAAGCGAATCGACTTTGGCTATTCGTCTAATCCGCTGCAAAATTTGCGATAACTGTTGCCGAACATTTGGTGAGTCAATCCTTTCCAAGTTTTCTGATTCCACAATCAAAGTGGTGTCGTGTACTTCAACAGTTACCGTCGAGTCTGTTAGCTCTGTTGCGATCGCCCAACAGCCGTTATATTTCTTTTCCTGACCTTTGAGTCTAACCAAATTGAAGACATCGCCTACTTGACATTCATCTTGAACTAGTAATAAAGGCTTTTCTTTGCACTGCTCGATCGCCCCCTTGACGACACGACTGCTGGGAACGTTACCTCCAGCTTCATCTACACTCCGTACCCAAACTTCCGCCTGCACTTCTGGTTCTAAATCTGCCTTGGCTATATCTCGTACCTGACGCTCTTTGGTTGGCATGGGAATTTGCCGACCGTTGGTCGGTAAAAATTTCTGAATATTGTCGTAAACCTCAGCCGCAGCAATTTTTAGATAAGCAGCATCGCTACTACAGTTGAAGCGATCGCGGCAGTATGCTTCAAACGTTTTATGAGTACTGCGATACAATCGTCGATCCCGTAATTGAGCAAGTGCCCTACCTGCCAGATAGAATGCCCGCTCTACCCTCAACTCCAACCGAGCGCGATCGCGTTGTTCATCGGGATTTAGTGGTTCTAAAGTATCTGCTTGAGTCACTTCTACAGTTATTGAGGTATTCTCCTCAACTAGAGAAGCAGATTTATTGAAAACTAGAGGAGCAGATTCGCTAGACTCACCTGGAGGAGTAGATTTAGTCGCTACAAGCTTTTGAGAAATCATCAGAGTTTGTGGAGTTGAGTTATACTATGTATTAATTATTTGAACACTTTCCGCAATATTACTGAGACAGAGAAATTTACTACACTGCGATCGCCAACTAGGGAATGAGGGGAAGAGATAAGAGGTCAAAGGTTTTGGTCGATGAATAGTTCTACAAGTTTCAATTAGCTCTGAATAGAGAGTTTTAGAGAGATGAGAGACAGTTGGTTTTCTGTCTCTTTCATCTTAGGTAGAGTCCGAGCATAAATCAAATTATGAATTTTAGACTTAACTATAATAATATTTATGGTTAGTTTTGAATGGTATCGTAGTTTCATAGCGGTCTACCGAGTTGGTACTGTTTCAGGTGCCGCGCAAGTGCTGAATCTAACACAGCCAGCTGTTAGTCAACACCTTACTGCCTTGGAGAAAGCTCTTGGAATTCGCCTCTTCGAGAGAACCCCAAGACATATGGTGCCGACCTCTGGTGGTATGCGGCTCTACAATCAAATTGCTGATTCCATCGAGCAGCTTGAGTCCGTGGTTAGCAAAATGTCATCGGCTTCTATATCCCAACTGGTTCGACTCGGTGCGCCGCAAGAGTTTTTTGTAGAAAAGATTCTTAGCAGGTTACCTAAAAGTGATAGTAACTACTACACGGTGACATTCGGACTAGCACAGAATTTGATTAAACAATTAGTTTCCGGTAACCTCGATCTAGTAATTTCCACACTCCAAATTCAAAAGGCTGAAATAGTATACCAACCTCTTTTTGAGGAAAACTTTTGGCTAGTCGGACCGAAAGATATAAACTTACAAGATGTAAACATACCAAATGCCCTAGATACCTCAAGCGAAGGCTTAAAGAATCTCGAAAAATGGTTGCGTAGTCAATCAATAATTTCTTACAGCG
Organism: Chroococcidiopsis sp. SAG 2025; assembly: GCF_032860985.1. Lineage (GTDB taxonomy): Bacteria > Cyanobacteriota > Cyanobacteriia > Cyanobacteriales > Chroococcidiopsidaceae > Chroococcidiopsis. The sequence goes on from NZ_JAOCNC010000003.1 coordinate 119,591, forward strand.
AACAGCTACCAATTATTAGACGTTTTTGGCGTACTGTGTTTGGTAGAAGGATTGCTGTCGATCCAAAAATAATTATTCCTGACCTCAGAGGTATCCGTCAAGCTGTTGAATTGGGGCTAGGTATTAGTATTTTACCCGACTATTTATGTGAAAATTCAATTAAGGAAAATCGCTTGACACTGATATTAAATCCTGTGAAAGCTGTAAAGAATGTTATTTGGCTTGCTTTCAGAAAATCAGATATTCACATGCCAAGAACTCAATCTTTTCTAGACTTATTTAGCTGAAAGTAACTTGGTTGAACTTGGTTGTTAAAAAACGTTAAAAAGAAAGCCAATCTTGAACTGGCTTTTTTGCACGATCGCATATGCTTGAAAGAACATTGAATGCAAAAACTTCATTATTAGACATCTCCAAAAATATTCAACACGTTGACGTGAATAGCTTACAGCCTGCACTTCTTAGTTCAAAAATTAGCTAGCTTCCACGAGCGAATCAGAGTTTGAGATGGTTTTAGTTAAGAACTAAAAGGAAAAGATGTAATAATAAATGATTTTTATTTGAACATTCTACACTTTTCTACGTAGGTAATATTAGCGAGCCAATTCGGAATCTGACTAAGCCGCAAATTGTCAGGATCACTCGTTCATAATTCTGGGAATTAAGTCGAAATCTTTCTTGGGCAACTCGAAATATTTTGACCGAACGGATGCGATGTTCGACAAATACTCGCTCTTGTTGAAACCTCCTGATTTTCTTGTTTCTGAGCTGTTGTTAATTTGCCATTTCTCGGTTTTTTAATCGGAGTGGCAATTAAATCTTCTCCTAAATATCCTAAATCTCCCTTAAATTTTTGTGTTGAAGCGAAGCGATCGCGGTTTTCTCGGAACAAAGTTATATCGCTTTTTGGTCCTGGGAGTCCCGCCACAACATCAACAATATCTCTGCCAGATGGCAAGATAATCATTTGAGTTTTAAATGTATGGTTGCCTCTCTTGCCAGAATAGTACTTTTCTTGTTCTTTGTTGTCTCCAGGTCTTTCTCTGGCTTGCTCATAGCTGTCTACTATTAATTCATATTCTGTGAGCATTTCTTGAACTAGTTCAGCATCAGATTCTTTTTTTTCACTTGTTCAATTAAACTAGATGGTAATAATTCTTCCAAGAGTGGTAACCAATAATTAAATGTATCATTTGCAGTAGACTCACTTACCCCAAACTGGATACCCAGCAATTGAAATGTCGTCAGATGCCGAAGATAAACCAAAGTTAAAATTATTTGTTCTTCGAGTGACAATTTAGGTTTTCTACCACCTCTACCTGCAATAATTCTAGTTTTCTTAGCTTCTGATAAAGCTTGTTTTTCATTGTGTAATCTCGTGACATTTTTGATTAATATTTGTAACTGCTCGTGTTTCAAACCTATCAATCTCTGGGTTTCTTGAGGATTCGATTCAATGTAACTCAGTATATGACTCATGTTTTCGTGTAAAAAACTTGTTTTGATATTCTTCTACCCTAGAATATACTATTTTGGAGATGTCTATTGTGTAACGGCTCCATTCGATCTTCCAGAAACTCTGTGAGACTGATGCTCGATATAGAACTTTCTTGAGCAATGTGAAAGTGGTGGGGTGCATTGTAACCCCATGTTGCCCAATAAGAGCTATACCCAGCTTTCTGAGCCTCTACCACATTTAGAACGTTGTCATCGAAGAAATGAAGGCAGTAAGGGGGAATCTTTTCCAAATCTGTAATCTGCTGTAAAGCTGCAATTTTTAGTTTTTGTTCGCCAAAAATCCGGCTTTCATCAAATTTAATTCCAGCACTGCTCAATATCTCCCTCACCGATTTACTATCTTTAGCAGTTACTATATATGTCATAGATAGGTCAGTCTGAGATAAAAACCTTTTCATTCCTGGATAGAGACTGTGATGACGCAACCATTCTGCCGGTTTTTCCTGACGACTCCAATGCCTGTACTCGGTTGCTTTCTTCATGAATCGCTCGACAGCTTCCGGCGCGATCGCCGCGTAAATTGCTTGGAAGTCATCTTGTGAGACAATCGGAGTGGTAGAGTCAACCAATGGAACGATAAAATGACCGAGATGTTTGACAAAATTGCGACAATGCTTGAATCGTTCGACAAATTCGACTGGTATAGATGCTAGTCCTCGATCGCTAAAAGCAGATAAATCCTTACCATAATACCCATTCCAGGTAACGAGAATACATTCATTCAATCCATCGCAAATTAAGCCATCAAAATCTAAAGCAATTACTTTTCGCATGAGTATTTTTCCTATACCAGTCGCCCCTTCGACGACTGGCTTGTGTATCAGAATTGAAAATCACTACAGGCTACTTCGTGTAGTTAGCCGAGTGCGAGTTCTGGCGTTTTAGTAGTCGTAGTAAGCTTTTCAACTGCTATAAAGACAGCTTTCATAAACTTTCCAACTTGACCGTAGTAAGAACAGGTAATGATATTTCCGTCCGTTACCACATCTGCGTCAATGACGTTGGCTCCTGAATTAACCATGTCATCTACCATACCGACGTAAGCACAGACAGTCCGACCTTTAAGAACCTTAGCTGAAATCATGATCCAAGGACCGTGACATAAACCTGCAACAATTTTTCCAGCTGCGTTCATCTGAGCAACAAACTCCAAAACTTTCTTATCTTGCCTAACTCGATCTGGAGCTTCGTGTCCTCCAGTAAGAATCACAACGTCATATCGATCGACAGACAAATCGTCAAAAGAAATGAGCGGGTTAGCAGTTTTATCCATTGGCAATGGAACCCCATATTTACCGCTAACTGAAGCTCCTCCCTTGGTTGCAACATCAACTGTATACCCTTCTTCTTTTAAGCGGTAGTAGGTGTAGACAACATCGTGATCTTGAAAGCCAGGACCAGTGATGATAATTGCGTTGTACATTTGTCTCTCCGATTATTTGATAGATTACAGATTGCGAGCGATCGTAAAGTAGAAATTGTCTTCTTCTAATGCAGAATTAGGTAGGCTAGTAGCCGAAAATACTTGAATATCTTGAGCGATCGCCCGATCCAGTCCTAAGGAAATCATAAAGATTAAGTTGCGATCGCGACGGCGAACGATGTCCATCCCAGATTCGATCCCAAAGCGGTATTTATTGTCAATGCAACTCGTTCGGAGTTTGGCATCAGCGATCGAATCGACTCGTTCCATTTGGGTTAACTTGCGCTCTAAGGTTTGCGTTTCGTAGGCGTGACGTTGCCGCCCATATTTATCCTTGGCTCTAACTAAATCGAACTTGTTTCGGGGGGTTTCGATTTCCACTAAATTTAAAGGGGAATTACCAATGTTCTCAGTAGCATGAAACGTACCTTTGCGGATACGAACGCAGCTCATTGTTTCGAGCGCGTGAGATTCAGTTAATGTCTGAAATCTTGCCTTACCTTCCAAACATAACAGCACAGTCTCTTTACGAGGATGACAGTGCATTGAGGTTGACTGCCCAGGCGAAATGTTTAACTGCCAGATGTCATAAAAGTTGTCAGCGTAGATTCGATACTCGCAGCCCCACGGTTTTTGGATGAGTCTGTCTAAATCTAAATTTAAGTCAAATTGCTCGAATTGAAGCGGTAAACCTAATGCTATTGTTTGAGTTAACAAATCGCGATCGCTATTAGAAAAGACAATTGTCTTCTCGCTACCGCTACTTTTTCTTGCAGGCGGAGCAAGTTTAGTCATTAACTCCATTTTTCCTCTTTTGTTTCTAGTTCAAAGTTCTATAGAAATGGGAGATGCCTACAATCGATGATAAAATTGGGGGTAATTTTGAAACTCTTACCTGTTAGCTTTTTGTCTCTCCAAATATCTATCGGGTAATTCAGCTCGATTTCGCAAATCTGTTGACGATTGTTGAAACTTGTCAACGACGGTCATATGCTGACTGAATGCATGATAGATGCTATGATGCTAAGTGCTGTAAGTGTAAAACAGATAATCGCCAGAAGCAAATGCCGCAGACCTTCTCGATAACGTGGGTCTAAACCGCCCATCATGCTAACTAGTAGAGGTTGGCGGAAATACGCCTACCGTTAAGCAGCCAGTGCCTTACCTTTATATGTCCACTGGAATGGTTTTGCCATCGTATGGTTGAAATAGGTAATGAATTCAAGGATACGCGCTTTCAAATCAGCTTGAGTGGTAAAACTGGCTCGCCTGAGTAGCTTCCGTACTAAGATACTGAACCAGATTTCAATCTGATTTAACCAGGAACAATGCTTGGGAGTGAAGTGAAACACAATTCGGTGGGTCGGATCACTCAAAAAAGCAGCGCGAGTGTGCATGGATTTGAGAATGCCCTGCTTGCCTTTAATCCCCAGGTCATCAGTGATTTGTTCAACTTGAGCGACAAACCGTACTAACGATTCTGATTGATGGATGTTTAAGCAGTCCATCACTAGGTGCCATTTGGAAGCATCGGCAGCCGTTGCCAGGGTTTGTTGGATATGGGTGAGATAGTCTGCCTCGGTGCGAGTCTCTCCAACGGTTGGATGAATCACTTGTCCACTGGCAACATCGAAACTAGCAATCAAGGTTTGGGTGCCGTGGCGAATGTACTCAAACTCCTGTCGTTCTCGCTTGCCTGGTCGCATCGGCAGGTTTTTGGCTTTCCGCTCCAGCGCTTGAATTCCGGTCATTTCGTCAATACTAATGGTTCGTTCTCCTGCCTTGGCTCGTTCTGAGGCACTCAAGTAGGTATCGCAGATGACGGTGACTTTGTCGTCGAACGCAGGGTCGGGGGGGGATTCAACCAGTAACCGGACTGATGTGGTTTGAGCGTCGCTTCCTCTAATAATCGTCCCACATGCCGAGGCGAGATCCGCTCTACAATTCCCTGTTTGACCAGTTCATCTGCCAGTTCTCTCGGTGTCCAATGACTGATGGGTCGCCCGTAGGTTTCTGGCTTGTCACAGGCTAAAGCAAACAATTGCAGCATTTGTTCCAGGCTAAATGTTGCAGGGGTTCCCGGACGTTCCGCATCCTGCAACCGTTCCTCTACAGGCAAATCTTTCTCGCTTAAGGTTAACCATCGTTCTCGCCATAACCTTGCCATGTCCCGACTGATATTCAGCCTGCTGGCAATCTCCCTGTGATTGTATCCCTCGTCTGCCAGCAGAATGATTTCGGCTCTCATGGCGATTTGTTGGGGGGTGCGATGTCGAGCTACTAATTGTTTGAGTTGTTGACGTGCGGTTTCATCTAACGTCAGAGGTTTAGGGGCTGATTTCGGCAAGGCGCTTGACTTATTCAGGAGAACCTATCAAGCATAGCCGAATTTACGCCAAGCTCTACTAGATATCCTCCTAAGAAACCGCCAAAGTGTCCCCAGTTATCGGTATTGGGCATGATGAACCCTAACAGAAACATTACTACGGCATAGGTGAGAGCTTGATGCCTGACGATGAGGTTTCTTGTAATTTGTCCATAGGCAACTAATGCCCCTAACAATCCAAACAGACCTCCAGATGCTCCAATTGAAACATCAGCACCTTGAAAAATAGGCGGCACATCTGGAAAAAAGTGTCCGACAAGACTGCTGGAAAGAGAACCGATCCCAGTTGCAACAGTGTAGATAATTACCAATCGTCCCGAACCAAATGCCTCAGCCACCTCAAAAGCTAAATTCCGAATCCATAGCAGATTGAACGCAATATGTAATAAGTCACCATGTAACCAACCCGCACTTAGCAATGTCCACCAACGTCCCAGTTCAAACACTGGAATTGCCCCAGTAGCACCAAACATGACTAGACTTTGAGGGCTGGGTGCTAAAAAATCGAATGCTCCACTATTACGGATATTCCCCAGATCGATCAGAAGTGTTGTTAGGTAGAGAGCAATACATCCCCAAGTTACAATTGCTGTAAAGCCAAGATCTTTACCCAATCGGCGCAGACTACGGGAATAGCCCCACAAACTGGGGTTTTTGCGATCGCAATGAGGACAAGTTGATTTGTTAACCGAAATTAGGCGATCGCAGAAGACACAAATACAACTACCATTAACCTGTCGCTTGAACATGATAAATGTTACCTATTCGCTCCTTACCATCTACTTGCGATCGCCCTCAACTGAATTTTGCTCGTTCGATGGGTGAGTATGTCCCAAGTTGGTTTGGTTAATTAGCTCTAGTGTTGAGCCAATGCTGATAATCGCAGTGGCAACCATACCGAAGGCTAAGAATTTAAACGGAACCATTGATGGAATGCCGTATCGCATATCTCTCCTGTTTTCAGAGATTTTCTGTTAATCATCCTTTCTACGTTGTTGAATGTATCTTCTACCTTTGTTAGGAAATCGAAGTTCTCTCTAAGCCAGAAGCTAAGTTTCTACTTCTATGTAGCTCATTGGTAGAAGTGAAATCAGAATATGCATTTTTTGAGATGATTAGGAGTAATTTACTTACAGAAAAATGCTTAAAAACTTCGGATAATGAGCATTTGCGGATTTCTGTTACCTCAATTATTTTTACCTACTGCATAAATTAATTGAGGTGTTTCCAATAAGTGAGAAGCGTGAATTTAAGTATTGCCAAATCGTTACGTAGCAAACATTTTACCTTAAGGACAATGTTAAGTTGCCCGCAGAGAAAAATCTTAACGAGAATACCTGAAGAATTTGTTTACATTTTGTATAGCCAATCAAGATTGTAAGAAGGAGTAAGTTATCGTTATTTTCAAATATATTTTTCTCTCGGCATAACTTAGCAATGCTGCGTAGCTTAGGGTCATACCACTGTAGTCAGGTTTGAGAATATTACTTCATCACAAAAAAATGAAACTGTTTTCTCGCACGATTGCTCTGACAATAATGTTCAACACCATTTTGGCGAATGCTCCCATACAGCCAGTTGGTGCCGCGGATAGCCATAAACAGAGTGACAATTATCCAAGGAATGCAACTGTTGATGGTCAACATCATCTGGATGAACAACTTCTACTTTTATCACAAAACCAAAAGAGTAAGACTACGCTACGTAATTTAAACAAATCTGGAGACAGAGCTTTTATTCCCAGTATCGAGTGTCATAGCAATCGTTCCAAGTGTTCCAAAGATGATTTCAAGCCCCCAACACTTCTGTCACGTCTATCACCGGATCGAGTCATCCAAAAAACAGTGTGTGAACTCCCTATACTACTCAAAAAAGCAGGACTTACACTGCTTATGATGCCTGAAGGAGTAGGACCGCTTCTGCTCGCGAGCGCCACAATTTATGTTTTTTGGAGGGCGTTATCAAGTTCTTCTGGGAGAAAGTAGTTGAGAAAAACGGTTCTGTTGCAAGAAATGGTAGACTGAAATGATTTAATCAGAGAAAATACTTCTACATACACCTGATGAATCTAAAGCAACCATTCAAGTGGCGACATTATCAACCGGAGATTATCCTTCTATGCGTACGCTGGTATCTTCGATATCCTTTATCGTACCGCCACTTGGAGGAGATGATGGCGGAACGGGGATTAAGCGTTGACCATTCAACCATTTACAGATGGGTAATGCACTATGCTCCCCACCTGGAAAAGCGATGCCGTCCGCATCTGAAGCCGACAAATGATTCATAGCGGGTGGATGAAACTTACGTCAGGGTGAAAGGTAAGTGGAAATATCTTTATCGTGCCGTCGATTCTGCTGGCAATACGATTGACTTTTTATTGAGTGCCAAAAGAGATAAAAGTGCAGCGAAACGATTCTTTCGCAAAGCTTTAAAGGCAACCTGCACTCAACCTCCTCGTGTCATTAATGTGGATAAAAACGCAGCTTATCCACCATCCATTGAACAGTTAAAAGCAGAATCAACTCTACGATCTGCTTGTGAGTTACGCCAAAGCAAGTACTTAAATAATCTAGTTGAACAAGACCATAGATTTATCAAAAAATTAGTTAATTCTGGGTTAGGTTTTAAATCTTTTTACACTGCCAGGAGGACAATTATTGGTTATGAGACCATGAATCAAATTAGAAAAGGGCAAATTATTAAAGTAGAAAAAGGTGACATTCAGGCACAAGCAGAATTTGTGTCTCAAATTTTCGGAGTTGCTGTCTAGACAAGTCTATCTTAATTGGAGCTTTTGTCCTTAAAAAGTTTTTGCAACAGAACCTTCAAGAGTGCATATTTTGATTTCACTTCTCCCAATGAGTTACACAGAAGCGTAAATTCGGCTATTAACTCGAAAAAAACTTTGATTTCCTAACAAAGGTATATTAAGTATGAAACGCAAGATGACGGCAATTATCGGTGGTACTCTGTTTGCTCTGGCTGGCGGAACTTTGCCAATGTTTGAGATCGCAGGTGGAACTTTACCCGCATCAGCGACTATTGCTAACACAAATGGTCAACATCAAATGATTGCCCAAAATTTCTCTAATACTATTAGTAGGTGTATGACCAGTATGACTTTTGGGTCATTTCCAGCTTCCCCAGAGGAACGGCTTAGGCGTAAAGAGATCGCGGCAACTGCTTGTCAAAACGCGACCACACCAGCAGCAACTAATGCTATTAGTAGGTGTATGACCAATATGACTTTTGGGTCATTTCCAGCTTCCCCAGAGGAACGGCTTAGGCGTAAAGAGATCGCAGCAATTGCTTGTCAAAACGCGACCACACCAGCAGCAACTAATGCTATTAGTAGGTGTATGACCAGTATGACTTTTGGGTCATTTCCAGCTTCCCCAGAAGAACGGCTTAGGCGTAAAGAGATCGCGGCAACTGCTTGTCAAAATGCCCCTTTCGTACAATATTGAGCTGAAATGGTTGGTCTCTCAAGGTGTTTGCACAAGTAGCTGTTAGACGGGAAGCTTCGCTGGCGAGGAGGTGCATAAATTAAGAAGGTACGTTGCCCGATTAGTCACGAAATCTTATCGTTCCGTCGCTGCCACACTTCTACCTTGCACGATCTAATTTTTTAACAGACCGCAGTTTTAATCTTTGTGGCATTCATGCTCCTAATTAGTGCAATCAAGCTAAAGTACCACAGAGTTATGGCTGTGCAGTGAGTTTACAGATGATGAAGAATCACTTTGTTAACTAGAGGGGAGAAAAAATCAAGATGCTTAATTTTAGCGATTCTAGCGAAGATCAATTTCCTATACTAAAAAAGTTTTTTATACCACCAAAGCGAAAGGGTATTTTGAAGTTTTGTACCTATATTGATATATGCATTCAAAATAATCAGTTAATGTTTCAATGGCTGCCTCAACCTTCTCTTCAACGTAATTTAGAGCTATATACAAAAAATGATAAAGAGTTTTCTAACTTATGTCACCAGTTGAATAATGGGGAAAAGATAGTAGATTTTTTGCTAAAAAAAGCACTTAATGAATTACAACCAATAGCCAACTGGGAGCCAAGAAATAGAACAGAACTTGCTTGTAAACATTTAGCAAGTCTCTGTGAAGAAAGATGCTATTGGGCTGTTAAAGATTTGTGTAAAGACGACAAAGTTAATCTTTTCGAGGATTATCTATTGATTGCGCGATCGCTAGTTCACGATTCGGAGAAGTTTAGGAAGATTTTACTTAATTATGACCCCGAAAAAGGCAGCAACTTAGAAACATATGTAAGTCATGCTATAAAAAAGCACGTTAAGTCTTTAGAAGAAAAAAATCGATTTTCTCGATGGAGATTACTTTGTAAAAAGAGCGATCGAGAATTGAAAGAGGCACTAGAAGCATTCGGAATTGTAGAACCACAGATTTCGCAGTTTATTTTTGCTCGTCAATATTTTAAACAAGTTTATCAAGGTAATAGAAATCCGGCAATAAGAGGTCAAAAATGGCTAGCTCCCGATGGAGAGGATTTTGAACAAACTGCTCAATGCTATAACGCAGAAAAATTACTATCAATGGCACCCTACGAAGTGTCTGCTAACTCAATTCAAGTTACTGCTAACCACATCAAAAAATGGATGAATGATTGCATTAAAGCTTTAGTAAATTTTCGTAATAGAACCTCATTGCCGCTTTCAATTGATGGGCAGCAGTCAGAGCGACTTGAAGCTCAATTAATATCAGAAGATAATTCTGCCGATCCTAGAGAAGTTCAATGGCAACAATTATTAGACATTGAAGAGATAACTGACAATCAAGAGAATCTCAGTAACAGAGTTGACTCAGTTTTATCTGAGGAACTGCAAACGATGAGACCGGATTACCAGAAAAGTCTTCTTCTCTATTATGGTTACGGACTTAAGCAACAACAGATAGCGGATAGATTGGGAATTCATCAATCTAATATCTCTCGTTATTTAAAAGAAGCAAAAATTCAGTTAATGGACGCTCTAGCAAGAATTTCTCAACCTCAACAATGGTTGCAACAGTGTGTAGAACAATTGCTACAAAAAGGCTATCGCGCATCACTACACCCAGATTTGATTCAAGCAGCTTCGGTATCAGCTATCAGAAAGTTAACAAGCGAAGAACGCGAAATTTTACAACTTAAACAGCGAATGGATGAGAATAAAATTTCTTCTCATTTAGGTATTTATCTCGATGAAGTAGAGAGAAGGTTGACGAAGATAAGAGATGAATTACAAAATAAATTGCTGTTCGAGATAGATATTTGGAAGAAAGATTACGTGGATATATGGTTGAGCAAACACTATCAATCTCTAGTTAGATCGGATTCAGAAACTGAGAATGAATTAGAGAAGGAGTGAAATAGATATAGAAGAGAGGAGTGCTTTGGCTGAGGTATAAGCTACAGAATCAATACCAGCTAGCTAAGATTATTCAAGAAGGAGAAAACAATGCTGAGTTTATCGAATTTTGCAAATATTGGCACTGAGCATATTTGGCTACTGAGTTTATTAGATTTCGCAAATATTGACACCGAGCATACTTGGCTACAGTTAGACATAGCTAAACAAGAAGAAGCATGGCAGCTTTCTAGACACCACTCGAATCCGATCGCGCGTTACAATGCTTATCTCAACCGCGTCTGCTTGAGTCACTTACTGAATTGGGTTCAAGAATGGCTGCCAGAAGAATCTGGGTTACGCGCACAAGTATTTCCGAGCGAGCAAAGCTTACCTAGTATTTTGGAAGTAGTCAATGGCACAGCAATAAAAGTAGGTGAAACTCGCATAGTGTTAGTGCCGACTGAAACTATCGATATAGAAGAATTGCGCGTCCCGCAGGAATGGGTAGATATTAATAGTTGGGCGGCTGACTATTACATTTTGGTACAGATAGATTTGGATGAAGATGATGATTCGAGTCTGCGGTTATGTGGGTTTACCACTCATCTTCAGCTGAAGAACCAAGGCAAATATAACCAGAGCGATCGCACTTATTCTTTACCGATGGAACAATTAACTGAAGACTTCACCTTACTGTTTGCTACACTGGGAGTAAATTGGCAAAAACAAGTCCCACAGGGAGTCACTTTGTCAAGCGCAGAAGCTCAAAACTTAGTACAAACATTGGGCGATCCATCTGTTTATTCTCCGAGATTGCGTTTAGATGTACCATTTGCTCAGTGGGCAGCACTACTTGAGCATGGCGGTTGGCGACAACGCTTGTACGAACAACGTCAGAGGCTTCCAGAACAGTGGTCAGTCTTGGAGTGGCTTCAAACTGGCATTTCAGATTTTGCTCGAGAGCTTGGTTGGATGTTGGTTTCGGTTCGACCGAATTGGAGTGGAGCTAGGGAAGCCAATTTAACACCAGCGCTAGCCCTACCAGTTTTAATTCGGCGGCTTGAGATTGCCGGACAGCAATATTTGTTGCAGGTGAGTCCTATTGGCAGTATAGAACAACGAATTTGGCGCTTTGAGCTACGCAATGCAACTGAAGGTGGTAAAATTCCTGGTGGAATGAAATTAAGACTTCTAACTGAGGAGCTGCAAACCTTCTTAAATAATGAAGCTGTGGCAGCAACGGCTGTAGACCAGCTTTGTGTTGAGGTGAAACTTGAACCTGGAGAAGGATTGGTATGGGAGATAGAGCCGATTCCAGAAAACTACACGCAAGAGATTTGGTGGTTTTAATCCAGTAGTTTATTTGTCTAAAAGGGGAGCGTCGAGGGGCAGTAATACACCCGCCATAATCTTTGATTTGGCGAGGGATACACAGACACCTCGCGCTTGTCTCATGGGCATCTAGCCCATGAGACAAGCATTTACTAGCTTTACTTTTTCCAGTAAATACAGTAAAGGTAGTTCATGTTAACACTGAACTACCGCTTCCGAATTTACCCAGACATCAGCCAACAAGAAATGTTGGTGGAGTGGATGGAAATTTGCCGCAGTGCCTACAATTACGCGCTACGGGAGATTAAAGATTGGTGTGATAGTCGCAAGTGTTTAGTAGATAGATGCTCGCTTGAAAAAGAATACATTCTAGCTGCCGATTTGAAATTTCCCACTGAAGTCAACCAGCTTAACTCCTTGCCAAAAGCGAAGAAAGAATTTCCCCGACTTTGGGAAGTTCCTTCTCAAGTTTTGCAGCAAGCAATTAAGCAGTTACACCGAGGTTGGGAATACTTTCAAGAACGTGGTTTTGGCTTTCCTCGATTCAAGAAGTACGGTCAGTTTAAATCGTTGCTGTTTCCTCAGTTCAAGGAAAACCCCGTAACGTCCAGTCATGTAAAACTGCCGAAAATTGGCGCAATTTCAATTAACTTGCATCGTCCCATACCTGATGGTTTTGTGGTCAAGCAAGTAAGGATTATCAGGAAAGCCGATAGATGGTATGTATCGATAAATTTGCAGTTAGATGTCAACGTTCCGAGTACAATGCCACAAGGTCATCCGATTGGGATAGACATCGGATTATCCAAGTATTTGGCAACAAGTGAAGGAGAAATCGTAAGACCACCTAAGTTTTTTAAACAGAAGCAAAGCGAGTTGAAATTACTGCAACGCCGATTGAGTAGAAAACAGAATCGGTCAAAAAATTACGAGAAAGCCCGTATAAAAGTAGCTCGACTTCACCACGAAATCGACAACACTCGCAAAGACTTTCACTTTAAGCAAGCCCATAAGCTGTGTGATGCTGGGGACATGATTTTCATGGAAGATCTGGACTACGCACGACTCGCCAAAGGTATGCTCGGCAAACATATGTTAGACGGAGCTTTTGGACAATTTCGTACTATTGTTCAATACGTCTGTTGGAAGCGAGGTAAGTTTTTTGCTGTTGTCGATGCTAGAGGGACTAGCCAACTATGTCCTGAATGTGGTGCAGAAGTTAGGAAAGATTTGAGTATTAGAGTACATAACTGTTCTGGTTGTGGTTACACAACGGATAGAGATGTAGCTAGCTCTCAAGTGATCAGAAATCGGGGCATTGCCCTAATTAGTAGTACGCTGGGACACAGTGGAATCGAAAGTGCCTGTGCAGTTGGTCTGTCGGGGGCCGAGGAAACTCAGTCTAGATCAGAAGCGAAATCCCGCAAGGGAGTAACCAGGAAATCCTCAAAGTGATTTGGGGAAGCCCCCACTATAATCTTTGATTTAGTAGGGGAAAATGTCACTTGTCTAAAAGTTTTGTCAACTAGCGGCTAATATAGGTCGGCTGCCAAGAGCATTAGCTGTGGTAAAAAACGTGTCGATGTTGCTTTTAAGGTGTGATTATGTGTCCTATTGGTGGTCATTTCAGTTCTCCTACTCGTCCTTTAGAACCGCAAAAAGCTACACTTTGGATTTTACTAGTAGGAGTTAACAATTACGAGGATGCAGGGCTGCCCCCCTTGCAGTACTCTATGGCGGATTGTCAAGGCTTGGCAGAGGCTTGGGCAGAAGTAAAAATATCTATGCATAAGGTGGCGATCGTTCATCACGATGAAAGCGAAGAACCACCCCTAGCAAAGAATGTTCGAGCCAGTTTGCAGAAAATTGTAGATGAGGCTAAACCAGAGGATACGATTCTGCTTTATTTCTCAGGACACGGGGCGCTAGAACCAGAGAGTCAGCGGGTAGTGTTGTGTCTGGCAGATACCCAAAAATCTGACTTGCTGGGTACGGGACTAGAGTTGCAGGAAGTGTTGCGCCTATTGGCAAAGAGTTCTGCCCGTCAGCAACTGGTTTGGCTGGATGCTTGTCATAGCGGTGGTATGAAGCTTTCAGGAGCAAGGAGCGAAACTCAATTAGGACCCCAGTTCAACCCTGCGGCTCAAATATTGGAAGTTGTACGGCAACGTGCGGCACAAAGTAAAGGATTTTATGCCATACTCTCTTGCGATCGAGAAGAAAAGTCGTGGGAGTTTTCCGAACTGGGACACGGGTTATTTACTTACTACTTAATGCGGGGGTTGCGGGGTGAAGCAGCAGACTTAACAACAGGCGCGATCTCGGTAGACTCAATTTACGAATATGTTTATAAACGAACACAGCGATATATCGATAACATTAATCTGCAGTTGCGGCTAATTAATCAGCAGAAACTAAGTCGAGGGGAAACCGAGATCGAGTCAGAATATAAACAGCAAACCCCTCAGCGGATTATGGACGGGGCGGGGTCAATCATTTTGGGAGTGAAACCAAACAACTCAGTTTCACCTCACCATCCGCGACAGGCATTCGTATTAGAGGGACTTGTCGGTAGCCGAGGCGGTTTGGATTTAGCCAAAGCACTCAACAAGCCTGGTGGCTTTAAGGTAGTGTACTGGTCGGGATCTGAAAAAGCGACGGCAGAAAACCTACGCCAAGCGATCCGAGAGTGCTTGCTATCTGCATCAGGCTCGCGTAATATCTCAAAAGATCCTGCAAAAACGGCAACTGTCTTCTTATACCTGCGCGGACGGATTGAAAAGACCGACGAGGGGGAAGAGTGGTTGGTTTTAGGAGATGGTGGTAGGCTCACCCGATCTTGGTTGAGACAAGAGTTACGCCGTTCGCAAATGGTTCAACAGATAGTTGTGCTGGATTGCCCTAAGGCAACTTCGTTGGTAGAGTGGGTAGAAGATCTTCAAGGCGGACCTGAGCAAAGTCAGTGTTTGCTTGCAGCAGCAGCAAAAGAGCCAGAGCATTTTGCCACCGCACTACTTAAAACGCTTCATGCAGAAAATCCGTTCGATGGGTTAGCGATAGCAAAGTGGATTAGCCAACTACAGGGGGAGCTAAAGGGAACGGGAATTAAACTTCACTCTTGGCTAGCGGGAGTACGAGGTGTCATTGAAGTTTTACCTAGTCGCATTGGGTCACAAGGGATAGAAACAACACACTGGATTGGAGTGTGCCCTTTCATGGGGTTTAGGCCATTTAGGGAAAAAGATGCCCCGTTCTACTACGGACGGAAAGATTTGACACAACAGCTAATTAATACTCTGAGCCATCAGTCTTTGATAACAGTACTTGGAGCGTCTGGAAGTGGTAAGTCTTCAGTGTTACATGCCAAATTGATCCCAGAGTTGCGTAGGGGCAGGCAGTTACCGAGAAGCGAGGAGTGGTGGATTGGCAGCTTCAATCCAGGGTCAAACCCTATCTCGGCTTTGTCTCAGCGATTGGTGGATTGGGGCACGCAGGAGGAAAGAAAATACCAGGAGCAAGTACTAGAAGGACGGTTGCACTCAGGGGTAGAGGGATTTGTCCGCTGGTTACGCAACCGAAACGAACCAATGGTCGTACTGATTGTCGATCAGTTCGAGGAACTATTTACTATGGCAGCGGAAAAAGAGCGCCGCCGCTTTTTAGAAATTGTTTTGGGAGCATTAGAGCAAACATCAGACCGATTCAAATTAATCATCTCTTTGCGCTTGGATTTCCTCAACTCGTGTTTAAAAGTGCCTATCCTGTATGAGGCTTTACAAAAGCCAAAAGTGTTAGTGCCACCCTACCTCACACCAGATGACTGTGAAGAAGCGATCGTCGAGCCAGCCAGAAGTGTAGGACTTGAGGTAGAGCGAGAACTGGTTGACGTACTTCGTCAGGATATGGAACAATCGGCAGCAGATCTATCCGAGCTGCAATTTATTCTAGAGCAGTTGTGGTTACGTGCTAGTAAAGAAGGTGTTTTGACGTTAAAAGCGTATTATCAGCTCGGAGGCATCAAAAAAGCATTTGAGCGAAAGGTACAAAAATTCTACGACAATCTCAAGCCTGAAGAGCAAAAATGTGCCAAATGGATTCTTCTGCAATTAATCAATGTGGGGGAGGGAATAGAACATACTCGGCGACGAATACCAAAGTCCGAGCTAGTCGTACGAAAATATCCACCACCATTGGTGGAAACAACGCTCCAAAAATTAGAATCAGCCAGGCTAGTGGTAACTAACTCGGAGCCGGAGAGGATTGTTGGGCAAAGCCGTGGCGCTGCTGCCCAAGAGCCGGAGTCAGAAGATCTACTGCTGGAACGGATGAAACAGGAAGTGACGATAGAAAATGAAAACCTAATTCGCTATTGGCCAACGTTGCGCTGGTGGTTGGAGGAAAATCGCACTCAGTTGCAGCAACAGGAACCAATTGTCCAAGCTGCCCGAGAGTGGAAGCAAAATGGTTGGCGGCATGAATATTTGCTGTGGGGGACGCGACTGGTAGAGGCAGAAGGGCTTTATATCAAGTACTCAGACGAGCTGTCGCTGGATGTCCAGCAGTTTATTGAAGCTTGTCTAGCGGAACGCGATCGCCAAGAGCGAGAATGGGAGTTACAAAGACAGCAAAAGTTGCAGCAGCAAATAAAATTACGAAAAGCTGCTCAGAAGCTAACTAGATATGCGATCGCATTTACTGTAGTCGTGAGTGTAGTAGCTATCTTTGCCTTTTCTCAGTGGTATGAAGCCCAGAAGAACTCTATTAATGCTCTATCTCAAACTTCTGAAGCTTCCTTACTTGCCAATAGACAGCTTGAAGCGTTGGTTGCTGCTGTACAGTCAGGTAAGCGATCGCAAAATCCTCTCTTTTTCCTAGATAATAGTGTGCGTCAGACCGCGAGTGCGGCACTACAGCGGGCAGTTTACAATGTGCAAGAGCGTAATCGCTTGGGAGGGCAAGGCAATTTTGTCAGGTCTGTCAGGAGCGTAGCTTATAGCCCGGATGGCAAGACGATTGCTTCTGGTAGTCGTGACAACACCATCAAACTTTGGGATGTAGCTAGAGGCAATCAAATCACAACCCTGAGTGGGCATGGCGGTTCGGTCACGAGCCTAGCTTATAGCCCGGATGGCAAGACGATTGCTTCTGGTAGTGTTGACAACACCATCAAACTTTGGGATGTAGCTAGAGGCAATCAAATCACAACCCTGAGTGGGCATGGCGGTTCGGTCACGAGCCTAGCTTATAGCCCGGATGGCAAGACGATTGCTTCTGGTAGTCGTGACAACACCATCAAACTTTGGGATGTAGCTAGAGGCAATCAAATCACAACCCTGAATGGGCAGGGCGGTTCGGTCACGAGCGTAGCTTATAGCCCGGATGGCAAGACGATTGCTTCTGGTAGTGTTGACACAGTCAAACTTTGGGATGTAGCTAGAGGCAATCAAATCACAACCCTGAATGGGCAGGGCGGTTCGGTCACGAGCGTAGCTTATAGCCCGGATGGCAGACGATTGCTTCTGGTAGTGTTGACACAGTCAAACCGGATGGCAAGACTTCTGGTAGTGTTGACACAGTCAAACTTTGGGATGTAGCTAGGCAATCAAATCACAACCCTGAGTGGGCAGCGATTCGGTCATAAGCCTAGCTTATAGTCCGGATGGCAAGACGATTGCTTCTGGTAGTTTTGACGCAACTATCAAACTTTGGGATGTAGCTAGAGGCAATCAAATCACAACTCTGAATGGGCAGGGCGGTTCGGTCACGAGCCTAGCTTATAGCCCGGATGGCAAGACGATTGCTTCTGGTAGTGGTGACACAGTCAAACTTTGGGATGTAGCTAGAGGCAATCAAATCACAACCCTGAGTGGGCACAGCGATTCGGTCATAAGCCTAGCTTATAGTCCGGATGGCAAGACGATTGCTTCTGGTAGTTTTGACGCAACCGTCAAACTTTGGGATGTAGCTAGAGGTGAAGAAATCAAAACCTTGAGTGGGCACAGAAATTATGTCACGAGCGTAGCTTATAGCCCGGATGGCAAGACGATTGCTTCTGGTAGTGATGACAACACCGTCAAACTTTGGGATGTAGCTAGAGGTGAAAAAATCAAAACCCTGAATGGGCATGGCGGTTCCACCGTAGCTTATAGCCCGGATGGCAAGATGATTGCTTTTTTGGTAGTGGTGACAACACCATCAAACTTTGGGATGTAGCTACAGGTGAAGAAATCAAAACCTTGAGTGGGCAGGGCGGTTCGGTCACGAGCGTAGCTTATAGCCCGGATGGCAAGATGATTGCTTTTGGTAGTGGTGACAACACCATCAAACTTTGGGATGTAGCTACAGGTGAAGAAATCAAAACCTTGAGTGGGCAGGGCGGTTCGGTCACGAGCGTAGCTTATAGCCCGGATGGCAAGACGATTGCTTCTGGTAGTGGTGACAACACCATCAAACTTTGGGATGTAGCTAGAGGCAATCAAATCAAAACCCTGAATGGGCATGGCGATTCGGTCATAAGCCTAGCTTATAGCCCGGATGGCAAGACGATTGCTTCTGGTAGTGTTGACAACACCATCAAACTTTGGGATGTAGCTACAGGTGAAGAAATCAAAACCTTGAGTGGGCACAGAAATTATGTCGCGAGCGTAGCTTTTAGCCCGGATGGCAAGACGATTGCTTCTGGTAGTGTTGACAAGACCATCAAACTTTGGAATTTTTACCCAAATAACCTAAATGATTTGATGAGCCGCAGTTGTAACTGGTTACGTGGTTACTTGCAGACAAATCCTAATGTGAGCGACAGTGATAAGCATCTTTGCGACGGCATTGGCATCTAGAAGTAGAGGAAAATGCGATGAATATCAACCGATGCAATCCATCTCGATCGCTCAGATCGCGTTTGGTATGCTTTTGATTCCATTTCTTAAGTCAAGCTAACTCCATCAGTTCATCATAGGCTCTAGCCAGCAACTTGTTTCTCAGCCAGACAAGCTTGCTGGTTTTGTTTTTTGTTCATCTGGTCACAATACTTCTCGATTAAATTAAGGGCCAATAGAATTCGCGGAACTACACAAATAAAGTCTGCCTGCGCAGACTCAAATGCATAATCTGATTTTACTTCTCCCAAAGAGCTACACAGAAGCGTCAATTCGGCTATTGACTCAGAGAAAACTTCAATTTCCTAACGAAGACAATAGTACTTTGCGACACGAGTACAGAAACTGCAAAAGATTTCCCAAATCACCTAAATGTCTACTACTCTTACTAGCGGATTACCTCGTCAACGACGGCAGACAAGGCAAACAACAACTCGGTTTGCGATCGCAGCTATGTTCTTCATTAATGGTGCTGTATCTGGTAACTGGGCGGCACGCATTCCAGACATCCAATCCCAACTTGGATTGAGTCACAGCGCGCTGGGAGTCGTACTGGCAAGTATAGCGGTTGGTTTGTCGCTGGCTACGCCGATAACAGGGTGGCTGATAGCTCGTGTGGGTAGTCGTTCAATTACCAAGAAAGCAGCGTTGGCATACTGCTTAGCACTGCCCCTACCCGCATTGGCTTCTAATCTACTTTTACTAGCGATCGCCTTACTAGTGTTCGGCGCGATCGGTGGAGTGATGAGCTTAGCTATGAACGCTCAAGGGCTGGCGATCGAGCGGCGTTACGGACGACCGCTGATGTCCTCATTTCACGGTATATCTAGCGTTGGTACTCTGATCGGAGCAGCGACAGGCGGTATAGTAACCTCTGTGGGAGTGCCAACGTTTCCACACTTGCTCGGTGTTGCATTGTTGCTGGGAATAGTTGCAAATCTATCATCACGTCGGCTGTTGTCATCGGGTGTTGTCACTGCTAACCAAGCACCAGCGATCGCTCTCCCAGAACGTTCGCTTATTGGTCTAGGAATAGTAGCTTTTTGTAGCATATTGGCAGAGGGGGCAATGGCTAACTGGAGTACGATCTATCTCCGCCAAGTGCTTGAGACTGAACCGGGACTAGCAGCAACCGGATGTGTAGTGTTCTCGCTAGCTATGGCTTGTGGTCGCTTCACGGGAGACCGGAGCGCTCTACACTTTGGTTCGGTCAAAACGGTTTGCTTTAGTGGCACTTTAGCAGCTATTGGTCTAACGCTATCTTTAATAGTTTCTCAGCCCAAAGTAGCGATTATTGGCTTTGCTTGCGTCGGTATTGGCTTGTCCTCCATTGTTCCACTTGTATTTAGTGCAGCCGAACGCACTCCTGGGTTAGCTCCTGGCGTGGCTCTGGCAGCGGTGACAACCACGGGCTACTTTGGATTGCTGTTTGGTCCACCTGCGATCGGGTACGCTGCTGAGTTACTCACCCTTCGTGGAGCCTTGGGGCTTGTCGTCGTTAGTAGCATAACAATTGCCGTGCTAGCTCCAACTGTCGAATTACGTCACAAAAATTGAAGCAGATAGCAGCAATTGGAGTTGTGTAATGCATCGCAGATAGTAGAAATTGGAGTTGTGTAATGCAGATTCAACGCATGGGGATCTTATACAAGTTCTACTGTATGGGTTGGAGAAACGGCTCCCTGAAGTACTATTCTCCGCTCCAACATTGGTTGCTTAGTATCTTTCTTTACTACCGGAGGGGCTTTGCAGAAGGCTCTGAGTGGAGCAAGCACAATCGTGTCAATAACCAAGAAGGTAAAAACTTAGAACTTTAGTTGCTTTTCTAAGGAGATATCCAGACTCAACGGCGGATACACGCGTTCAAAATTCCGAAGCTGCTACATAATCCAATCTTCTTGAAGAGGATCGTTTTTCCTCCAAAAGTTTTTGTAACAACACAACCACTTTTGATGTATTAACCCTAGACTCTACTTGCAATAAAACTCAATTACAAGAGGTTTCATATGATTAATTTGTTACTTGTAGACGAGCATAATCTCATTTGTCAAGGGCTGAAGGCTATGCTAACGCTGGAGCCGGATTTACAAGTGGTAGGAACTGCTAATAATGGTAAAACTGCTATTGAGCAGGTAGCGGCTTTACAGCCGAATGTGGTAATTATGGACGTGCAGATGGGTGCGGCTCTTTTTACGTAACGTAATTAGGCTACCAATAAACGTTCAGGCTCCTGAAACTTGCTAACATGATTGCGCTGAAATTCTTGAACTTTGTGGAATTGCCAATAGGACTCGAAATCACCACTGGACCTGAGCCACGAATTATGGTAGTGTTGCAAAAAATTTCTCAAATGCTATACGTAGTGTTGTAGTATATATATTTCAACGCTATAGATAGTGTTTCTCAGTTTTTTTGCAACACTACTCATTGGAGTACCCAGTTCTGACACTTTCTAGAAAACTGCGAAATCTTTCAACTCAAAGCTGATAAAATAATATCCGGTCTAATATCAACAAACATGGAGTAAATATGAAACGCAAAATGACTACAATTATTGCTGGTACAATGCTTGCTATCACTAACACGCCAGTGATAGCATCAGCTACTGTTGTCAACACAACTGGTGAATATCTGACAAATGCTAAAAACCCCTCACAACAGGTAGTAGTGCAGCGCTTAACACCCCATCCTCAAGGAATAATAGTTGCGGAAGACCGCAGAAGAAGGAGTAGAACCGGTAGAAGATAATCATTTAACAATACCCCTGTTGTGTCACTTTAGGCAGAGGAAAAATAGAATTCAGGGTGAGCCAGGAAGGTGAAAATTGGAGAAGTTAGCCTATAAACAATGGATTGAAGTTTAGAAAAACCCAAAGAAAGCTGAGGAATGGGAAAAACTGTTAACCAGGGATATATCAGGTTAAATAAAACCAAAGGTTGAATAACTAAACGTAGATTGTTGAGAATATTCTTCCAACCTTTACCATTATCCCACCAGGGGTGAGAAGCGAATGCTGATTGAGGATCTGGAGGAGAAGGACGCAGAGATTCTGAATGAAGACTAACCATGAGGTAGGCACTACATACAATCTCCCACCATCGCTCAATATCCTCATAGCGAGTAAAACGATAATCAGCCCAACCTAACTCATTCTTACTTTGCTTTAAGCCATATTCAATCCCCGTGCTTCAACACCCCCATAAGAACACAAACCCAATCGCAATTCGTTATTCTTAGTGTTGAGGGGCTGCTCAACTTGGCAGCGATGGCTGCTAAGGTGCAAGCCGCTCAAATATCCTCCATTGAGGAAGGCGCTGTATGTCTCAACAACCCACTCCCCCCCGCCCAACCTACTGACTACCCACTTGTGGCTGACTCTGCCACCTCCCAATCGTCAGCGCTCGTTGCAGATTCTCACGCAAATGCTGAACAGTCAATTGCAAACTCAGGAAGGCAGCCATGACAAATCGTAAGCCTGAGTCAATGGAAAGGCATAGCCAAAAGATTCTGCCGCAACATCTCGACCGATTAGCTGTGGTGTATGTGCGTCAATCAACGCTGCAACAGGTGCTCGACCACCAAGAGTCCACGCGGTTGCAATATGGACTAGTCGAACGCGCTAAAGCTTGGGGATGGCAGCGAGAGCGGATCTTAATTATTGACGACGATCTGGGCAAGTCGGGAGCAACTGCTCAAGGACGGGCTGGGTTTCAACGCTTAGTAGCCGAAGTCGGTATGGGGCACGTGGGCTTAATTTTAGGCATTGAGATGTCGCGATTGGCTCGCTCATGCAAAGATTGGCATCAACTGCTTGAGATCTGCGCGTTATTTGATACCTTAATTGCGGATCTTGACGGGATTTACGATCCAAGTCATTACAATGACCGATTGCTGTTAGGACTTAAGGGCACTATGAGTGAAGCAGAACTGCACGTCCTCAAACAGCGGCTAGTGCAGGGCAAACTGAGCAAAGCTGAACGGGGAGAACTTGAGTTTGGCGTTCCCACAGGTTATGTCCGACGCACCTCTGGGGAAGTGACATTTGACCCTGATGAGCAAGTGCAGCAAGTGATTCGACTGATTTTCCGCAAGTTTGACGAGCTGGGGACGCTCAATGCCGTGTTGCGCTATCTAGTAGACCACCAGATTCAAATCGGGGTGCGTGTCAAGAGTGGACTGACCAAAGGGGATCTTGAATGGCATCGTCCCAATCGGACGCTGTTGCAAAATATCCTGAAAAATCCGATGTATGCTGGTGCCTATGCTTATGGTCGGCGGCAAGTAGACCCGCGTCAAAAGCAAGCTGGGCGGTTGTATTGTGAGCGTGTGGTGGTTGACCCAAACAATTGGCACGTGCTGTTACACGACCGATTTCCTGCCTACATTTCATGGCAGCAGCATCAGCGTAACTTAGCACAGTTAAAGTCGAACCGCATCTGTGCTGAAGAATTGGGTGCTTCTCGGTATGGTTCTTCATTACTGGTGAGGCTATTAGTGTGTGGCAAATGTGGGTGCCGCATGAGCGTCAACTATCACCACAAACAGGGACATCGATACGTGTGTTGTCGCCAAGCTGTGGATTACGGCGGTGAACGATGCCAAAGTATGTCTGGTCCAACATTAGATCGATTTGTTGTCGAGCAGGTGATGGAAGCGTTAAAACCTGCTGCACTCGAACTCTCCTTGGCGGCAGCGACCGCGCTCGAACAGGAACGCATCGAACTCAATCGTTTGTGGCAACAACGCTTAGAACGGGCTGCCTATGAAGCCGACCGTGCCAAACGCCACTATCAACTTGTTGAGCCTGAGAACCGTCTGGTGGCGCGTCAATTAGCCTCCGAATGGGAGACGAAATTGCAAGCTCAACAGCAACTGCGAGAAGAGTATGAACGATTTTGTCAACAGCAACCTTGTTTGTTAAGTGATGCACAGCGCCAGACAATTCGTCAACTGGCGCACAATATTCCAGTCCTTTGGCACGCTACCACAACGACCAACAACCAACGCAAAGACTTGTTACGTCAAATTCTCTCGCGAGTCATCATTGATGCCCAAGGCGATAGCGAACAGGTTCAGGTTACTCTGGAATGGATCGGTGGAACTGCAACATGCGCGCAGATTCGTCGTCCGGTTGGAAAACTTACACAACTGAGTAATTACCCACAACTGTGTGAACGACTGCGTGAGTTAGCCGCTCAAGACATAGAGCCGAAGGAGATTGCTCAGCAAATGAACTCTCTCAGGCTTTTACCCGCCGAAACGACGGGCAACATTCAAAGCCGAACAAATTCAGAACTTGATGCGGCACTTAGGACTGAAACCACCGCATCAATCGACGGCTGAGCGTGACAACCTCCAAGCCGATGAGTGGTGGTTGTCCGACTTGGCACGCCTACTTAACATGTCTACAGTTACGCTCTATAGCTGGGTACGACATGGTTGGGTCAAAGCCCGACAGCAAGAACCTCCGTCTCGCCGATGGATCGTTTGGGCAGATTCAGCAGAAATTGAACGATTAAGACAACGCCGTGAACAACCAATAGGAGCTGCAACACGACAACATTGGTTAAACTATCAAAAATCAAGATTATTAAATTCTAAGAGAGCAGATTTATTGACGGAGTACGATAGCAAGATAGATGTTGTAGAGGGCATGATAGACATCAATTCTTGCAACTAAATTGCCGATCCACTAAGGTCTCTGGAGCAAACAACCATGTCTAAACAGCCTTCTAGGTCACGCCAGCACCACAGATTAGACTCTTATAGGGGTATTACGGCAAGCTCATTTCAACCCAAGTTCTTAACCCATAAAAATTGCCAACTTCTCTTGGTGTAATATCTGGGTATTTACTCATTACGTACCAGGTGGAGTTTCCTGGTAAGTTCTCTGTGTCAGTGGTAATTTGCCAATATCTATGTTCGCCACGTTTGCCATGTATTATTTCCCTAATAAACCGATTCTCACTGTTTAAATCAGAGAATATCCTTTTAAACTTATGCCACTTTAAGTATTGAGTGTACTGACCCTTGAGCAAGTCTACAGAATGATTCGAGCGTATTGCTACTAAATAATTTAAACCCAGTTCATCTAATACAGATACAAAATTTGTTCTACTCTCACCATATAAGCTGTCAGCCAGTACCAAATTGAATTTGAACCCCATCAACCGTAGCTTTCTGATGAGCATTGCCCCGATTTGAGGCTTGGTAAGATATTTATCTCCTGGCTTTAATTTCTCACGCGGCTTGTATACTTCAAACAGTAGGGGAAAAGTCATTCCGCAGAATACACCATAGGCGGTGACTGCTACAACTCCATTTTCAACCTTTCCCAAATTTCCGATGTACCGGCGTTTCACATAATCTGTTGATGTTCCTTTTTTCTTGTCTCCTATTTCCAACAATCAACATGATTGGTCTTCCTTGTAACACCTGTAATATTAACTCTAATCTTCGATTTCTTATCTCTTGTGTTTCCCAAGATGAATGGGTTAAAAAATGATGTAATGGTTGATGGTTCTCTAACCCCGCAATTCTTGCTATTGCAAGCAAGCTTTTCCTTTTTATCTCCGATATCATCCCTACATGCAGGTACTTAAAAGCTTCAAAGCTAAGCAGCTAATATCGGGCGGGTGTCCCGCCCGATATTAGCTGCTTCCTCAATAGGCAGAAACAGCTTTTCATACCATTGACAGTATTCGTCCACAAATTTTACTGTCGCTGCGGGTGGACGAGGTTCTACCATACTCTGTGTCTTTGTTTGGGTGTTTGCGTCCTATTATATTACTACCAGAGTGATAAAACAGGGTTAATAACTGTATTTTCCGATGACTGAACGGAGTTTATTCCCAGGGCTATTTCATTCTCTAAGCTTAGAATAGTCCTGCACTTAGCCAATGAAAACTTATCAGGGGCTTTCAAAAACCAAGCTGACGAAGCGCTATGGCACGTGTGAAACCTCGGCGGCGCTCTTGAAATTGAAAGTGTCTTTGGCATCAGCATTTCGGCAGCTTGCCAGTCGCCTTGGAAGCTTTCTGAAAAGATAATATAGAACCCATTTGGGATGTTGGTGAAAGGGTATAATCAGAAGAAAATGCCTTATTCAAGCAGTTTGACAGATAAAGAGTGGGAGATTATTGAACCACTATTACCCCAGAAGAAAAGAACTAAACCCCCAAGATGGAGCAAAAGGGAAATTTTAGATGGGGTGTTGTATCAACTAAAAAATGGTTGTAATTGGTGTGACTTACCTAAAGACTTACCCCCATATTCAACAGTATTTTGGCACTATAAACAGTGGCGAACAGAAGGAGTAATCGAGAATATCCGAGATATATTACATGGACAAGTTCGCCAACAAGTAAAAAAAAAGCCAAATGGACAACCTTAATTATCATCGACTCACAAGCGGTGAAAAATACTTGTAATGCCAGTTTAGAATCCAAAGGATTTTGTTTTTACAAGGCTACAAACGGAATTAAAAGACATTTAGCTGTAGATACTTTAGGGTTTCCTTTTTTTAGTCACTGTACCAAAGCTAGCGTATCTGACGATCAGGGATTAATTGAAATGTTGCTCCTCAACATCGATTACTTCAAAGTTAAACCTGTCAACATTCCCAAAATCACCATCTTGATTGACAACGGATATCACCCTAAAAAATTGGAGGAACAATTAAAAACAGTTTATCCACAAATCATGAATAAGATTAGGTTTAAGTTATCACCTAAACCGTCCTCAGAGCAAAAGAAACAGCAAGGAAAAACAGGTTTTGTCCCCGTCCAGACCAGATGGGTGATAGAAAGAACCAACTCGTGGATAGAGAGGTGTAAGAGTTTGGTCAAAAACTTTGAAAGAACTCTTGAGCATGCCACGATTAAGATTAATCTTTGCTTTGTCCGCTTGATGCTTAAAAGACTGGCAAGTGGTTAAATAGATCCCAAATGGGTTCTATAGAACCCATTTGGGATCTAATCCTAAAGACAAAAGCCTTGCAGCTAGATAGTTTTCTCCTTACTCTAGCAAAAACTGACTCTAATGAGCAGCCTGTATCGTAGGCTCGTGAATGACGGCTTGCCTCAAAGTCAAGTATCACGAGAAAAGATGTCAAATGGGTTCTATAAAAACATCGTTCAAAAAACGTAGGTGCTGACTGTGCGAAGGCTATTCTCCCCGGCTCAAAAACTTTTGATTTTGCCTCGCGCCAATTATCAGTGCGAGATTTGGAAAATTTATTGTTTTAGATGTTAGAAGCCGGAGTCGATCCGCGCGAACTGCCTCTGCCAGCCCGATTTGTAGGCTCAGCAGCTCTTGACACTTCTGCCCCTAGAGAGCGCGCTTGTCGTGTATTCCTTTAGTTTGATTTCCCATCACTACCAAAGTATTCTCGGTAGCTACAAATTTTGTCACCTCGTACGTCAAAGGAAACTGCTACTCGATTTTTATAAGGTTCTCCTCGCATCAGTCCTTCATCGCGAAATTCAAATACCACCGTTGTTTCGTTACTTGTAACGCGATCGAGAGTGAGGGTAAGTCCTTGCTCAAACGTCTGGGAAAAATATTCAACAAAAGCGATCGCCCGTTCCTTTCCTATATTTAAGCCGTGATATTCTCCCATCGGAAACCAGAAACTAAAATCGTCTGTTAGCATATCGAGAAACTGCTGCCATTCTCCTGTTGCGAGTCCGTGTTGAAAATACTCAAACGCTTGTTGAGCAATTTTTAAGGTACGGTTCATTTCTTGTGTCATCTGATTTTTTATCTGTAGCTTTTATCTATAAGTTTAATTTTGGCTCCTCGCTACTGGAAGCGTAATAAATTATTGCAACCTATAAAAATAATAGCTAAAATCTGACAACCACTTTGCCACAATTTTGTCCATCGAGTAGGTATTTAACTACTACAGTTGTAGATAGAGTTTAAGGAGCTTGGGCTTGCTTATGGTAGTGATACACTACAGTTGTAGATAGAATGAGGGAGAAGATTAAGCGCAGACGTAATACCACTCCGCATAGGACAAAGGGCTTTCTCCAGAAGTCCACGCACCATTACAGAAACTGGGCTTTCTTGAATAAAGCGCTCAAATACTTGACCTAGTAGCATTCTTTTATTTCATTTTGAGATTTCTTTATCTTTCAACCGAACAGCAAATCTGTACAAAACACAACACCTTGAAAGGGCTAGTTCTAGAAGCAATCTCGTTTGCAGAAGCCAAGATTTAAAGTTAAAATAAATAATAAATAAAGACTTTCAAGATTTCTTAAATTGGCTTTAGAAATTTTGGGAAGACGAAAGCGCGGTCGCGCTCCTATGTCGTTACTGTTATCGTAACGAGGCTTTGTCTTTTTTAGAAGCTTTGAGAAATTTTGGCGCAGTTTCTTGCACGGAAGCTAACTGCTCTACAAAACCAAAGACATTGCGCTCGGGTAAGAATTTAGCTTTGAGCGAGACAAATATCGGATGTCCTTGATCTCTTTCTGCTTTTGGATTGAACCTAAATGGCTTGTATGGTGCATCTTTCCACAATAGCGGCAGATGGCTGGCTTTGAGGAACTTCACCTTTCGAGCAGGTTCAGCTTGTTTGATGTAATCCAGTCGCTCGCGGGAAAAATTGCGAAAAATAGAGATACAGGGGATACGACAGACGGGAATGAACTGCCACAGTCCCGCTAGCTTAAACTCAAAATCCAGCAGTTCTCTTGAGACTTCCTGTTTTGTCTGCTGCCCTTTGTCGAAGCCGACGAGTTGAAAGGCAATTCCGTGCGCTCGCTCTTTATTAGGGAAATGAATTGCTCTAGGGTAAACAATCAATCGTTGGCTAGAATTGCCAGTAGCAGCAATCTCCCGCCTTGAGCGCTTCAAAAGCTTTCCGTTTTGGGATATGTAAAAAGTGGGTAGGTCGAGCTACCGATAGTCACGGTGTTTTTATGAGTTTCCAAATCCAAATGCACCGCTCCCGTGACGATCCCGACCGCTTGGAATATTGCCGTTGAATGCGGTTCTAGATCTCCCTCACTAGAGTTTGGGTAGTGTTCCCGTTCGGACTCAATTGCATTTTGAGTTTGGCTTGGTTCGTCGAGCGCAGCAACACTCGGCTCCCGCCCTGACTTGGGATGCCACTCACCCCCAACGTACTCAAATTGCGAGAAAATCTGTTGATGAGTAAAAGCGTATTTCGCCAAGACAGGTTGATTTCCCTCCAACCATTTCTGAAGGATTTGGGGGTCGATTCTAAATGCAGCAGCAATTGCTTCTGTAGATGCCATGACGATCTATTGATGGAGCGCAAATCTTAAACAACACGATTGCCGCTTATAGTAGCACGGCAACTTGAAGCGCGACCGCGTTCCTCGAATACATAGTGATGGAGCAAGCCAACTTGCACTCCGTTTGGGTGAGGAGCGAAGCTTTTTTCTTTTCAAAAATTAATTCTTCCCTGGCGCGACAATTGCTTCTAACTGAGCCAGTAAATTTTCAACTCGAGCCAGAGTTTCAGGATTTTTGAGTAGTTTGGGACTAGTAACTTTTTTCACGACTGACTGAGCGCGAGCGCGCAGAATCCTGTATTCGTTTCGCTCTTCTGGTGGCTTCGAGCGAGCGATTAATTGTTGAATTTGATTGCCAGAAAGGTTTTCCGTCAGCACTTGCTGCAATAGCTCTTGACGCAAGCGTTTGTCTTCAACCTTGCCGAGAAGAACTGCCTTAGTATATTCCAGCAAGCCTTTTTCCAAAGCACTTTTGATATCTTCAGGCAGTTTCAGTAGGGGAAGGCGGTTAGAGATGAAAGACTTCCAATCTAATCCTCTTTCCTGGAATACCAGCGCGATCGCATCTTGTGTTGTTTGGGGAATTGCAGCTCCATCGCTTTGCCTGACAGTAGCGTTGAACATGGCTCTGAGGATACGAACTACCTCTGGTTGAGAAATTCCCAAACACAGTTCCAGCAATCGCATCGTGGCTCTAGTTTCTTCGTAAGGATTAATATTCGAGCGAGCGTCGTTTTCGATCAGTGCAATTTTTAGTGCCGTAATATCGTCAATTCGATCGATTTTACAGGGAACGGAAGCAAGACCTAACTCCTGAGCCGCTAATCGGCGTTGAGAACCTGCTACTAGCTCAAATTTTTCCGCTTCTGTTGGATGGGGACGCAGTAGCAGTGGTTCTCGAATTCCAAAAGAGCGAGCAGTTGTCTTAATTTTGTCAACTGTAGCGCGATCGTAGTAAAGCCGTAGCTGAAATTCTGGCAGTACAATTTGCTCTAACTCTATGAGAGTTTGAGAAGATTCTGCCCAAGCGGGTTGTCCTTGAAGATTTTTGAAATCATGACTGCCATTAAGCACAAAATTTTTCAGATAAATTTCCGTGTCAGGTGTATCTGGTTTGGCAGAAAGAGGTATTCTTGGTTTAGGCATTCATTATCCTCGCAATCTCTTTAAATAGAGCATCATACTCGTTTCTAGCTAAAACTTCCGCAGGCAGCTTGGTCTTTCCTTGCTTTTTTTTCGGCGAAGGCTGAAGTCTACGCCGAGACTCGATCTCTGCTGCCGTGTCGAAAATGTTCGTGCGCTGACCTGGAACGTCAATAATGCACTGGCGTTTGTGAACGATCGTTTTCAAGCGAACGATCCTCGTGTTGCTGAGGTCGCGATCTACTGCTTGTTTAGTCTCGTTGAGCAAAATTGTTCCCTCCTCAGCACGATTGATAAAAATCGCTGCTTTTGGCATTCCACCACGGATATCTTGAGCGATCTCGATCATTTCTAGCGTTTTTTTGTTGCTGTCTATATCGAGATGACCGGAGAGGTAGGGGACGACAACGACATCGCAGCGACTGAGAATTGCTCGTGAAACATCTTCTAAGCTGCCTGGAGCATCGACAATTGTATAGTCAAATTGCTCTCTCAGCTTTGGCAACTCCTTAAGTAATGTATGAGCGTCTCCAATTACGGTCATGGGAATTGAAATCTTCTTGGCAGCGCTCATGCTAGCAATCCATCTAGAGCTACTACGCTGAGCG
Source organism: Chroococcidiopsis sp. SAG 2025 (assembly GCF_032860985.1). Taxonomy (GTDB): domain Bacteria; phylum Cyanobacteriota; class Cyanobacteriia; order Cyanobacteriales; family Chroococcidiopsidaceae; genus Chroococcidiopsis. The sequence continues at coordinate 150,509 of NZ_JAOCNC010000003.1, forward strand.
TCAGCATCGACTAAACATGCTGAACCGAAAGTAGAAAACCATTCTCTGGCGTGAGTTGCTGTTGTAGTTTTTCCAACACCTCCTTTTTGACTGACAAATGCAACGATTTGATGTCGGTTGGGTCGAATTTCAGAGGGGCTAGGATGCTCTTGGCAGCTAGTAGAGCTTGGCGTAAATTCGGCTATGCTTGATAGGTTCTCCTGAATAAGTCAAGCGCCTTGCCGAAATCAGCCCCTAAACCTCTGACGTTAGATGAAACCGCACGTCAACAACTCAAACAATTAGTAGCTCGACATCGCACCCCCAACAAATCGCCATGAGAGCCGAAATCATTCTGCTGGCAGACGAGGGATACAATCACAGGGAGATTGCCAGCAGGCTGAATATCAGTCGGGACATGGCAAGGTTATGGCGAGAACGATGGTTAACCTTAAGCGAGAAAGATTTGCCTGTAGAGGAACGGTTGCAGGATGCGGAACGTCCGGGAACCCCTGCAACATTTAGCCTGGAACAAATGCTGCAATTGTTTGCTTTAGCCTGTGACAAGCCAGAAACCTACGGGCGACCCATCAGTCATTGGACACCGAGAGAACTGGCAGATGAACTGGTCAAACAGGGAATTGTAGAGCGGATCTCGCCTCGGCATGTGGGACGATTATTAGAGGAAGCGACGCTCAAACCACATCAGTCCGGTTACTGGTTGAATCCCCCCGACCCTGCGTTCGACGACAAAGTCACCGTCATCTGCGATACCTACTTGAGTGCCTCAGAACGAGCCAAGGCAGGAGAACGAACCATTAGTATTGACGAAATGACCGGAATTCAAGCGCTGGAGCGGAAAGCCAAAACCTGCCGATGCGACCAGGCAAGCGAGAACGACAGGAGTTTGAGTACATTCGCCACGGCACCCAAACCTTGATTGCTAGTTTCGATGTTGCCAGTGGACAAGTGATTCATCCAACCGTTGGAGAGACTCGCACCGAGGCAGACTATCTCACCCATATCCAACAAACCCTGGCAACGGCTGCCGATGCTTCCAAATGGCACCTAGTGATGGACTGCTTAAACATCCATCAATCAGAATCGTTAGTACGGTTTGTCGCTCAAGTTGAACAAATCACTGATGACCTGGGGATTAAAGGCAAGCAGGGCATTCTCAAATCCATGCACACTCGCGCTGCTTTTTGAGTGATCCGACCCACCGAATTGTGTTTCACTTCACTCCCAAGCATTGTTCCTGGTTAAATCAGATTGAAATCTGGTTCAGTATCTTAGTACGGAAGCTACTCAGGCGAGCCAGTTTTACCACTCAAGCTGATTTGAAAGCGCGTATCCTTGAATTCATTACCTATTTCATCCATACGATGGCAAAACCATTCCAGTGGACATATAAAGGTAAGGCACTGGCTGCTTAACGGTAGGCGTATTTCCGCCAACCTCTACTAGCTCGTTCGAGTGTCATTACCATTTTTTGCTTCCTTGAATTCTTGAGTTGGCATACAAAGTACAATCTTCTAGCAATCAACTACTGAATAATTAAAGTTAAGGTGCACAAACATGAAATTCCTTGTTGTTAAGATTTTGCTCGTCCAGATGGCATGAAAATAACATTATTTTCCCTGGAAGTCTCGCTAGATGGCATGAAAATAACATTATTTTCCTTAAAAGTTACGTTTTAGGGCAGACATTTTTGGAATAGTATAGTGATGCTCTGTCATTGATTTACTGTCTCCATGCCATCGAAAAAGGTTTCTGTCAAAGAGTACACTGTTCGCGCTCACGAACGCACGATCCACACGCGGCTATATAAATTCATCTGTCAGCAGTGCAGTCAACCCACCCAACGCGAGACATATGGATCTACACCGCTATATGGTGAAAGCTGCCGTCCTCTAGCAGCGCGGGCAATTGAAGCTCCCCATCACAGAAAGAAGAAGCCCAGACCTGTGCTGGTGAAGCCGATAAAGAGTAAGAAGCAGTCCTGACCGAACTTTGCCTATATTCGACATTCTCAATCCTTAAACATTTACGTCTAATCTGACTGCGAGACAGCGAGCGCACGTAAAGAAACCCAAACTCCAGATTGACTGTAAAAATCTTGGCGTTGTTCTAACTCAAAGTCTCCCAACAGAACAGCTAACCAAGTTTTCACCAGTAGATTTCCTTGATCTTGCTCCAGTGTAGCTGGGTACTGTACCTGCTGTACTATTTCAATCAAAGGCAAGCACTTCTGGGACGTGTTGGCAAAACAATCGGCGATCGCACGCTTCCACATCGAAAAATCTTCAGTATGGGCAAGCGCAACTATGAAATCTTTTTGCTCTGCATCAGATAGGGTTGAACGATCTTCTGCTTCCAGTTGTTCCACCATTGCCAAGAGGGCTGACTTATCTACTTGTCCGACAAGAGAATTATTGGTAGCGATCGCCGTTGGGGGCTGTCGATTTTGGGGATACTGTACTGCTTGGGGTGGTTCGAGTAAATCCGACAAATCCAAGTGTAGCGACTGCACGAATAGAGCGGCACATTCATCGACATCGACAACTGGTTCGGTCGGATTGTACTGGCTTTCCCATTCCCAAATCAGTGACTCTGCCCGTGTCGCGTAAACTGCTGCGATTCGCGCTAATCCCTCAGCTCCGATTGCCAGTTGTTGTGCCAGCTCGCAATGCTCCATTACCCGATCTAAAGATAATAGTAGCGATCGCACATCTGCGGTTTGGGGAGCAAAAGTAGCACGATCTAATGTCTGCCATAGTTCTAGCTCTAGCTGCTTGGCTTCCATACTAACTATTGGGATGCATTGGACAAGGGCGAATCGGGCAGTTGGTTGGATGTAGCTCTACCGTAGAACGGAAGCGCTCGATTTTGACTTTACTATGACTAGAAAATCCCTCTAATATTCTCATCAGTAACATTCTCACTTGTGCTTCTGCCAGTCCCAAACAATGTACTGGTTCGATTTTTGCCACTCGATGGTTTCCCATCCACAGTTCGGCTCCAATTGCATGTAGGGGCGAGTCTTTTGTTTCTCGGTAGAAGTGAGCAATTGCTGCTCCAAGTGCGGGAGCGGGAATTGACAAAATTGCTGTATGCGTTGGCTGCGAAAATTCTGGCGCGATCGATTGGCGGCGGTGTTGTTGGCGATTGTAGTTGCGTACACCACGATGGCGGTAGTAGGAGCGGCGATTGTGGCAGCGCTCGTCGTCCCAACAGCGATCGCCAACGAGTCCGTGTTTGAGCTTAGCTTCGGTGACGCTCAGCTTCGAGCAAAGTCGGCATTTTTCTTGACTGGGGCGAGACATCAATATTTCCTCAACGGTGCGCGTGGTTGCAGCGATGTCGCCAAGCAAGCGGACGACAAGGTTTCCTGGTTCCTGGAAGCTACCTTGCAATTAAGTTTCGGATCGGTTCGGGAAAAACTGACCGATTTCAATTGTCTTTTCTGGAAAAGCCAAAGCTGTAATTTGATTACCTGGATGAACGAAAAACTGCTGCAAGTATTCGGAGTTCTGCGGATGGCGGAAAATCCGAACGCAACCAGCGTTCACATCTGCTACCCAGTAATCGCTCACCCCACTACGTGCATAGGCAGCAAGTTTTTGGTTAGTGTCGAACGATAGCGTTGCGTCTGACACTTCAACTAGCAAAAACAAATCCTCAACACTAGGGTGACGGTCGTAGTAGTTACGCTCATTAATCCGAACTAATGCAATATCTGGTTCTGGCTCGGAGCGATCGCTTAAAACAATTGGCTTTTGGCTCCTTACTGCTGCCACCCCTTCAAACAGCACTCTGAAATATTTCTCAATGTTGTCACTAATTGCTGCATGCGGTGGTTTTTGTGCTGCCATTAAAATTATTTGCCCTTCGATTAACTCAGTGCGTTCTTCAGGTTTGAGAATGCCGCATTCTGCCATCTGGCGATATTCGTCAATGGTAAAAAGTCTTGTTGTTTGGATAGCATTCATAGTAGTGCAGTTGCGATTCGCATTGACGATCGCGCTAGAAATTTCCCCGTTCCCAGATTTTAACGCTTGCAGTATGGCAATAAAACAGCTGCGAATCTTTTGAGTCAGTGCCGAATGCACGTTTAACCAAAAATATCACTCAAGGGTTTTGGTTCATTACAGGATCGGCAAAGGCATCAACGCAAAGCCGATGAAACTTTTCTGTATCGTACAACTTCGCCAGCCACATTAATAGAACATTTGTACTATTCCGAATTTAGTCGTAGTATAGTCGGACAAAAGATAATTGTGACTTATTTTATATATAGGAGGTGATATACTGAATTGAAACCATAAGTTGACCAACGATGAGGCAGATTGCCGCTACTCAGCCATGTCCAATGAAACCGCGCTCGGACAGGAAAAGTACGTACAAGAGTGGACAGCGCCAGAACCCCCTAGCGATCTCGTTTTTGATGATGGAGAGCCATTGGAGACTAACCGCCATCGGATTGCCATGAACGTATTAATCGATTCGGCGCTATCGGCGTTGGCTGGGCGATCGGACTTTTTTGCTGGTGGCAATATGTTCGTCTACTACAGCCGTAATCAAGCAATGAATCGCGACTTTCGCGGTCCAGATTTTTTTGTCGCTTTGGGTGTGGATGGCAACCGCGATCGCCAGGGCTGGGTGGTATGGGAAGAAGACGGTTGCTATCCCGATGTCATTGTCGAGTTGCTGTCACCCAGTACGGCAAATGTGGATCGTGGGGTAAAAAAAGATTTGTACGAGCGGGTGTTCCGCACTCCAGATTACTTCATATACGATCCTTTTGCTGCCAACTCGCTGACGGGATGGCACTTGGAATTAGGGCGCGGCTACCAGCCCCTGATCCCGAACGAGCGCGGTTGGTTGTGGTGCGAAACTTTAGAATTGTGGCTGGGGGCTTGGCAAGGTAGTATCTGCCGAGAGCCACCCACAGGAACTTGTGATTGGCTGCGCTTCTACGATCGCGCCTTCAATTTAGTCCTGCTGCCAGAGGAAATAGCCGCGCAGGAACAACAACAAGCCGCGTCAGAGCGTCAACGAGCAGAAACAGAGCGCCAACGGGCGGAGCGACTGGCACAAAAGCTGCGGGAATTAGGTGAAGATCCCGATCTCGTTTAGGTATGACTGTAATGGACAATAGCGATCGCCTACCGCCCATCAAAGTAATTTCGCTTAATTCTGGTAGCTTGGATGCTGCGCCCCCATCTCAACCCAGACGGGGTAGACCTGCCAAAATTGGCACGGCACTAACCGATCTCCGCGTGACTAAAGTTAGAGAGTTTATCAACAGTAACAACTTAGCTCCTAACTCGCGCAAGGTTTACGAGCGAGAATTGAGGCGCTTTATTGCCTGGACCGATCTGCTGTGGGGTGAGATCAAACTGCGCCATATCGCCCAGTACAAAGCTTATTTAGTGGAGGAAGTGCAATCTCAATCGGGTAAATCGCTATCTAAAAGCAGTATCAATAGCGCGATCGCCACGCTCAAAAGCTTCTTTGGCTGGCTGGTGCAGGCGTATCCCGACATCCTCGCTGTCAATCCGACTGCCAGTGTGAAGCTAGAGAAGATCCCTCTACCTCCTGCCCAGAGTTTGACAGCCGAGGAAGTAGAGCGAATTTGGGCAGCAACCGAGTATCTGGGCGAGACGCAACAACGGGATCTAGCTTTACTCCACATTTTGAGTCACGGCTTGCGGGCGGGAGAAATTGTCAGCCTTGATGTCGGTGCTTTCGATGGTAGGCTGATTTTTGTCGCAGACACGAAGACAAACGAGCCGCGATTAGTACCGTTGCGAAAAGGGAGTCGCGACGCACTCAAGGAGTATTTGTTGTGGCGCTCTGAACAAGGAGAGGAAATCACGAGCGATCGCCCCTTGATTTTGTCTCATCACGCGACTCGTTCATGTGAACGATTGAGCTATCACGGCATCTACTTTGCTATAGAAAAGATCGGCGAATTGGCAGAAATTTCCCAGCTACACCCACACTCGTTCCGTCACACCTATAGCACTGAGTTGTTGTTAATGGGTGTCGATCCCACCCACGCGAGGAAATTGACCGGACATCAGAGCGAGAAAGCTTTTCGACGCTATACCCTGCGTGGCGAACAAGCGGCGGCGATCGCTGCCTACTACCGTGCAGTGGGGGAAGAAGTTGAGGATTGAAGTTAAAGCAATTTCGTCGGATTGTTACGCGGTATGAGAAGAAAGCTGACGTCCTTTGTACTGTGAACAATGCTTCCACCGCAAGCTTCCAAGAAATCGCCAGTGTCTCTTAAGAAGCGTAAGCCTAGATGACTTCCAAAAGTGATAAGAGTCAGGAAACAGGGCAGTTCAACTCGCCAAACTTCGGACTCCACCACCCTTTTGCTGTACTAAAATAAGCCACATCCTTGTGTTTTTTATCCTGACGAGACTGAGGCTCCGAACACCGGAGCATCGTTTTCTGCTGTCCATCTTTGATATAGTTATACTCCTCCAAAGGCTTCTGACACACAGGACAAGGATACGAAGTTATCTTAGCTGGAGATTTTTGCTGATTTTCTTGAGCGCGAGGGGCTTCCCAGGTCCTAGAACGATCGCTCCAGAACAGCACCACATTCTCGCAACCACTTGTACACTTGAGAAAATACTTTTTCTTGAGCTTTGTACTGGGTATTTTGGACATCAAACCATTGCACTGTGGGCAATGAGTTCTAGAAGTTTCAAACTGTCGTGATGCAGAAGCTGTACCATTTGATGCACCCGCAACTAAGGTTTTTGCCTGAGAAAGTGCAGGTATGAAGTAGTCCTGATTCCAACCACTGAGATATTGCTGCCAACCTTGCTTACCTTCTGCTATGGCATCCAAGGCATCTTCCATCTTGGCTGTAAACTCAGCTTCCAGTAAATCTGGTAACGCTTTGTGCAAAAACTCATCCACCTCCAAACCCAAAGCTGTGGGTCGTAGATGGTCTTTTGTCAACTCTACGTAAGCCCGTTTTTTGAGAGTAGCAACAGTGGGAGCATAAGTGCTGGGGCGACCTATGCCATTGCGTTCCATCAGCTGTACGAGTTTAGGTTCGCTGTAACGTGGCGGCGGCTGGGTTTGCTTTTTCTCATGGGCTGCATTCGCCAAGGTGAGTGCCTGTCCCTGTTGTAAAGAAGGTAACTCTGAATCTTTGCTGAGATTATTCCAGTAACGAGCATACCCGTAGAACTCAATCACCTGCCCCCTGGCTTGCCAAAACAAGTTTCCTGATTGCGTAATTATCTGAGTTTTGCTCAGTTTTGCCGCTTTGCACTGAGATGCAATGGTCCGTTTCCAAATCATGACGTATAAGTTAAATTCATCAGGCGAAATTTCTGGCTTTAACTGTGCTGAAGGGCGGAATATATCTGTAGGACGGATAGCCTCATGTGCTTCTTGAGCCGATTTGCTGCTACGGTGTTTTGCTACTTGCTGGGGTACATTTGAGGGGTCGTTTTGCTCTAACCACTGACGCGCGAGCGCACAAAATTCAGGACTCAACATCACCGAATCCGTTCGCATATATGTAATCAACCCAGCTTCATAAAGTTTTTGAGCCACCTGCATGGTTTTATCTGGCGAAAACCTCAGTTTAGAACCAGCCGCTTGCTGAAGCGTGGAAGTGGTGAATGGTGGCGGTGGTTGGCGATTGACGGTTTTCCCCTCGATTTGGCTAATTTTATGAGGATGCTGCCGTGCTTGTTCAACTAACCGTGTCGCCTCAGCTTCAGATAAAACACGCTGAGATTCGGGTGATTTTGTAACATTTGGGTTGGCATCATCATTTGTCTCGGTTTCTTCCTGCTGCGCTGAGGGGCGAGAGTCTGATGTACCTTTATAGAAAGCCCGAAATCCTTCCGTGTAATCAATAAAGACGTTCCAGTAGTCCTGGGGGATAAACGTCTGAATTTCTCTTTCTCGTTGGCAAATCAAATGTAGGGTTGCACTTTGAACTCTACCAACACTTTTAGCTCCGTTGTTCAATGCCCACACCAAGGGACTGCCTTTATACCCCACCAACTTATCTAGACAGTCTCGGCACAGCCCCGCACCCACCAAATTAAAATCGAGTTTTCTGGAGTTGGCAATTGCCCAGCGCACCGCCGATGCTGTAATCTCCGTGTAGACTACTCGCTTTGGTTCTTTCAATCCCAAAACTTCCTTGAGATGCCAAGCGATCGTTTCTCCCTCACGGTCTGGGTCTGTCGCCAAGACAACTTCATCCACCTGCTTAACTGCTGCTTTGAGTTTTTGGATGGTTTCTTTAGCTCGTTGGTCGCGGGGGATATAATTACACTTCACACGACCGCCATCAATACTGAATCCTAGTGAATCATCACCCTCGTTGCTCAACTCTCGGATGTGACCGCAACTGGCGCGGACAATCCAATCTACACCCAGAATTTGACTGAGTTTTTTGACTTTACCAGGGGACTCGACTATAAGGAGGCGTTTTGGCATGGCAGATGTGGCGTGATTACATGATATTAAATGTTTTATATTAATATTGTTTCCCCTATTCTAGTATAAACGTACTATAGTAAGACTTCTTTTAACTATTACAGGGTTAATGACTGCATAAGCTATTAACAATAATGTCCACTTTACCAAATTTCTTTTAACAGCAAGTTGGCATTGAGTCAAGAGCTGAACCAAAACGGAAATAGGGGTCATACCGGGGTATTGCAACGATTCGTGAAAAATTCCGCCATTTCGCTTGAAACTCTTATCCAAAAAGCTTTTCAGCTTTTAGCTAGACAGAATTTATTAGTTATGAATTAACGCCTGCCTAGTTTGAGCCAATTTAGGCAAAGTTTAATAACGTTATTCAAGCAGATCAAGGGTTTGAACCACCTCGCTTGAATTGAGTCCAGCTTTCGTTTTAGTGAAAGTATTTATTCCAGAATACCACTTAGGTGCTTAGTATAAATTTGCGTGCGTTCGCCCTGTTTTGCTGCCTAAGTATATGTAGTCTCTTTGATTGCCGAGTTAATAACACAGTGGTTAGAGAAGCACGAGGGTGCGGCTTGTGACTTAGTGTTGCAACCACAGTCGCATGTTGTGACGAGACAGCAGACAGTCAAGCAACTGGTACACGGTACTAAAACCTACGTAGAGTGTGAACCTACAGTAGAACTAGCAAGTGAAACGTTTACACTCCACGAGCTAGAGGAGGTGGTTAACGAAGAACTTGCAGCACCTCAAGCAGTAGTACAAACGCATGACTTCCTAACATCTCAGGGATGGTTGGTACAACCAACACACCAAACGAGCGAGACTAGAGGAAGCTGAAACCATTACAAGGCAAGACTTTAACCCAGAGCTACTTGAAGTAGTGCAGGGTGCGACTCAACACCTCCGTTTTGAAAACACAACTGCTGTCTACTCTGCTAGTAGTGCGAATGACACAAACTCCTCCAGTCTTTTAGCTACTTACTTTGTGTTTGTTTTTGTTGGCTTTGCTCTCTCGTGTTTAACACCACTACAGAGTTAGTCAACACAGTGCAAGCATCTACTTTCTACGTTCTTGGTTGCAGCAAGTAATGCTCTCGCTCTGACACGAGGGAGTAGGTTGTTGTGAAGTACGGTAGCTACCGAAACAAGTACAAAGAGCAAGAACTAGTAGTGCTTCCAGTCCTACTAACTAAAGGCTTCTACGACACGCTCCTAGAAAAAGTTAGGACGCTCCAGTTAGTAGAAAACTATGGGTACGACGAACACAACTTAGTGGTTAGTGCTTTTGAAAGCATGACCGAGAAGGAGTCAGGAATCAGGAGCCAGAAGTCAGAATGAATGCTGTGCGACTGCTCCTGACGGCTGGGGTCACAAGCCCCCAAATTTAAATGCGCTCGAAGAACAGAATTCTGAATCTTTGTTGAAACCCCTGTTTTCAAACATGGGGTTACTTCTGACTCCTGACTCCTGACTTCTGGCTTCTTTCATTCTTGTGGTACTAGCACGCCTTCAGGAGTGGAAAGACGACTTAAACTAAACGACTAACGCGCTGAGTGGAACCGCAAACTACAGACTACAAAACTAAAACCATGCCTGTGTACTTAGTTAAAACACTTGCAACTAAAACGCTAACAGAGCAAGACGCAGCTTTGTTAAATGAAAAGGAAAACTACTTAAACCACTACAGAGTAAAACCAGAAAAGTACAAGGTGGGTACTACCTACACACAAGCTAGAGAAGGCTACGTAGATGCTGCAACACAAGACGAGGCACTGCGTTTGTTTAGCTCTCACGTTTACTACAGCAACATCTACATGCTAGAACTAGACACATTCAAAGGCTACTTAGAGTCTGACAAAGTAGAAGTTGTTGTTGCTGCTGTACTTGACATACCACTAGTTAAAACCTACCAGTTTAAAGTCACTTCTCAAGCTGTGTTAACTCAGCCAGACTTGAAGCTGCTAGACGAAGACTTTTTGTTAAGTGTCAACGTAGATGAAGTACTACCTTCAAGACGCTACAAACCTGGTGACACCTACAACTACGTAGCACTCGTAGATGTGACTGCTGTTGACGAGGACGAGGCTAATTTAAAACTATGGTCAAGCACTGCGAGCCGCACCTACTGTACCTTTACTGCACCTTTTTCGCAACCTACACAAACTAGCTGTGAGTTAGTATGTGTCAACCTTCCTCAAGTACTAGGAGCAAGTGAACAACAAACTAAAAACAAGAAACCTACACAGTTAGACGCACTGATGTTTAGTCAGTACGTACAACTAGAGAAAGAAAGACTTGACGAAGAAAGAGCCATTCGTCTGTGGAAGCTAAGGACTGAACTGCTTCTAAACCACAGAAACTAGGGCGTGTTTTAAAACTATAGCCACATCATGATAGAGGCTAGACTCGGCATGGCAAGGTAGTTCTCAGCTTTTTTCTCATAACGAGTAGCAATGCGGCGGTACTGCTTGAAGCGATTGAAACATCGCTCAACTCGATTGCGTTGGCGGTAGAGAGACTTGTCAAACTTCCCTCGTCGCCGTTCGTTGTCCTTACGTGGGATCGTCAAGCGGATACCCCGTGGAAGCGTAATAAATTATTATGTTTTGTAATCTGCCGTTGAAAATCTCAAGCTTAACCCTCTTTAATCACTTTAGTGGTAGTAAATTCTGGAACCTGCTTCAGATAAAGAGTGTGGTAAAGCTGCTACAAACGAAGGAAAGTGTTAGGAATAAGAGCGTGAAAGTTATACACAGCGAGCGTTCTGAAATTTTAGGAAGATTTTTTCTTACCTAGAGTGATATGAGAGGGTTAATGAGAATGAGCGACGAAAAACTAGGAAAATGAGCCAGATTATTCTCAATAAATCAGTCGCTTGTGAACGACGTGTTTCGATGTAGTACAAAGCACAATAATTTATTATGCTTCCCTTTAAGTACAGTGTTAAAAGTGTCCCATTGTTAGAATCTTTTTCATGAAGTTTTAGCTATTTATTAGATTGGTGAGTCAAAGATTTATTGGTTCAGCTAAACGTGAAATGTTGGCAAATTTTGACTTGAAACAACTGCGAATTATTGAACAGACAAAATTGCTAGTAGTGAGGAGTGGCAATGAATATAACTTTTTCCCAGCGGCTTTTTGTAGTGTTGGGTTTTAGCATACTTGCTGTAGTGGGAAGTGGGTTTTCGGCTCAAGCACAAACTGTCGAAACAAGTCATCCCCAAACGTCAGCTAAACCTACTCTAAATCGTGCCCAATCGTTACCACAGCCTGGAACAGCTTCAACTTCATCTGCGACTTTGACACAAGGGGAGTCCTCCCAGCAAAGCTTAGCCATGCCAAATGCACAATCAGATGCTTTGGTAGCTCAATCGAGAGTTGAGGATGTGACACCAGGTCGAGCTACGATTGGTGGTCTGAGCTATCTTGGGGCTGGTGGTAGCTTCGGTACGAATAATGCTTTTGCTATTGTCAGTAAAATTGGGTTGACAAATGACTTATCTGCACGTCCGGCGGCAACAATTGAAGACGATGAAGTCTACTTTAGAATTCCTCTGACTTACGAGTTCTTGCCCATTCCACCAGGAGCGAACTTCACCGGATTTGCTTCCCTTTCTCCATATATAGGCGGGGGTATCACGCTCAACACTGACGGTGAAGTCAGCGCTCTAGCAACTGCTGGCGTTGATTTTCCTTTAGGTCAGCGATTCACCGGAACAGTTAATCTAAATGTTGACTTCCTTGAAGATACTCAGGTGGCGGCTGTAGTTGGCTTTGGTTACAACTTCGCCGGATTCTAAATTCTATTGGTCGAACAAGTCGCTCTCGCCAAGGCTGTTATTTATTTCAGCAATCTTAGCATTGTGCTTTGTAGAGCTGTTGACATGACTACTCACTTTCTCGTCGAGGATCGTGAGTAGTCAGCGATGATGAGAAACTGTTGAGTAGATACAGGTAAGACTATCCCTTATGTTGAAGACTTGTATCGCGCCGAATTCAGGCTTTGTGATTTTTATTGACAAACACTTTCTGAAAGTTGAAGATTTCTATTAACTGCCAAAATCCAGCCAACTTTCGAGCTGGCTGTTGTCTTGGCAATTTCGCACAAACCTCTTGTGGTGACCAGAAGTGGTCGTTAAAGTCGTAGTACCCCATAATACTTCTTTCCTAACTTAATTGACTTTTTTACCTAAACAGAAACAGAAGCTAGTGAATAGCCTTCCCAACAGAATGCCTCAACTCATAGGAGCTTGTCTTCTCACAATTGGAGTAGCTACAGGGATAGAATCGAGCGGCATAGTGCTTAAGTCATATTAATTTCCTATCATCAATAGGAAGAATTTTAGGGGTTCTGTTATTAGAAGAGTTGGAAATAAAAGGCGTAGCCATTAATATTCACAACTACGCCAAGATTCTCTATCTCCATTTAATCAAATAGAGATGGAGCAGCGTAAATCCAAGAACACGTCAACACTCTGGCAGAAGATGTATTGTCACGCACTTTTGCTTTTAATTGAAGTGAAAGCCGCTAAAGCAATTCTTGCACCCGATGGCAACAATTGCTCTAGAGCCTTGGAAGCAGGAGTAGACCAGTGACAGACGCACCGCCCCCTCTAGGCGTAAATTCTAACTCTCACCCAACTGCTGAAGTTAGCGTTCTGATTGTCAGTGATGATGTGATGTTTTTAGATTCACTGTCCCAAACGCTCAACATTCGACTTCCAACACTCAGTAGATCGCAAAGGATTAACTCTACTTTGTAGCAACTGCTTCTCATACTAAACCATGACAAAATAAAACTCTTAATAGCCAATGCACATAGAAACTTTAGTCTTGGAGCTAGAACCGGAAGACCTAGAGTTGCTAGCTAATGCGGCAAAAGAAACCGGAAAATCTCCCGAGCAGCTTGTTGCAGCGGCGATAAGGGCTATGTATGGTAGTGTCAATGAAGAAGCCATCATAGCCTTCTTCTACACTATAAAAGCTATCATCAGAGACTCTCGTGAGATATCTGAGATGGTTCAACAACAAAAGGAATTGTTGCATCAAATTTCAAATTAACCATGAGTCACTGATTGACTTTTCATCCCTTGGGTGGTTGGATGTACTCGTAGTCTTGAGAGATGAATAGGAAGACAATTAACAACGTGGATCAAATGTGAGTGAGGAATCACGATGGCAAATACCACTCTTAAATGAGCAGACTGAGAAGCATCCTGTTCTACTCTACTTTCACACTGGTAGCAGATGGATTTTAGTGACATATGACACGCTGAGTCACGCTATCCAGATGTGCCATAGGCTGAAAGCACTAGAGACAAAGCTGTATATTTTCCCAAGCGAATTTGACCCAAGAGTAGAAAAGCTATAGCCAGTGAATCACGTACAGGCGTGGAGACGCTTCAGAGCTAGTGACAGGGGCTGCTCTATGTGCTTAAGACTACACAAAATCTAGTAACAGTCCAACAACTGAAGTCTGTCTGATGACGTATTGCTTTAGATAGATAGTTTTAGTTATCTTGATAGTAAGTAAAGCTTCTGCTTACTGGAAATTTCTAATAGGAAGAAAGTTACGCAACTACAGTACAACTTAAAACAGTTTCTAGTCTTAGCAGTTGATGATGATGAAGATAATTTAGAGCTGCTGACCGAACTACTTCAATTCGTTGAATGTTCTTTCATCACTGCTGAGGATGGTGAAACAGCAATCAATCTTGCACAACAATACCACCCAGACATGATTCTGCTGGATATGATGTTACCTGACATCAGTGGTGTAGAAGTTATCAAAAGTCTTCAACAAAATCCTCAAACAAAGGATATTCCCATCGTTGCTGTGACTGCTATGGCTAGAGCAGACAATCAACAACAGTTTCTAGAGTCAGGTTGTCTAGAATGCGTTACCAAGCCTTACAGCATTGATGAGTTGGAAAACGTTATCCGTTACTATCTCTCCAAGAAAAATTAAGCAATAGAGTGCATACAGTAAAAATCAGTATGTGTTCTAATTAACAACTGCTTGTGACAATTAATTCAGCCTATCGGTCAATGAAATTTACGGTGACGGCAATGAAAATAAGCTGGCAATAGGTCTTTCATGTTTCCTACCAGCCGTTTCCACCACGACGCTAGTTGGTGGGAATTTTTTTAGGTGCTGGTTGAATATTCAGCCGATTGTCGGATGAACAAAAACTAACACCACAATTACACTAGACAAAAAATGAGTTGTCTGTAGGTGGGATATGCATGAGGTGTCACAAGAGAGTGTAAAGGCTGCTGAGGAACACGCCATAGCCTCACAGAAACATGCTAAGTCTACGAAGGAGACTGGAAAGCACTTACAAAATCTTGGAGAGCCACAGAGTACACGCGGAGAGTTAATCGAAAAATACGCTCAGGCGGCTCAAAAACACGCTGATGCTTCACTAAAACACGCCCAAGCTGCTCGGCAGCAAAATGAGAACTCAACAGAGGAGTTTGTCAAAGCTTCGCAGGAACACATTAAGGAAAATCAGGAACATTTAAAAGCAACAAAGGAATGCATGAAGGTAGTGAAAAATTGGAAACGTGGGCGGAATAACGAGCATCTTACTTGACTAACCTGCCATCCTCGTCCAGCTTGACTACAGCGTACCAGTCGGGCTTACCTCCAAATCCCCGTGCGAATTCTAACACCTGGAACATCTGTCTTCATGACCTTGATTTTATAAGGTGCTTTCTTTTCAGGATGCATCCCTGACATGTACCCGACCTCGTTCAAGAAAGGTTTTCTGTAGTAGTAATCGACATGGGGATGCTTCTCGAAATATTCTCTATCTGCGCTAGTCATTGCTTCGTCATCGTCCTCCATCTCAGGATGCAAGCGACTCTCTAGCGGAAATCCATCTACGGGTTTGATGAGTGGGTAGTGATATGAAAGTAGTGGTGAGACTCAAATTCAGTCTAGCTCTGCGTTGTAGCCATGAATGAAGTACCAAATCGCTCCAATGTGGTTGTTCAGCTTTTTGGAAAATGATAGGCTTTCTCTTACCAACCGAGAAACGCGCTGTCTGAAGGTATTATTCAACCTTTCAATACGATTAGTTAGACCTGTTTCTTTGCCAACTGCTCGATGACATTTAGGGGGAATAACTATCTTATAAGCTTGCCAAAAATCTGTAGGTAGTCCTACACAAGTAAGGATGTCAGTATAGAAGAGAGGTCTTCTTACTCACAGCCATGTCAGCACCTGCTTTAACTTGTCCGCGATGTCAATCAACTCAAGTTGTGAAAAATGGCAGAATCCATAACGGTCGGCAGAACTTTAAATGCAAAGCCTGTAGCAGACAATTTGTTTTGAATCCAACTAAAAAAGTGATTGGGCAGGATACGAGGGAATTGATTGACAAGTTGTTGTTAGAAAAATTACCGTTGGCAGGAATTGTCAGGGTGACTGGGGTATCTGAAACTTGGTTACAAACATATGTCAATGCTAAATACGATGCGATTCCCAAACAAGTAGATGTTTGGCCTAAAAAAAAAGGCGTTTAACTATCCAATGCGATGAAATGTGGTCGTTTGTGGGCAACAAAGGTAACAAACAATGGATTTGGTTAGCTCTAGATGTAAAGACGCGAGAAATCGTTGGAGTCTTTGTAGGTGCTCGCTCACGTTCGGGTGCAGATGGATTATGGCAGTCACTACCTGGGGTATATCGACAGTGCGCTATATGTTACACAGATTTTTGGTCAGCATATGAGCAGGTAATTCCTGAGTTTAGGCATCAAGCTGTTGGTAAAGAAAGTGGTAGAACCAATTTAATTGAACGGTTCAACTGCACTCTACGTCAAAGAGTTTCACGTTTAGTTAGAGATACCTTGTCCTTCTCAAAAAAATTAGATAACCACATTGGAGCTATTTGGTATTTCGTCCATCACTACAACTTATCCTTACTTGTGTAGGACTACCCAGATTTTATGTTGGATCTCCCTTATGACCAAACATACTTGGTGGAGAATGTCATAGATCCGTCTCATGTCTATATCAGCCATCATGGCACTAGGGGTGGTGGTAATCGAAAAAATGCTCAACCGCTAGATATAGATGTTCTTGAGTTCTCGGCTCAAGGAATTCGCGGCAGGTGGCGGGGAATGAAGAAACCCAACGAGACATGGAAGCAGATTGATTTCGTCGCGCCAAACCTAGTGCTGAACACCGCTAATATTGAAAAGCGAGGTTGGTCTTTTGGATTGGCTTTGTATTCAATTCCTTTAGGCAAGGGGCGATGTCGTCTTCTAGCCAGAGGTTATCGTAATTTTCTGAATTTAGGAGTCTACCTCAGACCTCGCTGGCTTGACCACTGGAATACTAATAAAATATTAGAGCAGGATTTGCCCCTGATTGTGGGACAGCAGGCAGAAATCGAGCGGTTGGGAGAAAGTCTGAAAGAACTATACTTGCCGCTCAAAACATCCGACACGTTGGTAATGAAGTACCGCAAGTGGCTAGATAAATTCGGGTCGTCGATGCCGTATTATCAAGGCTATGCTACCTCAAAAAATACCAGTAATGGCGATCGCACTTCCCAGCCGATGCTGTTAGACCGATTCTCACGACATACGCAAATTTGTAGTTCCTGTAATCGAGCCTATCAAGTAACAAACCAGCTCAAACAAATCTTTATTGGGGTAGCGATCGCGCTGGCAGCATTAGCGATAGTCACAGACAAGTTTGAAAGTAAGATTGTGGCAGTCTCAGCGAGTCTTGCAGCAGTAGTTTTGGTAGCAGTACTTTGGAAAGTCAAAACTAAGTTTGAACGTTCTTACACGCGCAACTAATATTGCTCCCGTGTAGATGGCAAGATTTAAACGATCGTGCCTATTTGCTCCATTCATCCTATGTATTACAGTTGTAGATAAGCTAAACTAGATTGATAAGTAAATACGGTTTAGCAATGCTAGATACATCCAACCTATTCCTAAGAGGTGTTGCGTTAGAAGCACTGTCCCAATGGAGTGCCACACTCAAGACATTTCAACAAAAACTGGGAAAGCACTTTGCCCGCTCGGAAGCACGTTTGGCAGTATTTGATTATATCCAAGCACTACTGAGTCCGGTTGAGCGGAAAAATGGTTGGCAAATGGCAGAACAGGTAGGGTATGTCAATCCCTATCGCTTCCAGCATCTACTAGGGCGGGCGCAGTGGAATGCGGATGCAGTATGTGCGGAAATTAGGCAGTATGCAGTGGAGCATTTGAAGAGTGAAACAGATATTTTGGCAATTGATGAAACAGGCTTTCTCAAGCAAGGAGAGCAATCAGTAGGGGTACAAGTGCAGTACTATGGCACCACAGGACATTTGGAGAATTGCCAAGTCGGTGTATTTATGTCCTACATCAGCGCTCAAGGGCATACGTTAATAGATCGCCGCCTGTATCTACCGCGCTCGTGGACAGAAGAACAAAACAAACGTCAGAAGGGGGCAATTCCAGAAGAGATCGAATTTGCGACTAAACCTCAACTAGCACAACAGATGCTGGAATCAGCGCTTGCTCAAGGCATTCGTCCTGCCTGGTTTGTCGCTGATGAGGTGTATGGGAACGACGGTTCGTTCTGGTGGTGGCTGGAGAAGACTGCCAAACAGCCCTATGTACTTACGGTGAACAAGAAGCAGCCTGTAGTTATTGGTTGGCAACGCTATCGAGCCTCCGACGTAGTTCCAGACAAAGATAGCCAGCAGTGGCAGCGCCTGAGTTGTGGAACTGGGAGCAAGGGAGAAAGATACTATGACTGGGCAAGTGTTGCCGTTAACTGCGACCGCTCTGGAGGATTCCAGCGCTGGCTGCTATTTCGTCGCTCTCCAGAACACCCCGATGACCCTCACTTCATCAGCTACTACCAGGTATTCGCCAAGAGCGATACTACTCTAGAAACGATGGCTCAAATCGTTGGGCAAAGGTGGCGAATTGAGGAGTGCTTCAAATTTGCTAAAGACTCTCTAGGTCTAGGAGAATATGAAGTTCGTTCCTGGCACGGTTGGTATCGACATATCACCCTCGTCCTGGCGGCTCAAACATTTCTCACCGTCTTACGACACCAAACTGAGCCTGCCATTCACTCCCGCACCCCCCCTTTAACGACCGCAACCATTGGCAGTCTGGCTGCGTTCAAAGCGGCACGAGGTTTATTGTCCGACTGAGTATTTGGGAGATGAAGCGATGGGTATCTAGACTCTTGTTTCCCACGTTCTGGTGTCTTGAACACGTTTTGCACTGGTCCTATTGGCGACGCGCCCATCAAGCTACTGCACGTTACTGGCATTTCCAAAAACGAGCAAGTCTTTCCTCTCCTTAAATACAACTGTAATACTATGCCGCTCCCGCCACTTTTGCGATCGCTGCTTCGCGGGTGGCATTGTCAGCCGTCGAATCCGATCCGAGGACTGCGATTTAACACAACAGTTTAAGTGATTCGGTGGCATGAAACCAAAGCAGGTTTGCCCTTCACCATAAGAATCTGATAAAGCGTGGTAAGAATCTGAAAGAAGTCAAGCATTGGAACTTTGTACACTTCGAGTAAATGAAGTTAGAGGCATTTAATTCAGCCTTTATTCAGCTTCAACTACTGCTCTCAAGGTTTCTCATATGCTTTCCAGATTGATATTGGCTGTTGCAGCTACAGTGCTAGCGATCGCTACCTCTTGTATTTTTCCTGGGAGCGCACTAGACAAAAGTGCGAAAACTCAAGTACCAGGTGTCTATCCATTCAAGCTAGGCGATTTCACAATTACGGCGCTAAGCGACGGCACATTACCCCAAGATCTGCATACAGTTTTGAGCAATATGAACCCAGCCCAAACCGATCGCCTTCTCCAGCAAAGCTTTCTCACAAATCCTGTCGAGGCATCCATTAATGCTTTCTTAATCGATACCGGAGATAGACAGGTGCTCGTGGATACGGGAGCAGGAAGCTTCTTTGGTCCGAAGTTAGGCGGTAAGCTTCAGGCATCGCTAAAGACAGCAGGGTATACTCCTAGCGAAATCGATGCCATCCTCCTGACCCATATCCATAGCGATCATAGCGGCGGTTTGGTCGATGCAGATCGGCTAGTGTTTCCCACTGCCACGATTTACATCAGCAAATCCGAAGTCGATTACTGGTTTGATCGTGCCAATGCAAAGCGATCGCACGTCGATGAAAAATATTTTGACGAAGCCGTGAAAACCGTCAAACCCTATGCCGATGCCGGAAAGCTGAGATCGTTTTCTGGCGAGACAACTATTTTCCCAGGAATCACCACGTATCCCACACCAGGACACACTCCTGGACATAGCAGCTATGTGGCGATCAGCAAGGGCGAGAGCGTCGAGTTTTGGGGCGATATCGTCCACTTCGCCTCGGTGCAATTGCCAAAGCCAGAAGTTACAGTTGCTTATGATGTCGATAAGAATGCCGCTGCTGCACAACGCAAAAAACAGTTTGCGAGAGTGGAAGCATCCCGCAGCTTAGTTGCAGGCGCGCATTTGCCCTTCCCAGGAGTCGGGCATCTCCGTGTGGCAGATGAAGGTTACGCTTGGGTGCCTGTGGATTATCGATGGCGCGAACTTTGATTCGGAAAGTTTGAAGAATTGCTATCTGCCGCATTTGCTGGTTGTGAAAAAACTCTGTAATTCACCATTTGAATAAGTCTTACACGCTAATTTAGAAGGAGTATTGAGTCAAACCAATGAGTTGAATTTTGAATGCAAAGCTGATGAGAAGCGCCCTAATCCACTCGGTTAAACCTGAAGAATGGTTAAATAAATCTTTGGTGTTATCTAGTCAGCAAATGGATTGGAATGGGATCTTGGTGCAACAATTTCAAAGCTTTCCAACGTCAACTGAAGTTGAGATTCCCGCCCTGTCAAATCACTGGCTCAACTTACCGCTAGGACAACCCGTTCGTTTGACCCAGAAGTGTGACGATCGCCTGCATGACTCCATCGTTCAAAAGGGTGACTGCATTTTTGTCCCAGCAGGACAACCGAGCTACTGGCACTGTGGGGAAAGTGTTACCTACAAGTCAATGCTGCACATTCACTTGAAGCCGGAGTTAGTCACGCAAGTTGCTGAAACATCGGATCTTAATGGCGATCGCATCAACCTGGTGAACTGTTTTTCTAAGCCCGATTTGCAGCTTCAGCAGATTGCCATGCTGCTTTTGGCTGAGTTGAAGTCAAACAGCATCTTGGGACGGCTTTATGTTGAATCTTTAACTCAAGCCTTAGTCATTCATCTGCTGCGACATTATTCTGCAATTACACAAACCATTACACTAAAGCAAGACAATTTAACTCGCACTCAGTTGCGACAAGCGATCGATTATATTCAAAATCACCTTGACCGAGATTTGTCTCTGGCTGAAATTGCAGGTGTTGTGAATATCAGCCCGACTTACTTCGCGAGTCTATTTAAACGCGCTGGTAGTGCTAAAGAGGAAAGGATGAGAAAATAGAATCAGATGTGATTGAATCTTGAATGTTGTGCGATGTCTGTTGCTCTTCCTGCTTGCCCAAGCTGTCAGTCTGAAGATGTGGTCAAAAATGGTCGAACTCGGCATGGGAAACAGAATTACAAATGTCGCGACTGTGGGCGACAGTTTGTTGAAAACCCGCAGTGGCGAATAATTAGCGAGGAAACCAAAGGCATCATTGACCGATTATTGCTGGAGAAATTGCCGCTAGCAGGCATTGCTCGTGCTTTGCAGATTTCCGAACTGTGGCTGCAACAATACGTCAATCAGAAATACAAGCTTCTTGAACGGGAGGTGCAGGTGCGCCCAAAGCCCAAAAGCCGTCTGAGGGTACAGATGGATGAGCTATGGTCGTTTGTAGACCACCAAGGGAACAAGCAGTGGGTGTGGCTGGCTCTGGATGCACAAACCCGTGAGATTGTGGGCGTTCATATCGGGAATCGCAGTGCCGCATCAGCTCAAGCCTTGTGGCAGTCGATGCCTCCTGTCTATCGCCAATGTGCTGTAATCTATAGTGATTTCTGGTCAGCCTATGAGCTGGTCTTACCCAGCAAACGACATCATGCAGTCGGTAAAGAAACTGGCAAAACGAGTTACATTGAGCGGTTCAACTGTACCCTTCGACAACGAATCTCGCGATTGGTCAGAAAAACACTGTCATTTTCTAAAAAGTTAGACAATCACATTGGTGCAATTTGGCTTTTTATCCATCACTACAATGCTTCTTTGCCAGCCAACTCATCCTGTCCTCTTTAGGACTACCAACGCGCTATGGATATTGCGCCGCATCAATATGTCATTCAACAGCGCGTGGAACGGGCAAAATTGATGTTGTCGAGAACGGATTTAGCGATCGCGGACATTGCTTTACAAGTGGGCTTTTCCAGTCAAAGCCATTTGACGCAACACTTTAAGCGATTCACAGGCATGACACCCAAGCAGGTGCGCTAATCGTAAGAATCTAATAAAACATTGTAAGAATCTGAAAGCAATCAAGCATTGGAACTGAATACACTCGATCTATATCCGATCGGAAAAATCCAATGCAGACAGCACTGGAAATAGAGCCATGTACAACTCAAGCGTCGTCCACAACGACGACGAGTTTTGCTTGAGGTGAGCGGACGCTTTCAGATCGAATTCGTCTCATAGGCGCTTACGGAAGCAGTTTTTGCCACAAAACCAATAATTAAACAGAATCATGGAACCAGTTCAATCGGCATCTTTAACGGCATATAAGCGCACCACTGCGCTCGACTCGACCATGTTTTACATGGGAAACGTTATGTCCTTTCTGGCTAGAGGTGAGGATACCGGAGGTCGCTTCGCCCTGATGGAGGCTCAGGCGAAACCAGGCAATGAACCATCCCCTCATCTTCATGAATGGGAACATGAGACATTTTACGTACTTGAGGGCGTAATGGAGGTCTACTGCGAAGATAAGGTCATGCTGGCGCATCCAGGGGAAGTGGTCTTCATACCGCAAGGTAAGCCGCACGCTTTTTATATCCGTTCCCCGCACATCCGAATATTAATCCTGGTTCAAGCAGTGGGCGATCGCGCAGTTGGGTTGGATCGCTACTTCACCCAAATGGCTGAACCTGCAACTAGCATGAATCTTCCCACTGAAGCAGTCACATATCTGATGGACGATCCTACTCATGCTACCCGTCTGGGTGAAGCAAACGGTATTCGGTTTCTGTCGCCGGAGGAAACCGCCAAAGAGCTGCCGCACTACCCAGGATTTGGGGCTAATCTGGAGAAGATCGGACAATAGAGCAGCGATCGCCCAATTATGCAGATTTAGCCAATTGTGCGATCGTTGTTGCGAACGATCCAAAACAAGATTGCAGACGCGACACCCTCAGAATCCAAGCGATCGGTGTAAGAATCTGAAAGATGAAGAAAACATATACAGGAAGTTGCTACTACGGTGTAGTAAGGTTTGAGGCTGACATCGATCTAGGTGCTGGAACAAACAAATGCAATTGCTCTATCTGCACCAAAACAAGGAACTGGAACGCGATCGTCAAACCTGATGCGTTTCGGCTACTTACAGGAGAAAACGCCCTGAGCGACTACCAATTCGCTAGAAAGAATATGCACCATTTGTTTTGTCAGTATTGCGGAGTGCGATCGTTTGCACGCGGATCTGCTGAGGCGATCGGCGGCGAATATGTCGGAATTCAACTTGCTGCGTTAGACAACGTGGAGCCGCAAGAGCTAATTGCAGCACCAATTCGATCCTCGGACGGACGTGGCAAGCGAGGCTTGGGTTGTGCAGGTTAATATCGGCTGTTCTATCCTTTTCACTTTATGAGACGAGCAATACTCGATCGCCGATGGAGAAGTTATCGGCTTCAATTCCAAACTTCTGCACTCGGTTTCTCCTGCCACTGCCGAGCGTTGGGTTATTTCTTTTCGTAAGATTAAACCCCAATATCTCCAACAGCAACAGCAGTTATCCTTGTTTTGACTCTCGAAATCTACCTATATTCCCTCAATGCAGGGATTGCATGGCTCGTTCCATTAACTTTTTTCCAAGACGAAAGTGAAAGTGCGAACTCGACAGTTATTCTGAATGGTAGAAGAAAATTTCTAGTGTTGAGTCAATTTTTTGATGGACGAATCCCAACAGTTAAAGCAGTTAATTAGTGCCGATCTACCTAGCTTGGGCAAATATTACCGAGAAATGGCTGAGTCTCAAGGTGCGGGAGTGTTGGTAATCAACTACTATCCAACTGGAGAAGTCGCACAGATGGAGGCAAGATTTCTCAAATCGAGCCAAATTCCACGATTAGCAAGGCAACTGGGATTAACTACTCTCCAAACTGAATTTGAGCAGCACGATCGCGAAACAGAAATGGTAATTGCCATCGTCACAGCCAAGACTAAAGGCGCGATCGCCGTTGAATTACAACTCCACGGGATAGTATCCGAACCCCAAACGCCATCATCAAGCAGTCGTTCTGGCGCATCGAAAGCAAAGAGCAAGTCGTCTGACACCATAACAAAAAAACGCACGTCTTCGCAGAAGACAACAGCACAGCGCCAAGTCAAGAAAAAGCCAAACGCTGTTGCAATGCCAAAATCCAAAGCTACACCGAAACAGACTAGTCAACCATCTACCGAGCCAAGCAAAGGGGCGGAACCAACTCCACAGCTGATAGTAGAACCAGAAACTACTACCAAATCTGCATCAATTGCTAAGACAACTGCCAAAACTTCAAAGCCAGCCACTCGCGGTAAAACTGCGAGCTTAGGAAAGACAAAACAGAAGCCGCAGCCGGAAGTCTCATCCCAAACAGCCTTTGCGCCGATCGCAGAACCAGAAGCTGCTCCACAGCCGACAGTAGAGACACAAACCACACCCAAATCTACCTCAGCAAAATCCACTTCCAAGACTTCAACCTCAGCCAACCAGCACAAAACTTCTCCCAAATCAACTACAAAACAAAAGTCGCAGCCTGAATCTTCACCCCAAACTCCCTCACCCATACCCGAAGAGCGATCCGACGAACCAGAGCCAGAAACTACTGCCCAACCGCCAGCTAAACGTAAATCTTCTACCACTGCTTCTGCGAGACGCAAATCCCCTTCTGGTGGAGCAACTAGACGCAAAACAACATCACGGGAAGCTAGAGGGAAAAAGCAGAGTTAACTGTCAGGTTTGAAGCTAGAATAAAAGCTAGAACGAGAGTCAGAGTTTTACGCTCTAGAGAGCATAAGGTTTTGGCTGCTCACAGCAATCTATGTACCAATTGCCTTTGAAAATTACCATAGGATATGAACTACAAGAGTGGCAAATAGCTAAAGCGAAAATGGAATTAGATGAGGATTCCTCAAGCTCTTGACTATTACGTAGCTTGCTTCTTTGCACTCGGCGCGAGTATTACGAAGTCCGCAATTGTTTAGTCAACTCTCTTATATCCTCGCTTTCCTCTTCGCTTTTGCAGCTTGTAGTAAGTTTCTAAAGCAGCTTGATAATCAGGGCAATCTAAGTCTTTTGACTTGCCGAATCCCCGATAGACAGCACTGCTCCAAGTTTTGGTAATAATCCACTCTCCAAACAGGTTTTGCCAAAGAGTTAAGGTGTAGAATCGCGTATCTCTTTGCCACTTCGATTGAAGCCATTTGTCAAGTTCGTAGGCAATTTCTACAGTCATCTCAACCACGTTTTTACCGCTCCTGGGCAAGACTTTATAGACATAATAAACTAAAGATTGGTAGAACTTGAGCGGGAAACATTACATATAGTACACGGCGGCTGTCGAACTTCGACTACAGTAAGAATAACTCCTCAATCGCTATCTCATCACTAATAAGATCTTTAACAACCCAGATGCGATCGCAAAACTGCTGCATCTGCCGAGAGCCTGCACCACCAATTAAAACTCCATAAATACTAAATTCTAATTGTTGTTTCTTGACTTTCAACTGCTCTAAAAATTCCCGCTTCACGTCACACTTGCCGTCTGTAACCATGACAATATCTGCTCTTTTGAACTGTTGTTGCCGCTCAATACATTCGGTAGCAGATAATATTGCTGGCTCCCAAGCAGTACCGCCACCGTTGTAAAAAGCCAGCATCGAC
Organism: Chroococcidiopsis sp. SAG 2025; assembly: GCF_032860985.1. Classification (GTDB taxonomy): domain Bacteria; phylum Cyanobacteriota; class Cyanobacteriia; order Cyanobacteriales; family Chroococcidiopsidaceae; genus Chroococcidiopsis. Next base: position 176,056 of record NZ_JAOCNC010000003.1, read on the forward strand.
TCCAGCAGTCGCGAGAAGTCATGGTGGTGGGGTGGAAAGTCATCAACTCGACAAACTCTAGTTGCAAAGTGGATGACTCGCAAGTGCCGTCCCTCTCGATAAGCAATCTGTCCTAACACTGCCGTCACTGCTTTTGCCCAAATGTCAGGCAATCCATCCATCGAACCAGAGGAATCCAAGCAGACCACCAACGGTCCTTTGCATTGCTTCTCCTTCCCCCTCGTCTTGTATTGCAGTAGGGAGCGATCGTAATAGGAGAGCGCAAATAAAGGAAATAGATCGCTCGTAGAGAGTTTCTGAAGTTCGCTGGGCAACAACCGCGACAAGTTATCTCCTAACTCAATCGTGGTTATTTCCCCAAAAGCATCTAAAGCTTGGCTGCGGCGCTTGCGCTCGGCAATCTGTTGGAAACGTCCAGCGAGAAGAGCGATCTGCTTGAGCTTGGCATAACCTGCGATCTTCTGAGCTAGCGCCATTTTTTCGGCGCTGGAGACGCGCAGTTCTCCACCCACTTCGTTGCCCCAGCTCAAGCCCAGCATCTCCAACCACCCAGATGCCTCGCTCAATTTTTCATGAGCGGCGTTCAGGGCTGCCCTGAGCATTTGCCGTATTTGTGTTTCATCGAGACTTTTAGCATATTGTTGAGCTTGCCATACAGCTTGTTTGCCCTCCTGTTGTAGGAGTTGGATCAGCTCTAGAGTGCGATCGCCGCTATCTTCAATCATCTGCCTCAACCACTGCTCTCGTTCCCGTAGCTGTCGGGTTTTGGGTAGCGGTAAACCAGTTGGGGAAGTTGTTTGAGGAGAAGTCAATATCTGCTCAAATACTCCAGATGGCGTAGTTTTTGGCTGATGCTTCAGTTGCTTAATCAAATCCCGATACTGTTGCGGATTGGGAAATCGAGGTATGGGTAGCGGCAGTTTCTCGTACACTTGACGGCAATACTCTACTGTTGCCAGTCCCGCCGCTAGTTGGTTGCCTTGACACTGCTCCACCAGCTCGTCACAGCCGATCAGTTGCTGAAACTCCCGATGCAATCTTGTAGCCCAAGCACTTTCAGGTGGTGGCGGGTCTAGCTCCTCTGGTTCGCTCTCGTAGTAAAGTCGATGAAAAACTTCTAAAGTAAAACTGGGAAAGGCAAACAGCTTGCTAGTTCCTACTCTCACCATCGTCCGAGCATCTTCAAAATAGTTGAGGTACTCCTGCCAAAAAAGTTTGGAGATACTCGCAACTCGATATACTAGCGGTTCAAAGTCGTACAGCATGAGAGTTGGAATCTATCGAGCTTAAACTGGCAAGTAGCAATCTTTAGCTAAAGATAACATAATATCCGTGTTATTATGTTACCACTCAGCGATCGCATTCATGATTGTTTCATTCAAAGATCGAGGAACGGAAGATATTTTTGATGGTAGTGACTCAAAAGCAGCACGAAAAACTTGTCCGATTAACCTGTGGGCTGTAGCACGTAGAAAGTTAGACCAGCTGAATGCTGCCGTATCTTTAAACGACTTGAGAGTTCCACCAGGTAACAAGTTAGAAGCCCTGCAAGGCGAGCGAGCAGGTCAACACAGCATTCGGATCGACGACCAATATCGGCTTTGTTTTGTCTGGGTGGAACAAGGAGCGGATTCGGTTGAGATTATTGACGATCGTTGACGTTTTTACGTGAGGTAACAATAGATGAAAATCCCCAAATATCGCCCTCCTACACATCCAGGAGAAATCTTGCTGCTAGATTTTCTAGAACCACTAGGACTGACTCAGCAGGATTTAGCTAACAGCATCCACGTCCCTTATCAGCGAGTCAACGAGTTGGTGAATGGCAAGCGCGGCGTAACACCAAGTACGGCATTGCGGCTGTCGAAATTCTTTGGCAACAGTCCAGAGTTTTGGCTGAATCTGCAACAAAATTGGCAGCTCTACCAAACGCTGAAAGAAGAAGAAGAGGAGATAAATGCGATCGTTACTTTGGCAGGGCGGGAAGAAGAAAGAAGTGCCTAGGGGTTTATTCCGAATAAAGTGGACAGGTCTTCATCATTTACGCGACCAAACCTATATATATCTAGTGAGGACAACAAGACCTGTCCACTTTATTTTGAATAGGATGCTAAATAATGCAAAATCTGCTATGTATCTATTGGTAAACTTTATTTTTGTAACCGCCAACTTCAACCAGTAAATCATCGCGAATATCGAGTAGTATTCTCTGCGCTCGTCGAGCATTGCGACTCTTGTTATCGGCGATTAACTTCTCAATCTTGCGAGCAATATCCTCTAAGCGACTTGCAGCATTATCGGCTGCTTCGATCAATTTTTGTTCGGTTGTATTGCTCGGACGCAAATCGTATTCTCTGGCTGCCCTCACTACAGCACTGACTTCTTCCTTTGCCGCATCGTACCAAAACACGGCTTGTTGGTTGAGATCGGGAACGCAAGCATTCAAAATTTGACCGATCTTCTGCCGTTCTTTTGGCTCTCTTTGCCACAGGCAATCTGGCAGCAATTCGTGAAAAGATTCTGGATACACTTGCTCATCGCCCTGCACCAGCGCATGGGCTTGCAGCAGTTTCACCAGTTGTTGCAACTTGCGATCGCTAATGAAAAATCCCTCCTTCTCCAGTGCCAGTTGGCATTTAATTAAATCTTCTGCTAGTTCGTCGCTAAAAGGTACGATCGCTGCTTGTTGCTGCAAAGCTTGAATTTCAGCCAGACTCAGACGCACCTTCACTTCTGGTTTGAGATTATGCCTAGCTCGGTGAATTAATTCTCGCTTGGAACTTAGCTTGCGGACGTATTGCAACCAAGGGCGATAGACAAAGCGATCGACAAACGCATCCAAGTCCCCATCAGTGGGGACGTTATTGGCAGCACCGCACAAGAACAGTAACGGTACTGGCTGCGGTTCTGGGTTCTCGAATACCCGTTCGTTCATCAACCGCAACAAGGCATTGAGACTGGTAGAGTTGCCGCGAAACACTTCATCTAAAAAGGCAATATGTGCTTCTGGCAGTCGGCGTTTGGTGTTACGGATTAACTCGTCTTGCTGTTGTAGCGCTCGCAGCGACAGTTGCCCCAGTAACTCGTCCGGTGTAATAGTCGGTTGCAACAGGCGATCGAAGAATATAGCTTCTTCAATTGCTCGGCATAACTGCTGTAACATCCAGCTTTTGGCGCAACCAGGCGGACCAAATAAAACCACATTTCCACCACTGAGCAATACGGCTAGCACTCCATCGATCGCACTAGAACGCTCCAAGAAAATCTGATTCAACTCTCGCCGTAACTGCTGCAACCGCTCTGGAGCAGAGCCAGCAGGAGCATTGTTGGAGACTTGAGCAGCTAACTTTTTGGTGTTTTTAGCGATTGCCATGATTTAATCATGATGATTTAATTTTGTTTTCTAAATAGAATTTGAGTTTTGTATTCCAACTAGAAAGTGAGTTTTCCTAAAATCCTGCCTCTGGGTCGTAAGGTCGGTTGGTTAAGTCATGTCGCTCGCGCTCGTCGCTATCGACGGTATCTGGAGCGGTAATGAGATCCTTTGTCTTGGCTGTTGCTTCTAGCCCCAACTCCTGGCGCACGGCTGCCTCAGCAATCTCCCAGCGTTTGAGTAAATCTTTGGTACGGAATTTAAACAAATTCTCCATTGATGCCAACTTGCCCCTGAGTTGCCGTAACTGCTCCGGATCTGGTTGCTGCGCGATCGCCTCTAACTGCCGAAGTAACTCGGAGTAACCTGCATCCAGTGCCAACGCCTTCGTCAAGTTGGCAAGCCCTTCTCCAGTCGAGTTTTTCTGCTGCACGCGCTGCTTCAGCATGGCTCGGAAGTCTTCCAAGTGCTGCTGTATCCGATCTAAGTCGGGGCTGTCGCTTCTGTAGAGTTGCCCTAACTGCCTCGCCCTCTCCACAATCGGCTCTAAATCGCGATCGTATTGCATTAATACTTGCAAACGAGCAATCAACGTCTCCCACTTCTGTCCCGTTCTTGATGTCGCATCCGCTCCCGACAAATTGAAGCTCTCTAGTAATTGCGCTAGCTTTGCGTCTGCTTCGTCCCGACTTCTGATTTGCGCGTCGTATAAAGTTGAAATCAACGTCTGCTGTAGCGTTTGTTGCGCTCGCTCGATTAACTTGAGTTTTTGGCGTTCGACAGCAGCTACCTCTACCTCTGCCTGCTGCCTTTGCACTTCTGCTTCGCGGGTAGAACGCTCTAGCAGGGAAGGAATTTTTATCGGTCCTTCCACTAGAATTTGCAATGAATTTACTTGTAGTTCCTTTTGAGTCGGATAAGCACCAGCATACTGCCGCAGTGCTAACTGGATTGCTTTTGGTTCTAATCGGGCGGCTTTCAAGACTTGCTCCACCCACGACAAGAAACCAGCGTATTCTGATTCGTATGCTGCTAAAATTTCCTGCCGTAAATACTCAGCTTCCGCCACCATCCCTTCAATTGCTTCTAGAGCATCGGGTAGTGCCGATTCATGTACGAATCGAAACGGTTCGCTCAAAAGAGTGTAGCGATTGTAGATAATTTTCTGTCGTGCTTGGAGTTTGGTAGCAGCATCTTTGAGGCGATGGTTGATCTTGGCGGCATAACCGCCCTTTGCCGCACTCTCCAACAATTTCAGTACATCATCCCCAATCCCTAAATGGGAGCCATCCAACTTCAGCGACTGCACTCCTACTTTAACTGTCAGCTTGAGCAAATAAATTGGCTCTTTTTCTAGATGCAGCCACCCATGCTGTTGTCCCACACGAGGATTTGCCGCAGAGTGTTGTTGCGTTCCACTTATTTGAGTTTGGCAGCGCTCTTGCACGAGTTGGGCTATGAGCTGGTCAACTGTTGGCATTAGATACTGGGCATTCCTTTGAAATGAAACTCTAGTTTAGATATTATATATATTCTAATTAGAATATCATTTTCGTATTCTATTTGGAATGTAAAAATTAGAGAATTTGTAGCAGTAGCTATTCTCCTTTGTAGGTGGTGCAAAAAAGTCGAGCTAAGAAACGCGATCGCTCGACCGCACTCTACACTGGTGGGCAACGCCAGAGATAGTTATTAACTTGTAGGAGGAAAACAAAATGGCTAACCTAGAAGGGTTGAGTGACGAACAGCTAGCGGCGCTCTCCAAAGCCTGCGAACTTTTGGCTCGTCTGTGTATGGGACAATTCGCAGAAGTTGCCGAGCTATTTCCTTCTTTAGATGTCGAGCAACATCACGAGTTGGTTGAAAAACTCACCCAGCTCCGGACGTTAATCCCGCAGTTTGCTGATTTATCTGACAAGCAACACTTGCGTATTAGTAGCGCTCTCGTACCAGATCTAGCTCGAAACGCTCACGACATTCACCTAGTTATCCAACACCATCTGGCACGGAACCTTAGTTTCTCGCACCAATCTCCACCGAGAGCCTGTGGCTCTCTGCCGTTGCCCACAGTCAACAGCGAGAATATTTAGCTAGCAATGAAACCAAAATCTGAGAGTAGTAAGGTTAAGGTATTCATTATGTCTGTCATCAAACATTCTTTCTGTGAAGGCGATATCGTCATCATGCACGGTACAGCTGTCACGGTAGTCCGCGCCTGGGAGTCGCGGTTGTATCGTCGATCGCGACTTCTCTGGGCTAATCTACTCGGCTAACTATACTGAAGTTGAAAGAGTTGAAAGCACGCTATTCTAGCTCGCTACCAGTTAACTAGTCATCTAGCAGTAGCACCCTTGCTGTATCTTCACGCTGTATCTTTGGACGATCGTCTCTACGTTTCCGATACCTAGTGGCGTGGCATAATTGACAGCGGACTTTGCCGAAAAATCTATCCGTTCCATGCCTAGAACTCCGCCGCCGCTCAAAACTGTATTTCAACAACGCCGCGAGCGTGAATTCCTCTACCTGCATGAAGTCGATGCAGTCATCGCCGCGATGGAGCAGACTCGTTACCCCACCAGGAACAAGGCGATCGCGATGGCTTTATTTTGCCAATGCTTACAACCGTCCGAGCTGTGTTGGTTGCGCCGATCGGATCTAGACTTGACTGGAAAAACACTCTACGTCATCCGCAACCGCGAACTCAAGAGTGGCGCTCGTCTCCACAAACAAATCAATCTTCAACCGCTATGCCCTGCCGAAGTCGAGCTTCTGCAACAACTGGGGCAGGAGCGTCAATGCGATTGGTTATTTGCCACAGAACGGCAAACACGCCTGAATCAGCGCTCGCTACACTATATAATTGCACTAGCAGGCGAGAGTGCCAATCTTCCCTTCTCAATTCATCCCTATATGCTGAGGCGCTCTGGACTCTTCTATCGTGCCGCATTGCTACTGCAACCGCTTCATCTATCGCTACAGCAGTGCTGCTTGCTGTGGAATTGGTACGGCACGAAAGTCAAGTTTTCTAAGCAGCAAGAACTGGAGATGAGGGCGATAGGAGAGGCAACATCGCAAGCATTTTTGGCGGTACTAACACAGATGCAATCTTTCACCCGCATCCAGAGCTATGACAATTTGATCGATTATCTCTTGGGCGCGTTCTTGCTATTTCCCCACCTAGATAGTCTTCCCAGCGACTACTGGCTTGCTCCTATCGATCGGCAACGCCAACTTTACCGAAAAGATCTATCCACAATACCCGCCTCGTCTACTCTCTCCCCAAGCGCTATGTCGTAAACTAAATTAACAAAGAGATCGCTGACTCCACTTGATCTGGCTTCACCTCTAAATATCGCTGGAGAGCAGTCAGCGATTTATGCCCCGATACTTCCTGAATCACGCGGATTGGCACGTTGGCATTAGACATATTTGTCAGTGCCGTGCGACGAAATGAGTGAGTCGAAGCGCCTCTAATCCTTGCCCGCTTGCAAGCAGCTCTGAGGATCAGATCGGCAGCTGCCCTGGTGAGCGGTTTGTCTTTGCTCCGTCCTGGAAACAATAGACCAGACGGCGGGTGATAAGCTGCTAAATATCCCTGTAGCTTTGGGTGTGAAGGCAGAGTGCGCGTGGCAACCTTGCCCTTGGTGGTAGATTTACGCAGCGTTACCACACTACCCGCTAAATCTTCCGCCGTCAGCGATAGCACTTCACTGACGCGACAGGCACAGTAATACGCGATCGCGAATAGCAGCTTGTCTCTAGGGGTGAGGAAGCCGCGTGTAAATAGGCGCTCCAGTTCGGCTTGAGTCAGTATCTTGGCGCGTCCGTTGCCTTTGACCTTCACTTTTTCTTTTGTTTAGATTTACTTCACAATTACTATCCTACGGCAAGGAGCGACTTGATGTTTTGGGAATTTCGTCAAGTCAAAGAAAATCGCTCAAACCCAAACTCCTAAAGAGCTTAACTCGCCCTTTTGCATTTACTTGCAATAAGGCTTTTTCAACTTATTGAGACTCTTTGGCAATTGACTCGGATCGTCCCGAATCACGTACAGTTTGGAGATCGCGTCGATCAGTTCCCAACGGGTGACGGGTGGCTGAGAGTTTTGTGAGGGTGATTTTTGTGGTAAGTTTTTCAAGCGCGATCGCCTCCTGGGTAGTAAGTCATTAACCGCTTTGTGCTTTGATTTTGATGATAGTTGAGGCGCGATCGCTCCTCTTGGGTTGCTCTGTTGTCAAACGGCAACAGCTTTGGACGCTTGTGGCTGTTTTGTAACGAATCCTCGCCATAAAGCGGCGAGTTTTTGTGCCTCATCAAGCCATTGGGAGCTGACCGAATACATCCGTCTCGGACGACCGCGCCCATCTACTTTTTGCCAACGAGAAGCGATCGCTCTTTCAGTTTCCAAAAAATTCAGTGCTGCGTAGAGGACAGTATCAGACAGTCGATACGGAGGGTAGTCGCTTTCCAGTTTTTGGATCAGTCGGGTGCCGTAGGATTCCTCTATAAGCAAAACCGACAGCACATAGCAAGCTGCCTGTTCGCTGCTTAAATAAATCGGTGGCTGGGCCGCAAAAAACTGATAGATCTCCTCAATTGTCATAAACTAATATTTTTTCTAGCAAGTAAATAAATCGTGTCGCTCCTACTATAAACGCTGTCTCAACCTTCGCTCCTTAACTAATTCTTGCTGTTGTTGGTTTTTCGAGATCGTTTGTAGTAGTTGAACGAGCGGCTGTTGACCACCAATCGAATACTTGCTCTAGTTGTTCTAAACTCAACAAATTCTCTTGCCACAGGACGATTGGTAACAAATGTGTCGCTTGAGATTGAGCCAGTGCTAGCTAGAGTTGAAGCAGCGGAAATTCCAATTTGCTGCTGCAAAAAATCGACCAATTGAGTTTCAATCGTTGTTGACATAAAATTGACGAGCGTTAACTGCCAAGAGGGTAACTGATAGTCAAAAACTCGAGCAGCTCTTTTAGCAATAATTAATATTCTTTCTGTGATAGATTTGAGTGCAAAACTTTAGTTTCGCGCTCGAGTGAGACGCGATTAACTTCGCTTGGGCTGGGAAGAGCGAACGAGCGCGCGTCCATAGAATACTTGCCAAGCCTAACGGCATTCTGGCAGCGGCGGCAGTGAAGCCTTTGCAACTCAACCGACCTGATTGCATTGCTTGGTTCGGGTGCAACGTGGTTGCGATCGACACTACGCCCGCTCTCCTAGAATCGGCTGTTTCCAACCAGAATCGGTCTTTCGACAAACCAGTGTGTTTGATTAGTTGTCTGATTCTAACAGCTTACCGAGGGCTTCAACTGACTGCCGCCAGCCGCTTTCCATTCCGCTTGCCACCATATCGTCACGGTCTTCTTGATTCATGGCGGTGCTGTGCGTCCGAATCTCAGTTATACGATCGTTAATCGCTACAAACTCGGCTTTTTCCAGCATGACGTGTCCGCGTTCCGGCATCCCCAAAAATTCAAACGTCTGCACGATCCGTCGATTTTGAGCGACTTCGTGAAAATAGCCAGTAAATTCATACTCGTTACCATCTTCCGCTCGCTCGGCAATATGCCAGCTGCCGCCGTCTCGACAATCAAAGCGATACACTTTCATCGGATTACCGCGACACCACCATTGAGCGAAGAGTTCTTCTTTGACATACGCCTCGAATACCTTTTCTAATGGGTAGTCCTACACAAGTAAGGATGTCAGTATAGAAGAGAGGTCTTCTTACTCACAGCCATGTCAGCACCTGCTTTAACTTGTCCGCGATGTCAATCAACTCAAGTTGTGAAAAATGGCAGAATCCATAACGGTCGGCAGAACTTTAAATGCAAAGCCTGTAGCAGACAATTTGTTTTGAATCCAACTAAAAAAGTGATTGGGCAGGATACGAGGGAATTGATTGACAAGTTGTTGTTAGAAAAATTACCGTTGGCAGGAATTGTCAGGGTGACTGGGGTATCTGAAACTTGGTTACAAACATATGTCAATGCTAAATACGATGCGATTCCCAAACAAGTAGATGTTTGGCCTAAAAAAAAAGGCGTTTAACTATCCAATGCGATGAAATGTGGTCGTTTGTGGGCAACAAAGGTAACAAACAATGGATTTGGTTAGCTCTAGATGTAAAGACGCGAGAAATCGTTGGAGTCTTTGTAGGTGCTCGCTCACGTTCGGGTGCAGATGGATTATGGCAGTCACTACCTGGGGTATATCGACAGTGCGCTATATGTTACACAGATTTTTGGTCAGCATATGAGCAGGTAATTCCTGAGTTTAGGCATCAAGCTGTTGGTAAAGAAAGTGGTAGAACCAATTTAATTGAACGGTTCAACTGCACTCTACGTCAAAGAGTTTCACGTTTAGTTAGAGATACCTTGTCCTTCTCAAAAAAATTAGATAACCACATTGGAGCTATTTGGTATTTCGTCCATCACTACAACTTATCCTTACTTGTGTAGGACTACCTTCTAATGAAGCATTGATGGTGACGGTACCCAAGATATTTTGTGAATTTTCTGGAACTGTGACTTTTAGCTCTGCCATACAGTTATGTTCCTACTTGTCGATTTTCTTCTAATAATTTTTCCAAGGCATCGAAGCGGGCAGCCCAGACTTTTTCATACTGACTCAGATGCGCTGCGGCGACTTCGATCGCCTTTGGTTCAATCCGAATCACTTTCTCCTTGCCACTTCGACACTTAGTCACGAGTCCTGCTTTCTCAAGCACGCTGATGTGCTTCGCCACCGCTGCTAAAGACATGGCATATGATCGGGCTAATTCGCTAATGGTGTGTTTTCCGCTCGATACACGCTTCAGGATGTCTCTGCGTGTCGCATCGGCCAGAGCAGCAAAAATCAGATCGAGAGCACGAATTGATTCAACCATATGGTTGAATGATAGCTGGCAATAAATGTCGTGTCAAGTATTGAGAGCAGCGGATGTTGGCGATCGAGGCGGCAATATCACCATAGGTATACGGCTGCACTAATGCAGCGACATAGAATGAGGAGAATTTCACTGTCGCCCTAGATTCACTAGCAACGTTAAACGACTATGAGTGTAGTTCCCAGCATCACCCTTAACGACAGCAAGACCATTCCGCAGCTTGGATTTGGGGTCTTCCAGATCGAGCCGAAGGATACCGTAAAGGCAGTAAGCAAGGCGCTGGAAATCGGCTACCGGCATATCGATACCGCACAGATGTACGGCAATGAAAAGCAGGTGGGTGAGGCTATCCGCGCCTCTGGTCTAGATCGCAGCAACATCTTCGTCACCAGCAAGCTCAACAACGGGTTCCACCAGCCTGATGACGCTCGCAAGGCATTCGACACCACGCTTTCACAACTCGGCTGCGACTACGTGGATCTGTTTCTCATCCACTGGCCTTTGCCGACGCTCTACAACGGCGACTTCGTCTCGACCTGGAAGACACTGGAGGAATTCCATCGTGACGATCGCGCCCGTTCCATCGGAGTGTCGAACTTCCAGATCGATCACCTGGAGCGGCTGGCAGCCGAGGCCGACATAGTTCCGGCAGTTAACCAAATCGAGGCACACCCCTACTTTACCAATCAGGCGGTACGCAGCTACGATCGGGAACATCAGATCGCTACCGAGGCGTGGTCGCCACTGGCGCAGGGCAAGGTGCTTGAGGACCCCACCATCGCTCGGATTGCCCACAAGGTAGGTAAGGCTCCAGCCCAGGTCGTGTTGCGGTGGCACATCCAACGCGGTGACATCGTATTCCCGAAGTCGGTGACACCATCGCGCATGAAGGAGAACTTTGAACTGTTTGATTTTGAACTGGATTCCACCAACATTGCTACGATCTCCGCACTCGATCGAGGTGAGTCCGGTCGCATTGGTCCAAACCCAGACAAGTTCGCCTATATTCCAAGCTGACTCTAGTTCTGTGTCCGAGGCAATAGCAAACTTTTGACAAAAGCAGCAGTAGACTTCCACATCCAACGAATACCCTTTTGAAACCGTACCAATCTTCTTGGCTGTCTCAAGCTTTTGATCCAAGGCAAACTGGATAACTTACAGCCATTGCTCTAGCTCGAAAATCTGAGCTTGATTCCATGCCAATTTTTCTAGCCATCTAGAAGCTTCTTGATAAAACTGAAACTGCTGCTCGTCTCGTCTAAACTGCTTGGTGTGAACCATACGTCTGCCATTAACCAATTTTGCCCCATGATATTTGTGTAGGAGTTCGTGGTACAAGACAAACTCAGCCACAAACTGGGGAATCCGCACATCATCAAGGGTTGAGCTGATGACCACTCGGTCTCTGGCTGGGTGATAGTAGCCAAACTTGCGGTAAGTGTGCAGTCCAGTCCAACTCAGGTGCGGTTTAACCAAAGTTGAAGCGAAATACTCACGATTGATTTGCTCAAATAACTCTTCCAAGTCGTAGCACTTGCCTTGAGCTTGGTTTCGATTTGCACAGGCAAACGAGTCCAACTCCAGTAGGACTTGACTATATTCTGGCGAACTAGCAAAATCTTTGATGAGTCGCGATCGCTCTTGGTTCTTGTCTAGCAATGCGTCTGTCACCAGTGCTGTCAAAACTTCCCGGCTGGCATAGATAAAGCCCTCGCTAATGGTGAGAGTAGCAACGTTTCCTTGCCGCCTGTATTTGTACAATCCTGCCTGGTACGTCACCTCAACTGCTACATGTTCTAACTCCTGACAATGCTTTCTAGAAACTGCTTGAGCGATTTGCCAGGTAGAACGAGTCGCCTGAAGGTGCAGTTGTAGATGGAATTCTTCGCTCAAAAACTTCATCCAAGCATAAATTGTGCCAGAGGAGCTACTTAAGTCGGCTGGTGTTGCCTGTTGTTGGAGGCAAATGTTTTCAATTTCTGCAACAGTTTGTGTCAAACAGTGGTGCAGCTTTTGGAATAGATCGTCGGGTTTTGGGGTGAGACTGGCAGCCAAAGATGAGAGTTGCTGCAATATACTACTTTGCTTTGCTTTAATGTTCCTAAGACTGATGGGCGCTTTTGTTGGTGAGGCAATACGGCTTTCCAACATCGGCAGATTGTCCAAATCGATCCCTTTAAGAAAGGAGTAAGCCAAACGCGATCTACTTGGCAATTGCTCTGGTGTCATTTGCTCTCGAGCGCATAATTGCTCGATCGCTTCCAGCGAGCTAGTGACAAATGCTTTAAAAGCAGCAACCTCCTGGGAAGGAATGCCATTATTTAAGCTATCTTGTGCCTTTTGAGCCGCTTTGACGACTCCACGAATTCGGAGCGTCATTTCTTCTTACGGCTAGTTCTCTGGCGAGAAGTCTTGTTCGCGGGCGGAGTCTTTTGCATTCCCATTCCCTTCGGTTTGGACGAGGATGGAGTCGGTCGATTAGAGTCCGGCAGAGCTAATCCCCCCTGAATCAAATTTTTCAGCGCATTGGTAGTCAGGTCGGGAGTGTCGGATTTGAGGCTGGCGTTGTACTGTTGTTGAAATGCTTGAACGCCTTCGGGAGTGGTCATATCAAATCCAGCTTGATGACCCATCATCATAAATGCTTTGGCAATACCACCTCTGGAGGGATCGCTCATCATGCTGGGAAATTGGGATGCCAGCGATTCCAAATATTTGACAATCGCCTTGGCGCTGCGAAGGTTGTATTCCCGTTGGAGAAACCGCCAGAAGGCAACCAGTTCGGGAATGGCATCTTCGGCTTCAGCCCGATCGAAAATAGTGACTTTGCGCGGCAGAGTATATTCCATCAGGGTTTGTACGTCCGCTTTCGTCATTTTGGGCAGCGTCGTCTCGCCGTAGTTGTAGCCCATTTCAATGAAGGTGCCAATCCAACCGCCACCTTCTGGGTAGTTTTTGAGGTGGGCTTCTCCTTCAGGAGAGTTGACAAATTGTTTGATCGCGTCATTGATGTAGTCGTCGAGGATCGGTTCAACATCATCGTAGGAGAGACGATCTAGCTGACGGATGTTAAAAGGCATATTCATCGATCTTCAAGTCTAATGCTTTTCATTCTGCCACTAGTCGCTCGCTGCTGGCGATCGCTTGTTTGATCGCCAGCAGCGAGCGTACGTCGATGTAAAGAAGTTGCAGATTCGACTTGGGTTGACGTAGTATTTTATTTAGAGTAATATTTACTTGAGCAACCAGGGGAGGTAAGCTTATGCCTTCAACCGTCCGCGATCGCCAGAAGTCCGAGTTACATGCAGCTATCGACAAAATGTCTGGAGAGACAGTCGAGTTGCTGCTGCCAATAATTGAAGAATTGGCAAGTAGTCGCAAAGAGATTGAAGTTGCTTTCCTCACTCGCGCAGTGCGAGCGCTGATTGCTCTATCAAAGGAAGTTTCTGTAATCAAGGCAACGGCAGCTCCGACCGATTACGATTTATTGTTAACGCTATTGCAGCAGCCAGAAGCTATGCAAGTGCTTCCTTCGAGTGACCCTCTTGCCAAGGCAAAGCTGCGAGGATTAGTTGCGAAAAAACAGCTACTAGTAGCAGAGGGTGGTTGTTTGTCCTCAAGCGAGGTTGGAGAAATTTTGGGGATCTCCCGACAAGGAGTAGATAAGCGGCGGAGCAACGGTAAGCTGATCGGATTACCAAAAGGACGCACGTATGTTTATCCAGCTTGGCAGTTTGTCGAGGGAAAAACCCTTCTCGGTCTAGAAGAAATTTTAGCGCATCTAAACGTAGCCGATCCCTGGATGCAGACAGCTTGGATGCTTAATGGCAACAGCCGATTGAAAGAGCAGTCTCCTCTAAAAGTACTGCGCGAAGGTAATTTAGAAGCGGTCCTAAACGCGGCTGAAATTTATGGAGAGCAAGGAGCAGCTTGATGACGGACTCGGCACAGCAGCCCGATCCCCACCCAGAGCCTCCTGTAGACTTGCAATCACGAGACTTACCCGTTATCGAAATTGAAGCACCTTGGTTTCGGATTCACCAGACTACTTACAGTCCCTTGTACTATGGACGATCCGGTCGCAACCGCTTCGACGCTCCAGCGCGAGAATACGGCGTTCTGTACGTTGCTCTCGACCCGCACGGTTGCTTTATCGAGACGTTTGGCAGCAAGACGGGTATTCAAATCGTTTCGCTGAGCGAACTGTCTTTACGCAGCATAAGTCAACTTAGCTGTACGTGCCGCTTGAAGTTGGTAGACCTTACCGGAGCAGGATTGGCGCGTATAAGAGCAGATGCTCGCTTGGGCGCGGGAGACCACCGAATCGCCCAGCGATGGGCGCGAGCGTTGTGGAGTCACTCCATTGAGGTAGATGGAATTTACTATCGTGCTCGACACGACCCATCTCAGTTTTGTGCGGCTATTTTTGACCGAGCTGAACCAGTAATTACCATAACAAATACCCAAGGCTGTGCTAGTAGTGGCTTTGCTGGAACATTGGCCAAAATTTTAGATACATATCAGTTTGGACTTGTTGATTGAAGCAGCGAGTTATATGCTCTTGGGCTAACTTGGGGTCGTGAGAGGAAAGCTGTCACGCTCAGGTAATGTTAATTATAAGTACTATAAAACAAGTATCTCAGCCTTTTAAACATGAAATGCAAGGGGTGGAGAGCGATCGCCAACTGCCATGCAGCAAGTTCTGTTTCTTAGCTGATTCTTAGCTGAGTCGAAACTTTTCACCACAAAGTCAAAGTTGTTGATGGAAGTCTATCGATGCTGTCATAGGAGCAGCAATACTAAGGCACGTTTCAGTATTTTTTCTCTTCTCACAAAACATTATCTTATTTTATATTGATTTTATCTTTTGTAACTAGAATACCGTCTATTTTTCCAACGCAAAACTAGAATAATTTAGCCATGAATAAGAAAATTGATACGAGCAACTTACTGATAAAATTTTTTGTTTTTGTTATCGCTTATCAACTTGTTTCTCACTGGGTTACACGAGAAACAGCAAATACCGTATCTCTACAAGAGAATAATACTATGTCTAAAGTAGTAAATGGTGAAATGGATAATTTGTCTGAAAGCTATTGGTCAAGGTATTTATGTAAAAAGAGTAATTCGCACTATATTTTTACAAAACCCTCTTATTTTCTAGAATTTACGAGATGAAAGAAGTAAAATTTAGAGGCGAAGTATACGAGCAAACCCCAGCAGATAAACTTAATAATATAGAAAAAACAGGGAGTTTATTTATCACCGCTGTTGCTTCCAGATACTATGATATCGAAGATAGAAAGCGGAGTGCTTGGCAGAATTTCGCACCGTATATTAATGTTATCGCAAAGAAAATAAATGGAGAATGGCAAGTAGAAAATAACAACAGCTACAAAATTCCAGATTGTTCTCATCTACCTGAATAAAGGTGGGAACTTGAGCTAAAATTGGTTGCAAGCTCCCCACAACTGCGGTAAGTGCATTGATGCGATCGCGTAATTTTCTGTATACCTTTGCCTCCACCGTGCCGTCATAATAGAAGTTGTGAATCGTAACTGTAGGATGCACTTGCCCGATGCGATCGATCCTGCCGATGCGTTGCTCGACCCGCATTGGATGCCACGGCAAGTCATAATGAAGTCGATCGAGTTTTCTAATTATTCTCGTTAGTCTTTATTTTGAGCTTAAAGATAAGGAGTTATTATATGGAGTCCTTATTTATCTCGAACCCAATAGTGCATTTGTTCTATAAAAATTGCTTGAACCGCTGCTTTCTTCTAGTTTTTTAATCTGCTAATTTTTGCTTTGCTCTGGGGAAGTATAAGTGTATGCCATATAACTTATAAGCTTCCAAAAAGTATATTTATGTATTTGAGCTAAGCTTGCAAACCACGCCAGTCGGTATTCGATCGCTCTCGTCGAGATGTGGTTTTGAATATTTCCGATTTACTTGAAGACCGAATAGATAGCGATCGCTTCTTCGAGGAAAATTACATAACTGCTGGGATGCAAACGCTTATAGATAAAGCTTTTGAACGACTGGAAAATAGAAGTAGCCAAGCAAGTACATTTCTGTTGGCTCAAGCAATGGGTGGAGGTAAAACCCATAGTATGATTGCGCTTGGGCTATTAGCAAAACATCCTGAGTTGAGAAACAGAGTTTTAGGAGATAAGGTTAAAGGCTCTCAGCTCGGTACTGTAAAAGTTATTGGCTTTAATGGACGCGAAACCGATGCCCCATTTGGTCTTTGGGGAGAATTAGCCGATCGACTCAATAAAAAAGAGGTGTTTAACGATCATTATGCTCCTTTGAAGGCTCCTGGCGTTGCAGCCTGGATTAATCTGCTTCAAGGCGAACCAACGCTAATATTTTTGGACGAGTTACCACCTTACTTAGAAAACGCTAAGACGATTGAAATTGGTAGCTCAGACCTTTCGGTTGCTACTGCCACAGCTATTTCTAACTTATTGGTAGCGGTTGACCGACCAGAACTATCTAATGTGTGTGTAGTAATTTCAGACCTTACAGCTTCTTGGGTAGGAGGATCGGGTCAACTTAACAGGGCAATTACCAATCTTCAGAATGAGACTGGTCGTTCGGCATTGAGGCTAGAACCTGTAAGCTCCCAAGGCAGCGAACTTTATCACATTTTACGCACTCGGCTATTTGAAGAACTTCCAGAAGATTTGGTTATTAATGAGGTTGCCAATGCCTATGCTAAATCGGTAAAAGATGCAAAAGAAATGGATGTCACCAATGCCTCTCCCGATTCTTATGCCGCTCAGTTAGTGAAGTCCTATCCTTTTCATTTTTCCATACGGGATTTATACGCTCGGTTTAAAGAAAATCCTGGTTTTCAGCAGACGCGGGGCTTAATTCGCTTGTTACGGGCAGTGGTTGCCAATATCTACGATCGCGGTCAAGCAGATCGGCGAATGCTAGTACATCCTTACGATCTTGACTTAAATAATGATGAAATACTATCTGAAGTAAAAGCAATCAATCCTAGTTTGGGAGAAGCGATCGTTCATGACATTGCTAAAGAGGGGTTTTCGGTTGCCGAACAACAAGATAATAAATTGGGAGGTACGGATTTTCAGGATGTAGCCAAGCTGATTCTAGTTGCTTCACTGGCTAATATTCCCAATGCCACACATGGTTTGCGAGAAAGTGAAATAGTCGGATTTCTCTGCGCTCCTGGGCGGGATTTATCTACTATTAAAAAATCGGTTATCGATTATCTTCCTACTCAAGCTTGGTATCTCCATCGCAGCCAGGATGGGCGATTGTTTTTCAAAAATGTTCAAAACCTTGCTGCCAAATTACATAGCCTTGCTAATTCTTATAACGAACAGACTACCCTCAAAGAATTACGGTCTTATTTAACAGAACTATTTGAACCAAAAACACGGGATTGTTATCAGAAATTAGAAGTGCTTCCTGGTCTAGATGAAGTGAGCCTGGAAATCGATAAAGTAACTTTAATCGTCGCCGAACCAACCAGAAATCCACATCCTTCGAGCAAACTAAGCGAAGATTGGCATAAATTTGCTGAAGATCAAGAATTTAAGAATCGTGTTTTGTTCCTTACAGGCTCTCACGAAACAATGGAGCGAATCATCGAGCAGGCAAGACAGTATAAAGCAATTCTCTCGATTAAAGCAGAACTCGATAGCGATCGCATTTCGCCACGAGATCCGCAATATGTAGAGGCTGATAAAAGCCTGGATCAAATTCAACTTAGCCTTCGCAGTTCGCTGCAGGAAACTTTCACCACTCTAGTTTATCCGTCCAGAAATGGATTTCGCTCTACTGATTGCCGCATTCATTTTCAGGGGAATTATTTTGATGGAGAAGCTTTAATCCGCGATACCTTGGAAAAAGTACAAAAATTTACAACAGATGTGGCTTCTGAAACTTTTCGCAAAAAGTGTCAAGCTAGACTTTTTGCGGGACAGAGAACTTCTTCTTGGAATGAAGTGAGGCGGCGTGCTGCCACTCAAGCTGATTGGAATTTCCATCATCCTAAAGCACTGGAAGAATTGAAAAGACAGTTGCTCGAGCAAGAAGTTTGGGTTGATGAAGGAGGTGTAATAAACACACAACCTCCTCCTCCAGAGACAACGGTTAGTATTCAGCAAATCAGTCGAGATGATGATACAGGAGAAGTTACTTTAAAAATTCGGGCTATCAATGGCGATGTGGTGAAGTACGAGATTGGAGATAGTGAACCGACAACAGCATCTTGTTCTGTTGCCGATGCACCTGGAGGCTATAAAGCTTTTAAAACCAAAGACCTTAGTTTGAAATTTAAGTGCTTCGATCCTCAAGGTAAAAATAATCAAGGTGCTGCTATTTCCTGGAAAAACAAGATTGTACTCAAACATCGAGTTTTTCAGAATTCTGATGAATGGAAAGTAGAATTTAAAGCAATTCCTAAAGGTGAGATTCGCTATACCACCGATGGGTCAGACCCCAAATCTTATGGCGGAATCTACGATAGTCCTTTTGTCGTACCCGAATCGAGTCGCTTCGTGCTTGCTATTGCTGAAAGTGATGGTATTTTTTCTGAGGTCGAAAAAATAGACACCGAGCAGTATCGTAAGCGAGGGGCGATTGTTGACATAATTCAGCCCAATTTACCAGCTATTTGGAACTGTAAAAAACAAGGACTTACTGCCAGAGAAGCGTTTGAATTTATCGACCAGCTAGAAAAATATCAAGGCAATGCTTACGGAGTCAGCCTAATTGTTTCAGCGTCGGATGAATCCGGAGAAGTTAGCTATGATGCTGCGCCAGATAATGGTTTAAACGGAACAAAAATTAGAAAACTCATCGAGCATTTACAAAGTATTTTTAAGGATGGTCAAGGTAGTCAGATTCTGATTGATGTTGACAAAGTAATTCTAGAGCGCAGTCAGTTATTAAAAGACTGGTTTGCTGCCATGAAATATCAACCAAAACCAGGGGAGGTACAGCAGTAAGTAATTAAGTAATAAGTAATAGGTAATAAATAATGACATCTAAAACACAAAATTCTATTCTTGGTTTTGGCTTTAGCAGCGATCGTACAGAGCATTGCTTTCTGGTAACTTTTCCTGCTTCACAGGCAAAAAGTGCAGAAATTATGATTTCCGAACACTTTCACTGGAAGCCAGAACAGGAAGCACCTGTAGATATTTCTTTTAACAATGAAGACCAACAGTTGAAAGCAAGACTTAAACGAATGGTTTGGGAACAGATCGAAGAAGAGGTAAAAGCCGAATTCAATCGTCGTCTTAGAGCAATGGGTATTAAAACTGGTCGCTGGATTAAAAAAGGACAAGTGCCAGTAGACCGAACGTTAGGTAAAGAGCTTATTTTACTCGCTTGGGCGATTGAAGATGCCGATCCTGCTCTTATTCCTACTGCCATTCGTAACTGGTTGGGGCTAGCCCCTGAAGAAAGATGGTGGCTCTACACCATGACTAATGCAGCTACAGGTCACGCCATTAAAGACCGCAATCGCGGTTGGCGTAAGGCTGTACGGTTTGCTCTCACGGAAAATCCAGTTATGGAGAGCGTATTGCGAAATCGATACAGCGATTTTGAGTTGACGTTATCAGGTAGATAAGGGGCTTAGGTAGTGCAGAAAGCATTTATTGAAGAACAATTTCCAGTTTCTCTAATTTCTAAGGAAAGTTACAAAGAGCGTAAGGCCAATCTGGGTCAGACTTTAACTGGGCTTGGTAAGTGGTGGGGAAGAAAGCCTCTTATTCTTGTGCGTGCAGTAATTATTGGACTACTGATGCCAGCTTCTAACAATCCACAAAAGGATCGAGAAATTTTTCTGAAAATTCTGACAATGGATGCCGATGGTTTATGGCAACGCTGTAAAGGTATTCCAGCCAAAAATGTATATGAATGGTCATCAGATGCAGAGAAAGAAAAATATTTTCAGATTAGTGGCAAAAGTGTTAGATGGAATAGTCAAAATCCTCAAAAAGAACGCGATCGCTTAACTAGAAAATATTTTGATAGTCTTAGCTATGATAAAAAGCTTGAATATTGCGATCGCCCCGAACAAATTGAAGGCGCAAGCAAAGAAGCATGGTCTGAAATTAACGCTTATCTAAGAACATCAGCTAGTTCGATTGATGAATTAGTAGAACAACTGGGTAAAAAACGCTTTGGTCGTATTCCTAGAGTCGGAGATGCCTTTTGCGGGGGAGGCTCAATTCCATTTGAAGCTGCCAGAATAGGGTGTGATTCTTTTGCCTCTGATTTGAATCCTGTTGCAGCACTTCTAACATGGGCAAGTCTTAATCTAATTGGCGGAGGCAACGATCTACAAAAAGAAGTTACCAAAGCTCAAGAACAAGTCTTTATAAAAGCAAAACAGCAAATAAAAGAATGGGGGATAGAGCATAATGAAAAAGGTTGGCAAGCAGACGCTTTTCTTTATTGTGTAGAAGCAAAAAGTTTTGCTACTGGATACTGGGTTCCCCTAGCTCCGAGTTGGGTTATTGGAGAAAAAAATAAGGTAGTCCTAAAGAGGACAGGATGAGTTGGCTGGCAAAGAAGCATTGTAGTGATGGATAAAAAGCCAAATTGCACCAATGTGATTGTCTAACTTTTTAGAAAATGACAGTGTTTTTCTGACCAATCGCGAGATTCGTTGTCGAAGGGTACAGTTGAACCGCTCAATGTAACTCGTTTTGCCAGTTTCTTTACCGACTGCATGATGTCGTTTGCTGGGTAAGACCAGCTCATAGGCTGACCAGAAATCACTATAGATTACAGCACATTGGCGATAGACAGGAGGCATCGACTGCCACAAGGCTTGAGCTGATGCGGCACTGCGATTCCCGATATGAACGCCCACAATCTCACGGGTTTGTGCATCCAGAGCCAGCCACACCCACTGCTTGTTCCCTTGGTGGTCTACAAACGACCATAGCTCATCCATCTGTACCCTCAGACGGCTTTTGGGCTTTGGGCGCACCTGCACCTCCCGTTCAAGAAGCTTGTATTTCTGATTGACGTATTGTTGCAGCCACAGTTCGGAAATCTGCAAAGCACGAGCAATGCCTGCTAGCGGCAATTTCTCCAGCAATAATCGGTCAATGATGCCTTTGGTTTCCTCGCTAATTATTCGCCACTGCGGGTTTTCAACAAACTGTCGCCCACAGTCGCGACATTTGTAATTCTGTTTCCCATGCCGAGTTCGACCATTTTTGACCACATCTTCAGACTGACAGCTTGGGCAAGCAGGAAGAGCAACAGACATCGCACAACATTCAAGATTCAATCACATCTGATTCTATTTTCTCATCCTTTCCTCTTTAGCACTACCTTTGGGTTTATGTCGATTAGAATCGGTCACGTTATTCTTGCAAAATGCGGAAGCGATCTCTCGACCTATCCTGCCTCCTTTGCCCGAGCCTCTTGCTTATGTGGCGATCGCTACGGCAATAACTGGACTTGTTTATATTTGGAGATACAACATTAAAAGTTTAAGTAGTTAATTAACTATGTATATGCCTGAACTATTGATACCTTTTGGCGTTGAGCACATTTCGCCAGTGGGTGACATACCTTTGATGAATACTGAGATCGAACCAGAGATGCCTTCTGGTGTTGAGCACAGAATTTACAGCAAAGAATTGCCAAAATATATAAAGAGCAACCTTGAGCAACTGCCATGACCACTAAACAAGCTCTTCTCAATGCGATCGAGCAACTGCCAGAACAACAACTGATCGAGGTGTTACGATACGTTCAGCACCTTTCTCATGCCCCAAAATCAACTTTACAAGCGAAAACAGATCGCCCTGTCGATCCACTTTCAGAATTCATTGGTGCGGTAAACTCCGGCTCCCTTGCTGCCAACTTAGACGACGAACTCTATGACAGATAAGCTTTTCATTGATACTTGGGGCTGGCTGACTATACATGACAAAGGAGAACGATACCACCAGCAAGCAACTCAAGCTTATCAGCAAGCGATCGCCCAAAGCGGACAAATTTACACGACGGATTACGTTCTAGACGAAACGTTTACTTTCTTCTTCCGGCGGCTGCCTGCGCCGCGTGCAGAAAAATCGATGAAGGGGTTGTTATCAGCCTTTTGGGCCAACAACTTTTTCCTCATCCGCATTGACGAAGAACGCTTTACCCAGGCAGAGAAACTCCGTTCTAAATTTCTCGACAAGCCCCTGATTTCCTTTACCGATTTGAGCTCAATGGTTGTCATGCAAGAGCTAGGTATTATGGCAATCCTCACGGAAGATGCTCACTTTACCCATGTAGGAATGGGTTTTCAACTACTTCCCTAGAGCAGTATTCGAGAACTCAAATGTATGAAAATGCACGAGTATTTAGCAATACTATAAGCAGGAGACTATTACTACTAGTGGGTCATTTGGTATGAGTGTTGCCATTATTTTTGGCAATAGTTGTCCGCCGAAGAGGACGATGCGTACAGGCACCAGAACCACCAAGAGAGTGAAATCTTTGACGCGCTCTGTCTCGACGTTGCGCTCGTAATCCTGCCCAGACAAACGGCGTTGGTTGTTGGTTCCATCCAAAAGCAGTTGCTTCCAACCACTCAATAATTTGATAGGCTGTTTGCGGATGATGCCCCTCTAGAGCTCGGCGTTTGAGAATTCGTTGAATCGACTCAGCCATATTCAGCCAGCTACCGCCAAGAGGTGTGTAGAGCGGCATGATGCCATGAGCACACAGCCACAATACCAACTGGGGAGTTTTATGTCCGACCAAGTTATCCATCACTAGCAACATTCGCAGTGGCGGTAAGTCGTGTGGGAGTGTAAAGCGTACTTTCAACCCCTGCTGCCAACTTTTCCATAACCGTTGATTTTCTTCAGGCTTGAGTAATCGAGCTGGAGTTGGCAGTGATTGTACAACACTAGCTAATTCTTGCTTGAGCCATTCGTGCAACACAGCATTGGTACAACTGGTAACACCCTTAACTCGTACTTGCCCAGTAGCGGGATGGAATAGCGTTAACAGCTTGGCTGTGCCATTACGGATATATTCATGTTCTTGCCGTGTCGGTTTACCTACTGGCTGCCAATTGCTACCAGGGTAAGGAGCAGTGCCAAATGGTCCCGCCTCGTCTTCGCACCACACACTCAAGCCTAGCTTCTGTCCCTGAGTGTAAGCGCGTTCTATCAGTTTTTTTTTGCCACGGTATCTGGGTCAGTTACTACTACTAGCTTGCCTTTGCGTATGCGCTTCACCTGTCCAGTTTTTAACCAACTGCGGCTCTTTTGCCAGCTATAGCCCGCCTCTTTGAGTACCTGCCAAATTGTATAAGTACTGATTTGGGTTAAGCCATCAGGAGCCTGACGCAAAGCCCGTTGAAGTGTAGCTACTGACCAGGTTGCCGTGCCCTCTTTCTGCCGCTCTGGTTGACGCTGAAATTCGGACAGGATGCGTTGTTTTTCTGGTTCGCTGTATTGCACTACTGCCCCACCGCCATGTCGAGGCTGTAAGGCAGCTAAGCCTTCAACATTGAAGCGACTGACCCACTTGCTGACCGTATCACCACAGCGTAATCCTACTAACTGCGCTGCACTCGTGTAATCAGCCCCAAGAGCCACGGCTAGAATCGCTTTGGCCCGCATGACACTAGCAGATGATTGGGATTGAGAACGGCTCAGTTTTTTCAAGTCGGTTTGTTCTTCATCACTTAACGGTCGCAAAGGTGCTTTTTTTTGCCGTGTCATCACAACCTGAAAAACTATGTATCTTCACTTTAATTGACCATCCTTTTTATGGCAACACTCATACCAAATGACCCACTAGGAGCGGGGTATAGTAAACATCCATTTATTTCTGTAAATGCTCTCTAGAAACTGATTTCGTGAAAATGACGATTGACCAAAAATGTTCACCATACACCGCTCTCATTAGTATGTGTCCAAGGACGCATGTACCTCTAGCTATAGGTCGAGGGATCGAAAGTACTCTAATGCTGCTTGAACTTCGCGATCTCGCCTTCTATAAAATTAACTGTGGAAGATCGGTTTGGATTGTTTGAGGCAATTTGAGATTCAGATGTAGCTCAAATCTGTACCAAAGTGCGACGGTCGCTTCGCGAACAGCCGTTGGCATCGCGCAATTTCTGGTGCGGTTGTTGAGTGTCAAGCGCGCCCAACTGATGAGATTTTTCTGGTATGCTGGCAGTGCGGCTCGTTCGGATTAGCTCGGCGAGTGAAATCTCTCTGATAGCTTGTTTTTTGACGAATAGCAAGGCAATTATCTGTCGGACTCGAACGAAAGTTTCCTCAACTCGATCTTCTGCCAAATCTTGGCACAAGTAGCGTAGTCTACCTTCAAGTATTGCCAGGTTTAAGTTTGGGTCTTTCCGGGAAGAAAGCCGCCCGTTGAGAACTTTTGCTGCTTCGATAATGACTCGGGATTTTGTCGTAGCTGCCATAGATTTTTCTCCTAATAACTAATAGATTGGCTCTTACTGCTTCAAAGGGGCACAAAACCCGTCCGCTTGCGATCTCTTGGGACGGGGCGTAAGGTATGGGGCGATAAAGAGGATCGCTTATTTGCCCGACTAAATAAACTGGAAGTAGTCGGCGCTCAAATCGAGACTCTCGGGAGCAACGCCTGGGAGTGCAGCAATCTGCTCCGGCAGGGAACCTGGGGTGTTAGCGTAGATCCCCGTTCCTGGTGGCAAGCCTTCTGGTAGAGCGCCCAGAGTGTACTCCACTTCAACTGTCTCAGTTGCAGGCGTTGAGGTGGTGCGACTCAGCACGATCGCGTCTTCATCGGGATTGAATTCCAGTACGATCGCCAAGTCCCGTTCGCCCCCTTCACTGTAGTAGGGACCAACTCCCTCGCGCCCCGACCCACCAGCTAAGACAAACGTATCGGCTCCTTCCCCGCCATAGAGAATGTCGGTTTCACCACTGCCGCGACTGACGTTACCGAATAGATCGCCTGTCCTGCCACCAGCACCATCGAGAGTGTCATTTCCCTCTCCACCGCTCAAAAAGTCGTTGCCGCCTTCGCCAATTAAAGTGTCGTTGCCAGCATCACCAAATAGGCGATCGCGATCTTCTGCGATAATATTATTGCCATTGCCTGCCAACAAGTCATCGCCCTCGCCGCCGCGCAGCTCGTCAGCGCCGTCGCCGCCGTAGAGCTTGTCGTCCTCTCCCAGTCCAAAGAGCAAATCGTCACCGGACAATCCGCGTATGTTGTCCCGATCGCTCGTTCCAGTTAACGTGTCGTTGGAATTTGTCCCAAAAATATCGCTCATAAGTTACTAACCCTCCAATTGTGAAAATAATCTTGTCGGATTTTGAACATCAATAAATCTTGCTAAAGGCGGCTTTTTAGCGCTTTCATCCTAATGCTCGTGCCGTTCTTCAAGTCCAGCATTAGCCCTATTTCGTCACTCTCTTAAGAAAGCAATCGCCCAAAGGCATTCGGTGCAATACTATTCGACTTTTTGGCTATAAGTTTTGGTTACGGGGGCGAAAATAAAGCTTCTAACCTTGAGCGGATCGAGGTTATATTCATGAGCTTAAATTTTTACTTTTCGAGAGTGGCACAACAGGGTTAATTTGAAATTACGGAAACTTCCCGATCTATATCGTCATCAGGACTTCTACATATTGATTCTAAAGTTGTTGCCCGAAGATTGTTGACTTTTCGAGCAAACATCCAACCTCTTTCAATTGCCGCATTTGTGGCTATGAGTTCGGAGATCGTCGGGCTGAGACGCTCGGCAAAGTTTTCGTAGAGATATTCCCCATAGTGGAAGTCTCGCTCTCTTGCCGCTATCTTTTCAGCTTTTTCATCGATCGCATAATCGGTAGAAAATCCCCATCGTTTAGCTTCTGTGTAGTAAATGCTGAAAGTTGCTTCTATTCTTTGAGTGTTTCCTCCTACTAAAGGCTGAACGAGAAGGCTTTTACTATTGACTTTTAAAATCTTTAGATTCCCGGAAAGCACCATGCCAGCGACTGCTTCCATGTGTCCTATTCCAATCGAATCCTTATCTGTAATAACTACAACTTTCATCTAAAACCTCGCGAAATTAAGAAACTACCTGCGATCTCGACTGCGATCGCTCTGACATTTTGGTAATCGAGTTTAACGATCTCAATTTATGACAATATTTCGACGTAGGTAATGAGTAAGTACAAACTTACTATGTGAAATATCAGGAGAAGATTCTTCTATTTGCTCGATTAATGTTGACGTTACCTGCGCGTCTAACCACTGAATTAACCGATCGCGCTCGGCTTGTAGATTGGGCGCTATCCTCCCGCACATCTCCATCATTCCCTTGCGATTAAACTCTTCTTGAGTTGGGGGATATATTTTAATTTGAGTTTGTAGTTGAATTATTTCTTCCAAAGTTAAACTTCGCGTCGGTTGCAGCAGACGATGAGTTTTAACAAATCTACGAACTACTTCATAATCTCCTACGTACATTTTCTGCGCTTCGATATCGCACAAAATAGCGTGAGTTGGATCTGACTCGTCGCTACCTAAATGGCATTCTTGTAAGTAAGCTACGATTGTCAAGTGACAAGTAAAAGGCTCGAAAATACCGAAGTAACTAAAGGTATCTGTTTGCCAACCGTCGAATCATGTTGCTTTGTTGCCGCAATAGTAAATACTGAAGTAATGAGTGTTTTGAGGAACTCCTACCATCTGGGGTAGCATGGGAGGTAGAGGAGTAGGAATGAGGGTAAATTCATCCGATTGTAGTAGTGCTTTAATTTTAGCTAGTGCTAGTTCTTGAATTTGCTCGTCGCTCAAACCTTCGCTGCTTGCGATAGTAATTGAAAAGCAGAAACACACATCGTGCAATTCAAATCTGTGTTCGATTTAGGGATTTAATATTTGCTGTGTCATTAAGAATGGCTCTCTTACTTATAGTTACGTGCGAATGAGTTTTCGTTCTAAATTATTACTCATTTGTTTCACTGTCTCGCTTGCTTTTTGAGGTTGTGTTTGTCGATTGATACGGGCAATCTCAATTATTGCGCTCGATCGTGGCTTAATCTGACTCTCGATCGATATGCCAACCATAATCTATGTAATTATTAGCCCACTCTCTAGTTTGTTCGTCTAACCAAGTTTCTTGTTCTTCTCTAGTAAAACTATTCCATTCTTCTTTGATGAAATCAATATTTGGGTGAACTGTATCAGTTTGCTTAGACATCAATCCAATACTTAATATTAATTGATATTCCGTGTATGGAAGCTTTTCAGAGTTCATGCTACTCATGCTACTAGCTCCAATTTGTTAGCTATCTAACATTGACAATGACTCTCAGACCTAATTAAAATTTCAACTCGGTTTCTACTTTCACGACGATATCTTCGTAGCAGCCGGGATAGGTTTTCTTTGACTTTCTCAACTCAGAGTCAAGTTCGAGCCAGTCCACGATCGACTCACTTCTGTTGCGTTGCTCTAGGAGTTTTTGATGAACTCGATCGCGAGTGCGTTCCAACTCACAAGCTACCTGCCAATCGCCTTGAGAAAGTGCGGTAATATGCTGGTCGTGCAGTGAATAAACTTTCAGTTCTAGCTCGGCATGATATCGTTGTGAAATCTCAAATCTTAAAATATCGTACTTGTTCATCCTGATTAGCGGCTTCTACCATTTCGTCAATAACTTAGATTAAATAGAGTGTATGGAATGCATATGCTTATTCCCAAAGTGATAGCTGTTTGCTGGCAACTTCGCTTTCATGTTCCCGTATTAGAGCATCGTATGCAAGAGTAAAGGCAACTATTACATCATTCCACCAAATCGGAGGAGGGGCAATATCGCTCATTTCTTCTACATAAGCACTAATCCGATCGCAACCAGCTAGAAAATTAGAACAGCAATCAAAAGCAAGAATATTTAATTGCTGCTTAGCTCGCCTTTTTATACTCGGACGTGCTGTTTTCCAAAAAATACTATTCTTAAGGACGTGATATGCTTGTGCTAGGTCTAAAGCAAAACGCAAGTATTTTTTACTTTCAGCAATCAGAGGGTGATCGATTTCGAGGCGATCGTATCCAACTTTTAACGAACAATAGGTGGCTTGCATACTGATCATTCGTAAAAAGACTGCATGAACTTGACTTGCTGTTGAGTCCAACATCCGTCGCTGAGACTCATTTCAAACCAACAAATTAGAATATCCTGAATGTTAGAATGAGAACGGATGTAATCCATCTCTCTAAGAGTAAAATCACGAGGATATTCGTCACAAGCTCGATAGATATCATCCTCTGTAGTTGAACGATTATTCATGGCTTTCTCTCTATTGAAAATCAAAGTTTGCTAAAAACTGCTACCAACTTGATTTGACAATTTTATGCTTGGAAATTTGCGCTTTTGCCCAGCTTAAAACAAGCGCGACCGCCGTTGTTGAACGCTTTTAGGCGACAATTAGGCAACAGTCTATAGCTTTGAGAAGATTAATTTGGCATTACAGACAAATCGTCGCTCTTTAATAACTAAACTTGTATATCCTTACTATTCTCAAGTAAGGATTTAACCCATGACAGCGGTTCTTCGCCTACAGCTATTGTTTCGCTGCAAGCTGAATTCTGCCGATACCACATCTGGTCTTCCTCTTGAGCGATTAACTCTAGTATCTGCCAGTCGTAATCGCCGTAAAGTTCTATTCCTTGAAATTCGTGAAAGATCGGCGTGCGGAAGAGCGAGGGTAAATCTTCCCAACAGGAATATTGAACGCGCTCGATAATTGGTTTGTGAACGTCTAGTATTAGCTTGACTTGGCAGCAAGCACAAGCTCGATAGGAGTATCCATCTTGCTTTACAGACTTGTGACCTGTAACATAACCATTCTCATCTAAACTATCGCGATCGCTCCACAAGTATTCGTAGTCGAATTGAGTCTCGCCGTCTTCACAAACATACGCACCTTTACACCAAGTCCACTTGTACAGAGTGGCGATCAATCCCTCCTGCCACTGCCATTCTTGAGCTTTAGCTTCGCTCAATTCGGCTGCAATCCGCTGTCTGATTCGAGCGTCTTCTGCTTTAATAGCAGTTGCTTGCTCCAGATATTGCAGCCACCGTTCTGCTTGCTCTCGTTCGTTCTTCAGCCTAAGTACCTCTTCTCGATTGCGGCGTTCTTCCTCCTCTTGCTGCCGTCTTTTGGCTTGCTCTTTTGACCTATGAGTTTCTTCTTGCAGTTTTTGACGATTTTCCTCTACCTGCTGCTGCCAGTTATGGAGGAATAAAAGTAGAGCTTCTATCTCAGTTTTAACTTTAATCCGCGCACAATAACCTGAGTCTACGTGCAAAAACTCTTGGCTTTTCCGACGTTTGTGGCTTTCGGTCGTTGCTAAATCTGGATAGCGAATTCTCCACCAGGAATTGACTTTATGGATGGCGATCGCGTGATGCTCCTCTAGTTCGTCCGTCAGGAAAAACTCCGCGTAAGCTACAACATTATTATGTAGCTGGGAAGTAGTAGTTTCGCATTCGGTTTTAAATTCAATTCCCAGTTCCGACTGAATCTCTACATCAAAAACAGTATTAAACTTTTCCTCAAATTCTATCAAGGCTTTTTGTTCTAGAGTTGCTATCTCCTGCTGCTGACGCAGCAATTCTTGTTCTGTAGCGCGGTCGCGCTGTTGTTCGAGCGACTGAATGCGTGTTTGTAACTTTGTGGAAATCATGATATCTCCTAATGCGGTTCTGACATTATGCAAGCTTCAATTTCGTTCTACACAGGAGAGCAAAACTGGTCAGATGTGTCCTGTTAAGAATGAAAAAAGTAAAAAGGCATACATAACGGTTAGTAAACTGCCGTTTGCAGCACATGAAAGGATAACAACGGGATTTGTAAAGCCGACTGCCAAACCTGCTGTGAATGATAGGATGACACCCACAGCCGGATATATTACCGAAGGTGCGTATCTTCTCAAACTATAAATGCCATATAACCGCGTTCGGTAGCCATTGATAAATTGCAATAAAGCAAGGAAACTCATATGTGCTACAGCTATAGAAGCACCTGCTAAGAGACAACCCGCAACGATCGAGAATATTTTGTTTGTAACGCCATACAACAATCCCAAACAAGGGAATAAAAGTGAGGAACGCATTGCCATAATAATTTGTAGCTAAACAAACAATATGAGGTGGCTACAAAAGTCGAAAATTAGTATGGAATTGAGAGCGATCGCGCTACCATTTAACTGAAGAAAACGAATTCCTACCAATTTTGTGAAAAATTTTGTAAAATCTATTCTTCAATCTACTGAGGCAAGCAATAAAGGTACTTGAGATTGAATTAATAACTTTGTCGATGGTAATTCCATATCAACTAATTTTCTCATGCGATCTACTACTTGCCTGTGACTGTTAACAGAATTACAAGCAGGTAGATGAGGCGGCAGAACGTCAATTAAAAGTTCTAGCATTAAAAGCGTAATGTACAAGACACCAATTAGACCGATTGTAAAAGTTAGAAAAACTTGAATCATCTGAGAGTCCTCAACTTAGATAACATGAGGCGATTGCTGTTCTACAATAAAATTTTTTTGAAGAAGTCGGTCTTTAACTTTTGTAGAGGTCTAGCTTATAACTTCTTAACTTCTTATTGAATTATAAAGCAAGTTTGACGTAAAAGCAAGGCAAAAAACTAAGAAAATTGCCGAATATTAGAATTAAAAGCGCTATCAACCAAATCTTTTCCTATTTTATCGACACAAGCACGACAGAACATAAAGTATCCCTGTTTGGAGTTACCGATACAGGCAATTGCTTTTTAACCGCAGAAGCCTGTTTCATAACCATGACACAAATCGTCTGATTCTGGCTGCCACATACCAATGCTTTGCTTTCGCTCTTTGATGATGAACTGATACGTTGAAACATAGTCAATAGATACGCCAGATTTTCTATCTAAAAGTTTTATATGGTAATTGTTAATACTCGCTCTTGCTGGACAAGTGAAGAAGAAAATGATGAAGATGAACCTTACGAACAGTACGAGCAAAGTTTTCAAGTAGTGGTGTATGAGGAAGAAGGAAAGCTTAAAATTAATAAAGGTTACTTTGGGAGAGTAGATTAAAACGGTACTAACTCACTCCCCACATACTCCACCGTTTTCTCATGCCCCACTTTTGCTGCTTCCCAAGTGGAGTATTTAGCATGAACTTTTCTGCTTTCCTTACCCCAATCGTCAATAATAGCTGTTGCAAATAAATAGTCTACTCCTACAAAAGTTGTAGTAATGATGTAGCGTCCTATCTTTGTAGAATTGACTACGCTATTAAAATGATTGTCTGCTGAATCCCACGCATCGCGATCGCATTCTACAGGATTATTGTTTTCGTCTAAGCGATAGTATTTAGTCATTTAGTCCCCTTGAGCAGAATCTTTTCAAGTTCTTGCAACATCTTTTCTATATTAGCTATGCCTTGATTTATTTGCTGTTCCGATATTTTATCTTTTGTAAAGGTATGGATTTACTAAAGCCATACCTTTCTCCAATACTTACTACCAGGGTTTTTATTTCTTTACATTGGTTTCTTTAATTTTTTAACTCATTCAGTCTAGTTAAATCTTCCAGGGTTATGGGACGATTGATTAACTCCCTAAGTTGAGGTAGCATATCGGGGAATTTCTCTTGGCAGTGCCACATAGCACTCTGGAGCCACCAGGCTCTTTTGACCGTGCTTAACTCGTCCATTGCTCGAATAGTAGCTTTGTACAATCCAAAAGCTTTGTTGCATGAATCGATAAAAGTCAATTTGTTCCCCTGCTCAAGCCGTAACTAAATCTCTACTTTGTGACTATCGGGCTTGCCATGCTGAATCATGCGGTTGAGCGCCGCACATTGGAGGAATAACTCTACCGCCTGATTGTCAAAAGTCCGTCGCCGCAACTTGCCACCGAAGATAGTTTTGAGACGAAACATCGTGGTTTCAGCTAGCGAACGACGATGGTAGCCACTGTTGCGCTTCCAACGTTTACGTCCACTTGAGCGAATCCGACGTAAATTCTCGTCTCGTGGATGTGGTTTCTGCTTGCTGTTGCCATGCTGCCAGATCCGAGCATTGCGACGAGGGGGAATTGCAGCTGTGGCTTCTCGTTGGTCAATGGCATCATAGCAGTCCGCAGTATCATAGGCTCCATCAGCAGATACTTGCGCAATTTCTTCGACGATGTTGTCAAGCAGCTGGGGTAACACTTCGCCGTCGGCGACATTATTGCTGCTGACCGTAGCTGCCAGGATCTCCCCCGTGGCTTCATCCACTCCTAAATGCAACTTCCGCCAAGTCCGCCGCTTACTGACTCCGTGTTGACGCACTTTCCACTCTCCCTCTCCATAGACTTTCACTCCGGTAGAATCAACTACCACATGCACCGCTTTGGTTTTGGGTACCACAGGTAGTTCCACCGCCAATTTCCTCAGTCGGCGCGATAACGTAGAGTGGTCTGGCACTGCTAAATCAATCCCCATGAGGGTAAACAGTGATTCCAAAAAGCCTTCTGTCTGTCGTCCCGCCAGATGAAACAGTGATTGAATCGTACCCATTGTCGCAATTGCTACCTCACTATAATGATTGGAAGCGCCTCTGCGCCCAGTTTTTTGCTCGTTGTGCCACTGCTGAATCACTGCTTCATCCACCCAGAAGGTAATGCTGCCTCGTTGTTTGAGTGCTGCGTCATACGCATTCCAATTACGAATCCGGTAGCTTTCCTTGGCTTTTGTCTTCATCGTTGACTGAGTTGAGACGGCATACTCAAAATTTACTCATTTCTCCTTATTTGTGCAACAAAGCCCAATCCAAATCTTGTTTTATAGTTCGTAGGGTTACGCATTACATACTTCTCTAGTGCCGAAAGAATAATCGCGAGAGTATTTAATTGACTTCTCCCCCTGTTAGAAACAGGGGGAGAAGTCAAACTGCACAGAGCTGAGACCGCCCGCCTCTTGGAGATCGCTCGCGTTGTAATTCCTCCTGTAAGATTGTTCGATTTTTCCTCGACCATAATGATAGAGGGCAGCAATACCAAGCAATTAATAATTCATTTATTTGAAAGTTTTGACGCAGAACTTCTCGTTCGCCTGTCGTAAAACCCCTACCTGTGGTGATATAAGAGATCGCACACAAACTACTAGCAATGTTCCAGCTAGTCCAGGGAACGTGAGAACACATGAGTTCAAATCTTACTTGCACAATAGCGGCGTTAAATTCAGTGCTATTTCCCAGGCAATCGAGCGCCTCTAAAATATCAATTAAAACTAGCAGAATTTCCCGCCGCCTCGGATTTTTCTCTAACAGTTCGATTGCCCGAGAGCGATCGCCTTTGTTAAGCCATGCAATGATTGCATGGCTTTCGGTATTAGTAAGAAATCGATTCAAAACACAAATTTTTTCTGGCATGGCAGAGTTGTGTAATAGAAAAATTCAGAAGTCCCCCATTTTGGGGATTTGAAGGCATTGTTGCATGGATAGGAAGAGATTGGTACATTGATTCTATCTGTGCCATTCCTTCGATTATGAAGACAAAAGCCAAATCCAACTATAGGGTGCGTAACTGGGGCATAGTATGATGCTGGACTGAAGCAACGAGGCAGCATTAGCTTCTGGGTAAGCGAGGAAATGATTGAGCAATGGCGCAACGAGCAGAAGACTGGTCGAAAGGGAGCATCCAACTACTACAGCGACGTAGCGATTGCCACTTCGGGGTACGATTCAATCATTGTTTCATCTAGCTGGACGGCAAACAGAGGGCTTTTTGGAGTCGTTGTTTATGGTGATGGGAATTGAGTTGGCAGTGCCCGACCATAGCACGTTATCTCGACGATGCGCGGAAATTGCAGGTGAGTCTGCCGGTGATTCCCAAAACAGGAGCAGTACACGTAGTAGTGGACTCGACTAGGGTAAAAGTGTATGGTGAGGGAGAGTGGAAAGTCCGCGCTCCCTGGAGTTGGCAAGCGACGACAGGAGCGGAAGTTGCATTTGGGAGTGGATGAAGCAACGGGGGAGATTCTCGCGGCAGTAGTCAGCACCAATGATGTCGCCGATTGCGAGGCACTGCCTGAGATTCTTGATGGGATTGAACAAGAGATTGAGCAAGTGTCTGGAGATGGTGGCTATGACACCCTAGATTGTTACGATGCAATTACTGCGCGAGGAGCGGTATCGACGATTCCCCCTCGGCGCAATGGGAAAATTCAACAACATGGTAACCGTCAAGCCCCGCCTCATCCACGCGATGAAAATTTGCGACGGATTCGTAAAGTCGGGCGCAAGCGGTGGAAACAGGAGAGCGGTTATCATCGGCGTTCGTTGTCCGAAACCACGATGTTCCGGCTCAAATCTATCTTTGGCGGGCGTTTGCGGCGGCGAGGATTTGACAATCAAGCCGTGGAATTGTTCCTGCAATGTGCAGCGCTCAATCGCATGATTCAGCAATGCTCGCCAGATAGTTACAAAGTAGAAGGCTAATCACCACATGATTAAAGGTGAGGTGTGACTTTCTCTTATTCATGCAACAAAGTCGGATTTGAAACTCAAATCAGAGGAGCATTAATGGCATCTATCGCTTCAATCAACAGCCTTGCCGACTGCCGCGCATCGCACAAAGGGTTATGCCGTGGTAATTCATTCTCAAGTCGATTAAACTCCCCAATCGGATTTTCCCCTGCTGTTAGCAATACCGAAGCAACATCAATAAATGGATAGGGAGCATCGTGAGCGCGATCGCTGTATTCAGCCTCAGCCAAGCATTCCGAGACGAAGTTATATTCAACAGGATAAGGGCAATCGGCACACATTATCGCCCCCTGCTCCTTCCACTTCACCCAAGCCTTCCAGAAGCGATCGCGTAATTCGGGAAATCGATCGCAAGTAGAACCATTGAGGGCTGGTAAAACATTTTCGACTGTCCATTTTATGTCGTCGGAAAACGGGTCAAAATCTGCTGAATCTTTAGACCAATTGTGAAACTTCGCAAAACTGGAACAAGCTTCGTAACCACTTTCCAGTTCTCGTCCCGTTTCGTCCACGACAACGTAACCGTAGGCAAATACAATGCCGTGCAAGCCCAAAGACTCAACATCAAATACAAAATATTTTTGCATCTTCTTTTTCTTTTTATGAAATCGTGAGCGCGATCGCGCTTGCTGCTGTATGCTCGCGGTTGAGGGCTAAAGTAGCTACCCGGATCGTTGATGAAGGTTGCACCAGATTTAGAACGGCGGATCGTAATGTCGCAGTCTAGAAGTAGTAGTTTTTGTTTGCTGAGTTCGTCGGGTATCCACTGCCAAAAGTTTTCCGCTTCATATGGCGTACCATCGGGATACGTCCATCCTTGAGGCGGCACGTCCATAGGTGCGATTATTCCTTGGTAAGAATCAATCTCTAAAGTTGCATACGCACCTACAGTCCGAAGTACTTGCCAAACTGGAGGTAGGATGGGAGATCGATCTCCCATCCATCGAGTTGTTCTAGTGTTTCCCACGTTAGGTAAAATCGCCAGTTACCAACTGTCTTGGTTGAGTTGCCGTTTCCGATCTTAAAGAAACGATCGTTTTTTGGGAGCAGAGAAAGATATTCGGTGCATAACTGTCAAGCTTGAATCGGAAAATGTTTGAACTACCCGTGCCGATATTATACGCCAAGCAATAGGACTGCTAGGAGGCAACCCCCAGAAAACACCAGCCACGCCAAAAACAAACTCATCGCAATCTTAATATCGTTGGTTCCGTCCACATTACCCCTAACTGCAAGAGCTATAAAGATGCCAAAACAAATCAAAGCTGCAATAATAGAGAGATAAATTGCCAAAGATTGCATAATACTCATTATGTTTCTTCCGTGGGCGAGAGAAGAATTAGCCAAATCAATGCAAGTCCACCAAACGTTCCCGCTGCTGCAAACGCTACATTTTTATATGAAGCTAACGAGCCGAGTTTAGGAAAGCTGGGAATATCTACTTTCTCCATTCCAAATCTATCGTTGCGTGTCAAACTGTTGCGAACATTCTGTAAAACTATCTGCCGATCGGCAAGTGGTAGATCGCTTGCATTTACTTGTCTTAGCGTTTCCTGTACCCCCAGCAAATTTTGATACCATCTCGCCAGGGTAGGATTGGATTGGCGATCCCGAACGCTGTCTTTCAGGATGGA
Organism: Chroococcidiopsis sp. SAG 2025; assembly: GCF_032860985.1. Lineage (GTDB taxonomy): Bacteria > Cyanobacteriota > Cyanobacteriia > Cyanobacteriales > Chroococcidiopsidaceae > Chroococcidiopsis. The sequence goes on from NZ_JAOCNC010000003.1 coordinate 212,494, forward strand.
ATGCGTCGAGATTTGCGATACCACGGCACTTAGGTCAGATTGAGCGAGTGCCGTGGTCGATGCATGGGCAGCGTTTTGCAGGTGTTCTTGAATGTCCGCTCGAAGAGCCTCGTCAGCGATTTTGTTGTCGATCCAAATGTAGAATAACGTACAAGTGGAGATGAAAAATCCTGCTACGAGCGTTAGTGAAACGAACAGGTGAAGCCCGCTGTGCGCTTTGTCTTTAGAACTTTGAGCGGGCGAGTCCGAGTTAGGATCGAGCATGGGAACTCCTACGTGTTTTAATCCCTCTTTAATCACTTCTGAGCGATAAGAAAATCAATCGAAAAATAGTTGAAGCGATCGCGTTGCAATAATTGAACCCTCTCCGACCTCAAAGTGCGGAGATTCACGCCACATCCACTTTTGACTTTTTGCCCGATGCGGCTATCTGGTCAACGATTAGTGGCTCGTTGGAGACTCGCTCTAAGGGTGAATCAGGCATCCTGCTTTCAGACGCGCCTACGGAAAGTGCGAGTTAAATGGCGTTGCCATGCCTCCAACAAGATAGGGCGGTAAACCGAACTAATAAGTCGTGAAAACCGGATAAATAGGTAGAGTCGAATGTTGAAAGAGTACGAGATTCAGTGCTACCGCTCGTGCGATGCCGTAGGCGGAATGCTAAGTCGCAACCATCGGGTCAATCTAACGATTGTTATGCAGTCGTCAGTTGTTGATAAAGCTGTTCGGCAGCTTGGACTACGGTGAGATTCGCATCAAATAGCTGCTGGCAATCCCATTGAACGCACCCCATCTAGAATCGCCAGATTTAGATGGGGATTCTTGCGCTAAGCAGCCGTCACAAGACTTCTTAACGTTCCCAGAGTTACTGGCGTTCTCAGTGTGTCGTGGGAACATTTGCCCTCGAACACTCTAGAAAAATGTTTGTCCCCGATAATTATGTTGTACCAGTACCTAGCTCCAATGTTGTAGCTAGCGTTGAGGTCGGCATTGTAATTTTTACCTGTAGTGAAGCGCAAAAGAGAATAATTCATCTGGCTACGCTTGACCTTGCCACTACCATCAAAAGCATAAGCACTGGTGTATTTTGGATTCACGGCTTGAACTACACCGCCTATTTCGTTCCATCTATCTGTAAGCAGTTCAACAATTTTTCGATGACACCACAAGTGGAATTTTTGTTTGAGTAAGCTACCCCTTCTACCAGCTTTTGCTTTCCAGCCAGACAGATTTTCTAATACAATTACCTTGACACTGTGCGTTTTAGCAAAGTCAATAATCTTTCTAGCAACAGTGCGGGCAATCTCCAGATTGATATTGGAGGACTTGCGGTAGATGCCTCGGCAAAAACCTCTTGGTAGCTTCTGGGTGGTGATACGTTGAGTCTGCTGGGACTTTTTAGCGATCATCATTCGGCGTTGGTTGCGACGGTCTATGTCTCTTGACGGGTTGATAAACTGCCTCGCCTTTACAGTACCGTCACGTCCAACTATTGAACAAGTTGCCGCATTGTTAATTCCGAGATCTACACTAGCTACATAGTCGCGTTCTTGTCGCTCTATCTTACCAATTGCAATCGGCATTGAGAGTTGACACCTATTGCGATTAACAACTAGTGTAGGTGATTGCATTTTGTTATTTACTGTTAAATGTCTCCTACCTCCATGACTTTTTACTTGAATTGAGTTAGTCCATACCCAATCAGAACCATTCCAGATTTTGAGATCTACCGTGCAGTAATTAGCTCCATATTTAACTTGTTGACCTTTGTAAAGTGTAGGGTAGGTATTGCACGTTGCACTCAAGCGCGGCGGTCTGGCATCCCGACGTTTTCGCTCTCCCGATTGCCACTGATAATAACGAGTCTGAAAACTGGAGACTATCCCAAGAGCATCAGCGATAGCAGCACGTCTCAAATAACTAGGAAATTTCCGAAAAGATGGGTATTTATTGATGACTTTTTGATAATATTTATGTTTTGGGTTGGGGTTAGTTGCCGTAGCGTGAATCATTTTCTCCACAACGTTCACCCGTTCCTTCGCTGGCAGCGAAGCTAAGTTTACCCATTGAGCATTGATAATTAAAACTAGCGGTTTGAGATACTGGCGATACTCGTCAATTGTCAAGAGTAGTTGATATTTTTGTGTAGGCGTGGCTAATAAACTCCAAACATCAGTTCTAATCAGATCTTGATTTAGCCTTTTCTTAGTCTTCTTTCTAGTTTTGTGTTTGCCCATTTACTCAAACTCGATAATTGACTAAGTTCATCACATTATACACCAAAATGCTTAAAATTTGCGTAGATTTAGGCATCTAAAATAGATAGAGGATTAGAGCTTTGTATTAGTTTCGCTTACCCTACCTGAATGAAAAATTACAGATAGGGACTGCGCTCAACATTTCTGTTCAAACAGGGAAAGATCTTGTGGCGTTCCGTCATCGTTCAAGCGTTGGCTCAAGGCGCAATCAACATCAGCACACCAGTCGTAGTACTCGGAATCGACATAGGATTGCAGCGCAGTTTCGAGTGCCGTAATGTAGGGAGAAATGTCAATCTGTTGCTTTGAGGCACGAACGAGATCTCGCGCTCTAGTTAATAACTCAGCCGAGTCAAGCAGTTCTTGGCTAATTAGAATTGGATTGTCGGGGGTGAAAATATCCATAAGCTTTGACGGAAGGGGCGATATTTTTTTCACTGAAAGCGGGTGCGTCAATCCCAAAGCTCAACTACAACGAACGAGTGGCTTTTTCCAGGTTTTTATCAGTTTTAGGTGAGCTACTATCAGGCGTTAAAAATTCTTTCAATCGAGCGGTTCGTCTAGCTGAATGCATCTATCTAAACTAGTTGAGGCACTTTTCAAATAGGAAATTGCTCGTTCAATTTGTGGCTGGTAGTCTAGTTTCTGTAGTTGGGCAATCGCCGATTGAATGCAATTGTAAGTATTGGGAAGGTGAAAAGACTCAAGCTCTCGTTTAGAGACAATATTTATCATTTTGGGGAAGTTTATCTACTAGTACAGTTAATTTTCAACTCAGACTTCTGCTAACTTCAATCCATCTCTCAATCTCGATAGCTGCCAATTTTGATAAGGAGTGAAGTCGAGCTGGTTCAGATTTTTGATGGGCAATCTTCTGCCTCTTGCGACTCCGAGATCGAAGGCAGCTAAGTCAGTGCTGCTAAATCTAAATTTAGGTGGATAAATTAGCAGCGAAACTAATTTGAAGAGCCAGATATGCCATCGCTTCGTACTTAAATCGTTGCCCATTGTAAAACCGATGACATAAGCTTCGTCAGTAGCAGCAAATCCCCGTCCTAAAAGGAGGTGCAAGTAATCGTGTTGTCGCAGATGAATATTCCCAGGGAGAGGCAAGGGACTGTCGGGGTTTTCTACAAGCCAAACGACAAAAGGGATCTCAGCGGGGCAATCTCCAACTATGAGGTTGTAGGCTTGTGCTAAAGTCATCTGGGCTAAACTTTGGGGCAAATCGCCATGAAGCGCGACCAATGGTTGTCGGTCGCTCGTTTGAGTTTGAATCATGAGCATTCAGCTTGGATTAAAGCAGCAAAGTCAGAACTAGAAAATTCTTTGCGTTCTGGTCAAACCAACTCTAAAATAATTGTAGGTACTTGCGGTTCTACAGGGTAGGGAAACTGCTGCCAACTGCACCCATAGCAAATTCTAGAGCAGGAATCAAGCGAAAACCAAAATATTTCATCTATGTTTCAAGTTGACTTTAAAAGTTAGCCGAGTGCTGGCGGCGCGAGTGCTTCGAGTGCAAAATTTCATACTCCACCGCAAAGTCGGTAATCAGCTTGGCGTTGCGTAATTCTTCGAGTTGGTAAGCTGAGTTATTGATGGCTTGAGCGATCGTTGCAGTGGCTGCATCCGAGCCGCGAAAACAGAATCTTAGAGTGATTTGGGCGCTCGGTTGCAACTGGGCGATTTGTTGACGCTGTTGCAACAACTCGATTTCTCGGCTCAATTCATCGAGAATTGGTAGTGCTGCTTCAACTGCTCTAGCTGCATCGGTCAACTTCAACTGGACGACAATCGTTCTGTGCGGGGGTGGAGTGCTGCGTCGCATGGATAGATCTCCCAAGGAGAAGCGCCACCGAGGATGGTGGTAGCGCGTGACTTGTCGGCGCTGTTTCACTTATTCGTTACTCCTAAGCGTTGTCGTAGTGCGAGCGCCCTTTTGGAGGGCTTGATGATTGCAGTGCGCTCGTTCGCCAAAAACGTTGTTGACGTAGCTGGCAATTTGTTGCAAGCACTCTTGCGGCTCGTCTTCAGATAGGCGATCGCATAGTAAAGTAAAAGCAGCTATTAGCCTTTTGGTTCGGTTGAGACGGTCTGACTTATCTCCGTGTTGCTGAGATAAAAAACGCGCGGACTCAAAAATGACATCGGTTTTGGTCAGCATGACTTTTCGATGAGATAGTATTGCAATTGAAACAGCCTGGATGTGTTTGCACCCAGGCTTTAGAGCCAAGAAATTATTGTTCTGTCGTTACTTTCGGCTAAGCAGCAAATGCACTCATCACCAATTGCCGCTGCTGTCGCCGTAACTCTTCTGCTGCGATGTATTTCTGTGCTATTCGTTCCCCTTCTTCGTAGCTGATTGCCTTTTCCATCAAGCAGCGCTCGCCAATCCAAACTTGATACAAGTCCCATCGAGGATCGTGAACTACCTGCCACTCGACTGCTTTGGGGACTGGGGCTGGTGGTTGGGAAGATGCTTTAATGCTGTTGTAGCCGTCCAGATATCCCTGAGAATAGGGACAGCTTGCTTCTTGACACATGGGTGGTATACGAGCCGCTGCGTCGTGTTTCCCGTGGGTGCTGCCGCTGTTATATTCAGCAATTGCCTCCCAGTCGGGTTGGGATTGATGAGTAACGGAGTCACTAGCTAATCCTGCTAGCTGTCGTGGTTCTATGTTTTCTGATGCGGCTGATTTTGGCTGTTGTGGCTCTACTATGGCTTGAGGCTCTACTACCCATTCTTCGGAGTACGAAGCAGCGGATACGGGTTTGACTAGTAGCCGGACTTGTCCATCGGCTAAAACTTCTCTTTCCACCACCTGCATAACTGGCGTGAAAGGGGCGCGGATTTCGTCTCCTACTTGGGCTTGTGCAGTTGGCTTGTCCCAGATTTGGGGAGTGCGGACTTGTGAAGTTGATTGTGCTTGAGTTAACATTTGATTACCTAGTGATAGGAACCAAAGCCTGAGCGCGATCGCCCTGAGAAAGTTGAGCGCGCTCGGGCTTTGTTGTTTTTGGAATTCAGTCAATTCCCGACAACAAATTATTTCTTCATCTGCCCTTCGCACAACTGGCGTTGACCATTACGGTAGGGTCTGTCCACCAGGGTATCGCTCCCTTTTCTCACAGGTCATCCACTTTCAAAAGTGGGGTGGGCGGTATTTCGGCAGTTCCGCGCTCTGCTGCTCTGTTGTCTATATCCTTTATAGTAGTACCCCTATCAGTAGTAGTCAATAGCTTTCTTCCGTCTTTTCTATTAGTCTTAGTAATACTACTGTTAGTTAACTATTACCAAAGATAATACTAATTACAGCTAGACAACTTACAAGGGTACTACTTATGATAGGAGTGAAGGCTTGAGGATATGCCAGTGAAAGTTCTGCTTCAGGAGGTTAGGAAATCTCGCGGATTCTCCCAAAATGACCTAGCTCGTATGATTCGGATGTCTCCTCAAAATATTCAAAAAATTGAACAGGGAGATGCCAAATCTGTAACTTTTGTGACTTTAGGACGATTGTGTAAAGCTTTGAGCTGTCAACCAGGTGACTTATTAATTTATGAAGACGATGCCGATTGGAACGACGAATGCGAAGGGATGACTCAATCAAAGGAATTTAACACGGGTAGAGATGCGATCGAAGATCGCCCTTCTCAACAACGTCGGCAATCACGCTCCGCAATTGTCATTGTTTCTGAATTGCCAGAATCTGCCTAAGCTATGGCTATCTTTTGCTGCAATCAATTCCCTATTTGTCATCGACTCCAAATAATTTTCAGTCCTGACAGTCGCACTGTTTTTACAATCGATCGCACTACCTAAACGAAAGTTAAGAAATCGACCCCCTTTAGTATCAATGTTCCAGTTTAATCACTAGGGGGGTACTGCGATCCAAACTATTTATTGTTGGGATACAACAATGACTAACGTGATAGTTATCGAGCGTGATGGCACTTTAGTTGTTGACTCGCGCTTAATCGCCGATAGGTTAGCAATTGCTCATAAGAATTTGTTAGCAACTCTTGATAAGTATAAGCAACGCACCGAGTCAGCATTTGGAGAAATCGCGTTTGAAACGCGAAAATCAGAACGGGGTAAGCCGGAACGATTGGCTTGGCTCACGGAGGAGCAAGCAACATTTTTAATGACTCTCAGCCGCAATACTGACAAAGTAGTGCAGTGCAAGCTTGAATTAGTAGAAGCCTTTGCTAAAGCCAAAAGAGTTATTGAACAAGTCATTCCGGCTCAATCCAATCGGATTCGCGAACTTGAACTCGAACTAGAGCTAGCCCGTGCCAGAGATAGTGCTGCTCGCTCTGAAGACGCTGCGGCACAAAGTCAACAGCGACTACTAGCAGTGAGTCAAGCAATTGCCACCCTGCACGGTTCGGGGATGGTAGCGTTGATTCTAGGTAAGCCGGATGCAGTTGTAGAACGAGTCACCCAAGTGGAAAAAACAATCCTCTGCAACGAGCGCGGTCAACCAATCAAAAGCTATACAGGGCTTTCAAAAACAAGGCTCGCGAAACGCTACGGAATGAAGAAAGCATCTGATGTCGTGATTTGGCTCGAATCCATCGGCAAAGCAGATTTACTCCAAAGTGGACTAACTGCTGCTCCTTGCCAGTATTTACCGCTGGAATATCTATCAGAACTGGATCGACTTTGGACAATGAAACAGGGACACAGACAGCGGCTGCTAGGGGAGTAAACGGATGAATCTCGCGCTATGTGCAGCTTAATATCTGTGGCAAACCGGACGCGCTCAAATCTGTGATTATGAGAGGGGAATCCGAGCCACCTCTTTTATTAAACAATGCCTACCAATTGCAATCGTCTATCAGAAATCGTCCCAACTTCCAACAACAAATCTTCTACAAGTCGATCGATGCTTGTTGTCAACTTCCAACCGTCAAGCTACGCCAGCTAGTGCCTGCTTGACTTTGCTTTCATAGTAGGGGTGAATCCAGGAAAGGTCTTCAATTGAGAAATTCAACAATCGAATCGCCTCTACCAATGTTTCTGCAACAGATGGCTCGTTCGCAGTGACACAGATTTGGGTTCCCAAACTGGGGGAGTTTTTGTGACGGACTAGGGTAACGGGACGATTAGACGGTAGGGACAGTATGGAAAACGCTAGATAGTCTAAATCGTCAAATCCATTGCGAAATGTCAAAGACTTTTGCTCGATCAGTTCTTCAGGTTCCGAACGAATCACGGCTATGGGCGTTGTTGCATTCGTTGCTCGATCGAGGTCTACTACTTGGGATTGAGTTGGAGTCGGATTCATGGTTGACGATTTTCGACACTCAACACCCTAAGTATAGCCAATTCTTCGCCATTTTCATTGACGCGGACTTCCACACCAGATTGCGAAATACTCCAGTAGGCATAACCAGGAGGTGTGGAAGGATCTGGTTCAATATCGGTTGTAAATTCGATTCCTCTAGCATTCGCTGGCAGCTTACCTACGTATGCCTTCACCTTCGGTATGTTGCTACCCCTTGCAGGTCTACCCCAAATCTCTTGACTGGCTTCCTGATACTTGGCAATTTCTGGAGTTTGGGTTGGAGATTCGATGCGATGATAAGTAGCCGGATGAGCCAAAAGCCTTTGAATATTCTAGAAGCTTACTGTTTTGTACGGGCGCAATCGCTTTAGGTATCAATTACGAAGCTTTAACTTCGTCCAAAATCTCTTTCCTAAACAATAGTTCAATATACTCAGAGCGAGTCACGTTCATTTCTGAAGCAAGTCTATCGATTTGCTCCACCAGTGACGGCGTGAGCATGATATTAAATCTTTTTTTGGACTCGCCCCACTTTCCAGGTGATGCGTACTTATCTCTAGACATTGCCCTATAGCCATATACATACATACATTCAACTTAAATCTACACTATTTCTGGCTAAATGTCATACATAGTTACTTGACCACATACACACGTATGCACTAGAATAAGTCTAGTCAAAAGCGATCGCGTCCCCGACCAAAGTTCTGCGATCGCTCAACCCCTTCAAAACTGGAGTCAAGAATATAATGACACAAACCCACGGGCGCGCTCGTATCCTACCGCTAGTAACTTGCCCCCAGGTGAGCGCCCAGAAGTTAGTTGGACACAGATACTTCGTCGAGTTGGTGTCCAAGCAAATTGAAATACAAGACTCGCGCCCTGTCCCAGTTAGCGCCCAAGAAATTGATGTATTGGTAGCAGAGCCGACACAGAATGCGATAGAGCAACTATTAGCAGCGAGTGGCTTCTTGGAGTCATGGCAAGTTGTCTCCTACTTCTTACTGGATGCTCTGGAAGCTCCGTTCTAGTCAAAAAACGTCGAGGCGGACGGGTACTTTTCTTGTCCGCTGCTCAATTTCGGAGAAAATTTGTCATGCATTCAACCACAGCCACGAATGGTAGGAAATCCTCAGCAAAAGGTGGAAAGGGTGAATCAATTGTTGCGGGAGTCATGAGTCATGTCTAAACTCCTTAGCAATCAGTCTACGCCGATTCCTAAAACTTTAGCTGACCAAATTGTTTCGTTGTTTGAGACTAGAAAAGAATATCGCCTCAAGGGGTACGCTGTTAATTGCGCGGCAATGGTGCAGCAGATCCATTACTACATTTGTCAAGAATTCGGTTCCATCCCCCATCAAGTCAAAGAAACACTCGTTGACGGTAGGCGCTGGATCTACAAATCCTACTCTTCGTGGCAAGAAACATTTTCCTGGCTCTCCGATTATGCTTTTCGCAAAGTGCGCTCGCTGCTGGTAGATCTGGGGTTAATCGAAGTCAGTCAATTGGGTTTAAGACAATCGGGAAGAGATCGCACTTGTTGGTATACCGTCAACTACAACCACCCGTTCCTACAACAATTGCTTTCAACGGATGCAACTGTATCCAGTTCGACAACTCCATCCGTTGACTGTCAACGAATACCAGAAACAACTAACAATACTACTGGCAATATTTTCTCTAACAAAGAGAGCGAACCAAAAAAACAAGAAGCAGTAGTAACCGCAGAATCTTCTGATACAAGTATTGCCAAACCAGATATTCCTCGCCCCAAACCTAAGATCTCGCTTTGTGACAAATCTTCCGAAGCGGGCGGTGTCCGAATGGATTCGGACACATTAGCCGCGTCCGCCGCGCGAGCGACCGAGCCGTGGGAAGTTGCCCCTCTCCAACCATACCCCTACTTCTTGCAGTGGCGAGCACTGCATTACAAGAACCAAGGAGGACACTGGGCTGATTCTCCCCAGTCCAACGCCTATGCTGAGTTCTACAAAAATCGCTTCAAGACAGCAATACTGTGGCAGGAGTTTTTACAGTTCTACAACCTGGCGCTAGATAATGCCTTAGCGTTAGAGGCGGCAGGGATAGAAGTCAGGTTGCCTTCATGTTTGAGCGAAGTCCCAAGCACTAGCCCAGAAGAAGTGACTCAAAAAGCAAAAACTTTATCGAACCATCCGCAGCGACCGAGAGCGGAGATTGCACCAGTTCCCGACTTTAGCGCTCGTTTGAGTGCTTTAGTGCGGCAGCGAACTCTACCGCCAACACCAAAAAAACAGCAATTAACCGACTCGTTGCAGATGTATTTGGAGTGGTTGCACGGGCAAGAACCAGTTTTGGTGGAAGAGGCAAGGAAGAAATTGACGCGCCTGGTGATGGAACGCTCTGATCTGCTTGCCGATTGGGACGAGCGGGGGCGATTGATTGATATTGAGATTGTTGAAGATTGATTCGGGTTATTGGAGATCGCAAAGCTGCACCAAAGACGAGCAATAAGGGGAAAATTTAATGATTAGCGGCAATTCTTTTGTTGATGTTGTTCCTAGCGCCGAGCGTAATTGTGAGGCAGTTGGGCTACCGACAACGGTAACTTATTTGACACTGAATGAAATCCGCCGTGACGGGGGGACGCAGCCGAGAGCCGCCATTGACCTCAAGCACGTTAAGTTACTGGAAGAACAAATGGAAGACGGGCAAGAACTAGAACCCGTGACAGTGTTCTACGATGGCGAGTCGTATTGGCTAGCCGATGGCTATCATCGTTATTCTGCTCATCATAATCGAGAACTTGATGCAATCGCTTGCGTCATTCATCAAGGTACGAGACGCGATGCCGTCCTTTACTCGGTTGGAGCTAATGCCGAGAACAAACCCGCACTCCCCCGCTCTCGGGAAGATAAGCGCCGTGCCTTGATGACTCTACTTCAAGATCCCGAATGGGGACAGTGGAGCAACTACAGTATTGCCAAGACTTGCCGAGTGAACGAGAAAACCGTGCGGAATCTCCGCTCCTCTCTCACTACGGAAATCCGTAGTGAGAAATCGACTCGGATTTATAAAACCAAGCACGGTACAACTGCGACGATGACTACTGCCAGTATCGGCAAGCCGCACTCAACTCGATTGCCCGATCGCCATTGCGTAAAGTGTGACTCCACTGCTCAAGTGAAAGATAACGAACAAAAAAGATTTGTTGTGGGCGATGCCGAAGGCGGTTCGCTCCGCGACCATCGCGTTGTGGTGACGGACGACCATCCCCTGTTTCCCAATCGCTCTGGTATAATCTCTCAAATACCTAACCCTAATGCTGCTGTTGTGGAACTAGATACGGGAGAACGAGAATTGCTTGCCCTCAAATACTTAAGACCTGCAATCGCTCCACATTTAAAGCTCAATGTGGGTGGACTAGTAGAAATTCACGCTCCAGACAACGACAAGCTCGACGGTCGCATGGGGCGTATTGCCTCTGTGACACAATACAGCGTCGAGGTGTGGCTGCGCGATCTAAAAACGATGACGATGCACGGCTTGAGCTTGAAACCTCAGCAAGCAATCCCTTTGCCATCGGAACAAGAGCCGCAGATGCAAGAAATAAGCAATCGCCTGACCAAACTGCGCTCGTGCCAACTCGACCCATTTGAGCAAGAGATCTTGTCATTGTTAGAGCGTCCTGTCATTCTCACTCCAACCGAGTTGGAATACCTCACCCAGATCGAGAAGCGTTACGGAACTGTGTCGAATTAATACTTCAACTCAAATGCAACCGCGATCGCACTCTTAACCAAGATTACCAATGAAAGTGGAAGTGGCTCCTAGACAAGAGCGGATCGAGTCCTGTGTTGAAAGAGCTGATGAAGAAGGTTGTAGCTAATGGGAGAAAAATCAAACGACACCGAATATAGGGAGTCGGACACTGCGCGTAAGCGGTGCGTAGACGAAGTTATCGTCCTTCTCAGCCTACCAAAGTTACAGCGCGAAAACACTAAGGTAAGATCTTATACAAATAGTAACTAATTTAATTTCAAACAACAAAATTTTTTTGGAGAATTGCTATCGAAGCTAGAACTCAAGCAGCATTGGAGCAAGCTTATATTGCGCTTCAAGAGATTGTTGCTAACCTTTATAATGAAGTAGAACGAGCAATCGATAAAAATAACTATGACGATGCCAGTTTGTTACAGAGTCAAGCAGATAATCTTTATCAGGTAGCCGAAAATTTGGGAACTTTAATTATAGAGATAGAGTGATGGACGAGTTGAAGCTAAGAATTCGAGAATTGTCTGCTAGCGCTGCTTTCCTTAGCAAGCAGGCAATAGCAGCATTCAAACAAAGAGATTTTGCTCAGGGAAAGCAGTTGATGGCACAAGCAGTTTCAGCTTCAAAAGACTGCCAACGGCTAATCCAACAGTATCAGGAATCGGTAGGTGCTAATCCATAACTGACTTGTTGCAAAAGTTGTCGAGCGCGCTCGCCCTAGTCGCCCTTTGCATTTACGAGATGATGCACGACCGAGCTGAAAACACCAGAGACCAAACCCCTGCCACTAGAACGGGAACCGCAGCAGCTTGAGAGTGGCGCTTAAATTACTTAGCTGCGAGCGCATCTTGTGCAGGAGTAGCGAGTACGGTTGCGGCGAGCGTGTTTCTCTGTTAGGATTTCTCCCAACTGTACCTAATCCTAGTTTATCTGTTCTCCATACGATATCTTGTCATTTCTTACGCAAGAACACTGCTGTTTGCGCTGATGGTTACCCAATACAGAGATCTTGTTGTTTAGTTGCAAACAAATATAGCGAGCGATTGCGATGAACGCAGCGTATCGCATTTTTGTTAAGTAGTAAGCTAATGTAGTGATTTCAGATAGACAGAAAGTCGTGCTAATTTTATAATTTTCAGAACAGGAAAAGATACAATTTTTCAGTCAACATGTGCTTGATTTATTAAATGCCATGAAACAACAGTTGAAGGAAAAAAGAAATTGCTAGGGATTAAACTCAATCATTGCTATAGCTGTCATAAGTTTAAGGCCGCACTCAAACATCGATGCAATACCGCTTAATAACGCCGTCTTACACAAATCGAAGCAGAGACTCCACGGCTTATAGTTGTAGGTTCTCTGCTTCAATTTGTGTAAATTTTTAGTTTTACATTATTGTAGTTCAAGAATAAAAGTTAGGTAGGTTTTTTGCTAAATTTGAGTTAAACAGATTAAATTATTGCTAGGGTTGTAATATTACGAGCTTGCGCTTGCTATCCCATTTTTGTTTGCAGTTTACTCCCGGAGTCTAGCAATTTAATCTCGCACTGAACATAGCTCCTTAACAATCATAGTATGGAACAACAAAATTCTTTACCTTTACCGCCTGGTAGTTTCGGCTTACCTTTTGTTGGAGAAACTTTAAGTTTTATTTTAAATTCACAGCGATTTGCTGAAGAACGCCATCAAAAATACGGTTCTATTTTCAAAAGCACTATATTTGGTATGCCTACTGTCTTTGTTAAAGGAGCAGAAGCAAACCGATTTGTTCTGACCAACGAGAATAAATATTTTGTCAATAGCCTTCCTCCTAATACACAGTTGCTTCTTGGGGCTGCATCGCTCTCTTCACAACTAGGAGACGTACATCAGCATCGACGTAAACTTTTGTATCAAGCTTTCCAACCTCGCCTCTTGAGCGAATATTTAGTTGATATCGAAAATACAACTCAATATTATTGTCATAGATGGTTGGAAAAGAAAACCTTCGCTTGGTATCCAGAACTGAGAAAGTACACGTTTGATATCGCTTGTAAGTTTTTGATAGGACTCAATCGTGCATCGCAAACAAATCTAGGTCATCTATTTGAGACTTGGAGTGCCGGCTTGTTTTCGTTTTCTCCACCTTTGCCTTGGACAAAAGTCGGTCGTGCATTGCACAGTCGCAAACAGATACTCGACCAGCTGGAAACAATAGTTTATCAGGAACGGGGAAAAACAAACGAACAGAATAACAACGCCCTTTCAATTTTATTACAAGCATGCGACGAGCAAGGAAATCCCCTCAATCCTGAAGAAATTAAAGACCAAATTTTGACACTACTTTTTGCTGGACACGAAACTTTAACTTCGGCACTTGCTTCTTTTTGCCTTCTTTTAGCTCAACACCCCGACGTTTTCTCGCGCTGTCATGCTGAAGTACAGGAAATTATAGGAATGGAGAAAATCGATTCAGATAGCTTAAAGGAATTGAAATATATAGAACAAGTTATTCACGAAGTACTAAGGCTAATTCCTCCTGTAGGCGGAGGGTTTAGACGAGTTATTCAAACGTGCGAATTTAATGGGTTTCAGTTTCCTCAAGGGTGGAATGTCATTTATCAAATCTCCCAAACACATCAAGATAAATCAATTTATTTAGATGCCGATCGATTTAATCCAGATCGCTTCAGCTCGAAAAATGGAGCAGATCACAAAATACCTTTTAGCTATCTACCTTTTGGTGGAGGAATGAGAGAATGTCTTGGAAAAGAATTGGCTCGGCTAGAAATGAAGCTTTTTGCAATTCATCTCGTACAAAACTATACGTGGAAACTACTCTCATCTCAAAGTTTAAAAATACTTTTAATTCCCGTTCCTCATCCAAAAGATGGTTTGAAAGTTGAATTCAAAAAGCTATAGAGTTCACTAGCATAAACTATGTGGAAAACCAAAACAAATCTCTACGTAATAGGCTTACTATCAATTTATGGGCTATTTTTTGATAGTTGTATTGTGGTTGCTCAGGTCAAACCAGATACAACTTTGCCTAGTAACTCCACTGTCAACCAATCTGGCACAACTGAGATAATTACAGGAGGAACACAAGCAGGCACTAATTTGTTTCATAGTTTCGAGCAGTTTTCGATTCCGGTTGGAGATACTGCCTATTTCAACAACGCTTTAGATATTCAAAATATTTTCAGTCGAGTCACGGGTAGCTCTATTTCCAATATTGATGGTTTAATTCGTGCTAACGGCATCGCCAATCTATTCTTACTCAATCCCAACGGAATTATATTTGGTCCCAATGCGCGTTTGGATATCGGGGGTTCTTTTTTAGGTAGTACGGCTAGCAGCATTAATTTTGCTGATGGAGTAAGATTCAGCGCCACAAGTCCTGAAGCTCCACCTTTGTTGACGGTAGAAGTACCTGTCGGCTTAGGCTTCGGGAGCAATCCTGGTGAGATTCGCCTAGAAGGAGTTGGGCATGCACTACAGTTTGTTTCTCCAGAACGATTTGCTGGTAGTCCTATAGCAGAACCAGCAGGTGCTATTTCAGGATTGAGAGTTGCCCCTAACCAAACTTTAGCTTTAATTGGAGGGAATATTACATTCGATGGAGGTATTGTTAAAGCTCCTGCTGGACATATTGAGGTTGGAAGTGTTTTCAATGGAACGGTAGGTATTAGTTCAGGTAGCAATTCCTTCAGTTTTGATTATCGCAATATATCTCGGTTCGGAGATGTAAAACTATTTGATGAATCTTTACTAGAGGTCAGTGGTTCTCCTAGTGGTTCTATTAGCATATCTGCAAATAACTTTAGTTTAAGAAATCGCTCTACTATATTTGCTTCCAACTTTGGTAGTTCTAGCGGCAGACAAATTCAGATTGATGCCACTAACTCTGTAGAAATGATAGGACTAGAGAACTCCAGTAATTTTCAGTATGGAATAGAAGCACCTGGAGGTATCTTTTCTCAAAATTTAGCTGAGGGAAATGGGTCGAGTATTGCGATCGTATCTCCAAACATAATTATAAAAGATTTTAGTAATATCAGTAGCAACAACTATGGTACGGGACGGGGCGGTGACGTAGCTGTAAATACTCAAAATATCAATATATCAGGTCTGCCTCCAATCCCCAACTTTTTCTTGCCTAGTTCGATTACTAGCACTACTAATAGCTTAGGTCAAGCAGGAAACGTCACGGTAGTAGGAAGCAATCTTCTACTGGAGAAAGGCGGTTTGATCCTATCACAAAGCAATAGTTTGGGTAAGAGTGGAGATGTTAAAGTTGATTTTTTAGAAAGCGTAAAAATCGATGGTTATTCTAACGCAACTTTGGTTTTTAATACTTCTAACAGTTACGTACCAAGTACAATAGGAACAACAACAAGCTCTTTTGGAGATGCTAGTATTGTTTCAGTTACTGCTCCTAACTTAACTATTTCTAACGGGGGTAGAATTAATTCTACAACTGCGGCTTCTGGTAATGCGGGAGAAATTAACGTTGTAGCCAAGTTAATAAAGCTTGAGGGTAGAATTGAAGAAGCACAAGATTTTAGTTCGTTCTTCTCCAGTCAAATTACGTCTTCAGCAGAGCGAACGAATTCATTTCTTAATTCGTTTTTTGATATTCTACCTGCTCTAACAGGAAGAGCAGGAGAGATTAATATTGTCTCCCAAAATATTTTAGTTCAAGACAGTGCTTTCATCAGTGCTATCAATCAAGGTTCTGGAGATGGTGGTAAAATTCAAATCGATGCAGATTCAATTAGAATTTCCGAACAAGGAAATATTGCGACAATTGCTAATTCAGGAGAAGGAGGTGATATCTCCTTAAACTCGCAAAACCTCCAACTGAGAAACGGCAGCAGTATTTCTGCCACTGCTGGACTAGCAGGAGGTGGCGGCAATGGCGGTAACATCATCATCGACACCGATACCCTAGCTGCCGTGAATCGCAGTAGCATCACCGCCAATGCCTTCACGGGACGCGGCGGGAATATCCAGATTACAACTCAAGGAATATTTCAGTCCCCCGATAGTATCTTCGATGCCAGTTCCCAGTTTGGCGTGGACGGGACGGTGGAAGTGCGCTCGCTAGGATTAGAACCGGACGAAGCACTCGTCCCGTATAACAGAGTTTTCATCCCGATGGATGAGGTGATGAAAAATAGCTGCTTCGCGCCACGCAGAAAGAAGCAGGTGCGGCTCGTCATCACGGGCAACGGTGGCTTACCCGCAGCACCCGGGGACTCGGTGATGCCGATGCCCTTGTTCTCCGCCGAGGGGTTGGACGAGGAGTTGGAGACGCAATCACCTCCCCCAAGCAGTCCAGCGCCCGATGATTCTGGCTGGCAGGAAGGAGATCCGGTAGTGGAAGCGACGGGGATTATCAAAACTAAGGATGGCAGAACGCTGCTGGGAATGGTGGGCAGTAACTTACCGGATGCAGAAGAGGCGATTTGTCGGCAAGATTAGTGCCGCGCCACAACAAGTCGCCGTTGCTGCCGCTGGATCTTTCCCTCTGCTTCTAAGCGCTGGAGGATGGTGGTCACCGTCACCCGATTCGTCCCCAGCGTCTGAGCCAACTGCTGATGGGTCAGCGGCAGAGCGAGCAAGCGACCGTTTTCTACGTCACGACCGAATTTTTGACTCAACCAGACCAAGAGCTGCCACAACTTACAAGATAGGGGATTGAGATGAACGATGCTCAGGAGTTCTTCGGTTTGCTGCTGCTGGTGAATGATGGCATCGGTGAGTTGCGCTCGCTGAGTGTAGGGACAGCAACTGATGACGACATCGGTGAGGCATTGGAGTTCGTATGGTCGCACTCGTGACAGTCCATGACCGACGACATCTCCCACTCCCCAATAGCCCAAACAAATTAACTCGCCTTCATCTGTCCAAGTCATGCTACAAACGACACCTGATTCGATCCGCCATAAAACTTCACCCTGTTCTGGAAGTTGCGCGCGACGGACAAATTGCTGTTGGAGCGGTGGAGTGGCGCAGCCAACGAGTTGATTTAGCTGGTGCATGTGACCTCACCAATTGAGCTGTGGGCTTGACTAGCAAATCTACTGGTAGCTGCTAGCTCGATGAGTTCGACAGCCAGAATGCAATAGACAAGCAGGACTTGGCGCATCCTTGTCCACCCAACGTATACCAACAGATTACTATGGAACATGGGTAGCTTTCCTCAGCTCGTCTGGGTGACTTGAGTGACTTGCAGCTAAGCTCTATCTAAAGGAATAGCCTCAACAACTTCCGTATCCCCGGACACGCCTACCTGCAAAAAATCTTTCTCAAATTCAAGCTCAGCAATTGCTGAACTTTCCTGAACTTTAGCTGATTGACAAATGATGAAATTTATACTCAATTGACGAGATTTTCATTTGACCGGAGTATAGAGGTGATAGCACCAAAGATCGGATGGAAATTTGTCAACTGCTGCGAGCAAGAAATCAGGACTGGCAAGCATGGTCATGTATCAGCACCATTTATCGCACTTAGAAGATGAATCGTCCGAACCCAATCGCAGAAAATCGAGAACTGCTGCTTTAAGTGCAGTGCGGCAGCAGCTCATGCCATCAGATCGCTTGAGTGCAAACGAAACGAAAGGCTTCCAACTAGAGCAGCAGCGACTGCAAGTCGTTGTCATGCAACTACAGTCTTTTGAACAAGTGACGCAAGCGGTTCAAGTTCTATGGCAGGGTCAAACGCTAATCTTAGACATGACCCAAATGGATGTAATCCAAGCACAACGAGCAGTAGACTTTGTGGCTGGGGCAAATTACTCAATAGATGGGCAGCAACAACACTTAGCACCAGGGCTGTTTCTGTTCGCACCCAAGGGCGTTTGCTTAGCAAAGGCTGTTGTTGACTCCGCTGAGTTGTAGAACTAGGAACTTTGTGTTGGCAAGACTGTAGCTGATAATTCTCGTTACAGGAGCGAGTCGTTAATGCAGCTCGAAGACATCTATCAGTTTTTTACCGCTCCCCCACCGCTCCAGCTTTGTCTGGAGCAAGCAGTTTGTTACATTCTATCGGTGTTGCTGGAGGGCGAATCTTACGGTACTGGACTCATTCAACAGCTCGAAGGGGAATATACCAACTATCGCCTCTCGGACACGATCCTACATGCAGCGTTGAGATTTCTGGAATCAGAGGGAGCAATCTGCGGCAGCTGGCACAAAGTCGAAGGGCGCGGTCGCCCGCGACGGGTGTATCAAATCAATCCCGCATGGCATGATGAAGCTAGAAAGTTAGCCCAACTGTGGCGTGACTTTACCACTCAGCAGCAGCAAAAAAGGCTGAGTGTTGCGGTTCGCTCGCCAAAGCGAGTGGCACGAGCGTAATGGCTGTTGCATCTGACACCGATGACAATGAGAATGTAACTCCTGGTTCGTGAAGTAAAGTTTCCCAACCAACATCAAGGACTTGGGAAACTTCCGACTACATTTACCAATCGCTTATCGCTTTGTGACAAATCTGGGTAGGCGGAACGATTTGTCATTTTCATTGTTGCTACCAGCAAAGTAAGCCCAAGAGCCAATAGCAGCAGCTAAGAGCCAACCGAGAATTAATACTGCTACGGGAAGCGCGATTGAACTATCCATGTCATAACCTCCTGGAATTTGAGATTTGTCAAACTAGTCGTGCGCGCACAGCTCCTTCTTAACAAGGGGATCGAGAAGCGTCAACATTTCTTAAAGGAAAACGCCCAATTGTTATGTATATATGCATGACTCTCAGAAAGCGCGGCGCACAAATTGCTGTTTGGGGATCGCCACCAGCAGGTGAGGATTTGGCTCCCCAGTTACACTTTGAGTCGGAGACAGCCAACCTAATTATGAGAAATTACGACTAATGTAAGATTGACTCATGCACTGTTTTGGACGGATTGCTCCGATTGTTGGCATCGACGACAAAACGCTCTTTGGCAAGGTGTGGCAACAGACTGAGGGAACTCTCTCGACTTGTCCTGAGCTACTTCAATTGGATCTGGCAGCATTCGTGCCTTGGAACTACAGATGCACAGAGGGCAGAGCTAACCGATCGTCCTTGGACTTGGAATGATATTGCTGCTTATTTCACACTTGCTTGAGGCACGACCCGAATACCCGATGCACTCAGCTTCTCAAATTTTTTGCAACACTACCGGATGTTGGGCAGCAGTATGCCGGATGCAAAGGAGGCGATTTGTCGGTAACGCTCGGTTAGACAAGCAGCGCTCGCGCTCCGCCGAAGACAAAATTTTAAAGTTGTAGGAAATAATAAATAAAGACTTTAAAGATTTATTAAATTAGCTTTAGAAATTTTAGTAAGAAGAGAGCGCGATCGCACTCCTATGTTGTGACTGTTATCGTAACGAGGCTTTATCTTGTTTGGAGGCTTTGAGAAATTTTGGCGCAGTTTCTTGCGGTGGAGCTAACTGTTCTACAAAACCAAAGACATTGCGCTCGGGTAAGAATTTAGCTTTGAGCGAGACAAATATCGGATGTCCTTGATCTCCTTCTGCTTTTGGATTAAATCTAAATGGCTTGCAGGGCGCATCTTTCCACAATAGCGGTAGATGGCTGGCTTTGAGGAACTTCACCTTTCGAGCAGGTTCAGCTTGTTTGATGTCATCCAGTCGCTCGCGGGAAAAATTGCGAAAAATAGAGATACAGGGGATACGACAGACGGGAATGAACTGCCACAGTCCCGCTAGCTTAAACTCAAAATCCAGCAGTTCTCTTGAGACTTCCTGTTTTGTCTGCTGCCCTTTGTCGAAGCCGACGAGTTGAAAGGCAATTCCGTGCGCTCGCTCTTTATTAGGGAAATGGATTGCTCTAGGGTAAACAATCAATCGTTGGCTAGAATTGCCAGTAGCAGCAATCTCCGCCTTGAGCGCTTCAAAAGCTTTCCGTTTTTGGGATATGTAAAAAAGTGGGTAGGTCGAGCCACCGATAGTCACGGTGTTTTTGCTATTTTCTAAGTCTAAGTTGACCGTTCCAGTGACAATTCCGACAGCCTGAAAGATGGCGGAGTCTTGCGGCTCTAAATCTACCTCGCGGGGGTTTGGGTGTCGTACGCGATCGCACTCAATTGCCTTTTGGTTTTGGCTTAGTTCGTCATCGGTAACAGTGGTATTTAGCTCCCGTTCTGACTTAGGATGCCACTCACCGCGAACGTATTCAAATTGAGAGAAAATCTGTTGATGAGTAAAAGCGTATTTCGCCAAGACAGGTTGATTTCCCTCTAACCATTTTTCAAGGGTTTGGGGGTCGATTCTAAATGCAGTGGCGATTGCTTCTGTGGATGCCATGACTGTCTATTAATGGAGCGCAAATCTCAAACAACACAATTGCTGCTTATAGTAGCACGGCAATCCCGATCGCGATCGCCGCGCTATGACCGCCACTCACTGCACAAGATAGGTAGTGGAAACAATGCCAGCAGTTATTGGTGCTGTGTTTTTACGCTTCGGGTACACTGTTGCAGTTTCGACGAGTAAAAGCCTTTGGATGTCCCAGCTCAAAGACAAAAGCGATCGTCTATATCGTTTTTGTAGAAAGCTTTGAACCGATCGACTGCTGCTAATCAATTAGCGCATTTGCGCTCATGAGCGATCGCACTTCTACAATCGGTCATAATTGTGACCAAATTTAGCTGTAAACACCGACGAAGTGATTAAATTCAAGCTAACGTTTTAGTGTGTTTTGGTAAAATGCTTAACTTTCAATTAGCTTTTCCAATTCGCTAAGTAAAGACTCAACCTGCATCAGCTTCTGAGAATCTTGCCAAGATTTGGCTTTTTTGATTTTTCTTGTGGCTATTTGCATTCTTTCTAGTAACGATCCCGATTGCGACTCAGTACTTGGTGAAAATTTAGCTTTAATCTGGGTTACTAATTTGCGAGTCTCTGAAACTGTCAAGTCCTGCTTGATGACTTGTTCGGTGGCGGCAATCCGTTCGGAGGCAGCTTGTTTGTCGGATAGGTTTAATGTTTTAGTTGAAAGAGCTGAGAGCGCTAGAGCGTGAGCACCTTTTAGACCTTGGTGGCGAATAGCTGCTTTTAAATCTAGCGGCAACGATAGCATGGGAAGCAAGTTGGCTTTAACAGAGCCAGGATTCAGCCCTAAATCTAGCAACTCTAACAGTAAAAGTTGCTCTTTGCCTCGAATTCCCAATCCTTCTAGAGTTAGTAATTGCTTTTCAGTTGTTTCAGCCATCAAATTGGATAATTCTTTAGTTTTTCCGTCTCGCTCTATTCGTTTTAGCACTGTGCTGAGAGTGGTTGAGATTTCATCGAGCTTCAATCCAGTCACTTTGCTGGCTTGTTGCACGACTGCTTCTGCTTTATCGAGTGGATTGAGGTCTTCAAAATGGAGAAAAGTCAATAGAGAATTGTAGCTGAGGTCTTCCGGCATGGGAATAATCACAGCGCGAATTGTTTCCCAGCCTAGTAATTTTGCGCCTTCAGTGCGAAGTTGACCGTCTAGCAAAACATAGCGCTCTTCACACGGAATCAGAATTATCGGCGCTATTTGTCCGTGCTTTTTTAAAGAGCGAGCTTTAGCTTGAATAGCTGAGGGCGTAATTGTTTGCCGAGGCTGATGAGGATTAGGATCGATCGATGACAGTTTGACTTGGTTTTCTCCTGATTGGATCAGCTGCTGTCGTAATTCTTGTACGTGCGCTTCTAAATTTGGAGATTGTGCTGCCCTCAGTCGCTCAATTTCTGCCTGTAGTTCGGCAATTTTGCGTTCCTGAGCAGTTTTTTGAACTGCTCCGTTAAACCGAGTTTCAATTTTGGGCAAAGCCATTTCTTAATCTCCAATTGGTTGATGTTGTACAAGAAGTCAAACTTCTATCGTTAGCTAGTCTCAAAATTTGCCAACTTTATTTTTTGTTTTTTTGTTTGATTAAAGTGGATAGATCGTCAGCAATTTCCTGGAAGTCCTTCGCAGCTTGATGTGCCGGACGATATTTCTGTAAGGGTAAACCGTTGGCTGAAGCATTCTTAAATTCACTAGAGTCTCGAACTTTAGGATAAACCTTGATCTGAAGTTCTTCAGCGATCACTGGAAGTTGCTGCAAATAAGTTTTGTGAATTGCTCGTCTCTCGTCGTACATGCTGGGAACAAATCCCAGAATAGGTGGACGAGGTTCTAACTGTAGTTCTTCAGACGTGTTGATACACCATTCGACTAATTCAGCTGCGCCAGCGATACTTTTCATTTCTAGTTGAACTGGGACTAAGACATGCGTACTAGCTGCAAGGGCATTTACGTTTAGCATCCCCAAAGTAGCTGGACAATCTAGGATTACCAAATCATGTTTTAGTCGATGCAACTTGAGTCGATCTGCCAAAACATACTCTCCTCGCTTGCGAATGACGAGATCGTTAGCAACTTCGGTGAGAGTAGGATGTCCTTGACAAACTTCAATTTTGGGATTGCTCCAGCAAGCAATTAGTGGATAACTCCCCTGAAAACTTTTAGCGAATACATGAGTTGTAGTGTTTGATGGCTCGGCAGCAGAGAGTCCGCAAAATACGTCGAGAGATCTTTGAGGGTCTAAGTCGAAAAGTGCTACAGAGAAGTTACGGCGACTCATTTCATAGGCAATGTGAACTGCTAACGTCGTTTTGCCTACACCGCCTGCATTTGCCAAAATCGAGACAACCGTTTGCATGGTTTTTCACTTATTGATCGGGATTCTGGTGTCGAATTTTAATATTCGACATCGAACACCAGTAAACTACTACTTCAGTCCGAGTACCACTATACAATACAAAAATTTTTCTAAATTGTTATTGACGACAATGCTAAGCGTTGACAAAAGACAAAGTAAGTAGGATAAGAGTAAAGCACAGTTACGCTATTCGTTCAATGCCATCGAAAAAGGTTTCTATTAGAGAGTACACAGTCCGCGCCCACGAGCGCACGATCCACACGCGGTTGTTTAAATTTATTTGTCAACAGTGTAGTCAACCCACAGAACGCGAAACATATGGATCTAGACCACTTTATTGTGAAAGCTGCCGTCCACCAGGCTTGCGAGCAATTGAAGATCCAAAGTATAAAAAGAAAAAGCCTAGACCCGTACTGGTTAAACGAGCAAAGAACAAAGCGAGAGTATAGCAGCGATCGGTGGAGGGAAATGGAAGAAATTGCGCTCGCAAATCTACTGTGTTGCCAAGGAAAAATACTGTTAGTTTTCTACACAGACTATAATCGTTGGCAGTTCGCTTGCTGAGCGAGAAAGGAGAAGTATTTGGAAAGCAGCCACCTTACAGGACAGCAATAGATGCTCCAGACAGCGGCAAGAGAATGGGTAGCGGATTGTAAGAGCGATCGCGGCTAAGCTATGCGCAAAAAGTCCGAGAGCATTTCCGCTCTGCAAGCAACCCGCGCAAGCAAACCAAACACTGAGAATCGGCTATCCAAAGAACGAGTGCGTGTAACCTCTGCCGCGCTTGCTAATCTTAGGTAGAGCAGATTCTCTCATCCCTGACGACTTTATGATGGAAAAATACCGCAAACTAATCAAACGCCAACGCCCTGAAAAGACCGAAGAAAGCGCTGATTCTGGTTTGCCAGCATCAACGCTAGCTCAAGCCGATCGAGCGATAAAGACTCCAAAAGCATCTGCTCTAGAGCAAGCGAGCGATGAAACAGCGGAAGTGCCAAACTCACCAGAGCGCTGGGAACCTTTGAACGTATACCTATCGAACTCATCCACCTATTCTCAGTGGCAGCAAGAGTTAAGGGAGATTGAGTGGGAGATTGAAAACGATATCTGGGAGTCTTGTCCCTATGATTAAAATGTTAGTAGTTTTGACCTAACGGGAATTTTAGCTCGATCGCACAAGCGCGAGGACGACTTGGTTTGAGGCTGTCCTTACTGGAAGAAAATTTTCGGGATTGAGCGCTTGTGTAAAACCATTCTGAATCTCCGATTCATCCCGCTGATTTTGAGTAAGAAGTAGCCCTGACCAATCTTTGTCTGTACTCGGCATTCTCAAACCTTAAAAATTCATTTTTTATCTGACTGTGAGACGGCGATCGCACGTAAAGAAACCCAAACTCCTGTTTGACTGTAAAAATCTTCCCGTTGTTCTAACTCAAAATCTCCCGACAGAACAGCTAACCAAGTTTTGACCAATGGCATTCCCCGCTCTGGCTCTAATATATCTGGTTCTAATCTAGCTGGAGATTGGATTTGCCGTGCGAGTTCGACCAAGGGTAAAGATTTGACAGAGGTGTTGAAAAAATGATTGGCGATCGCACCTACCCAGCTGGAAACATCTTCGTCATGCGCAACAAAGAGCGCTTTTTGTTTCTTTTCTTCATCCGACTGCGGTAGCTGGTCTGCAATTTCAGAGTTACGTTCCAACTGTTTGACCATTTCCAGCACGGCAGATTTATCTACTGGAGCTACGATCGAAGATTCCACCTGAAAGTTGGGTACGATGCGACGCTTACGCTTTGGAGCGGGTGCGATCAAATCGCTCAAATCTACTGCCATTGACTGCCGCACTAGATCTGAAAAAAAGCCATGAGAGACAACTGGGTCGCGGGAGGAATACTCCCAGTTTTCAATCGACACTTCAGCTCGTAATGCAAGTAGTTGTGCCACTTGAAGCATCGCTGACCCAGCGACTTGTAATTTTATTGACTCTGGCAGTTGGGCGACGCATGTGTCAACTCGATCCAACAATGCTGTTAAATCGAGAGTTTCAGGAGTAAGCCTAGCAGCTTGTAGTTGAGACCAAAGAAGATTCAGTTGCTCGGTCGTTATCATCTGTTGGGGGAGAATTGATAAGGGTTAAGGTGAGCGGCATGGTAGGAGCAGGGACGCACGGGGCATTGAGCAATTGAGTGCTGCTGCTCACGGGCAAAGCGTTCAAATCCCGTTCGCCTCCCATGTCCGTATTTCAAATAAAGCGCCTCCAGCAACTGAAGCGCATATTCTTTGACTACACGAGGCGGATATCCAAAAGTATGTTCTGGTCGAGTCATGGCTTTGGGAGCATTCCCCAGCCAGAGTTCGGCACAAATAGCATGAATGACGACTTCATCATTCGGCTGACGGGGTTTGTCCAGGTAGGTATGCAGCACCACGTAGGGAATTTCTGGAACGGATACTACCACTTCGTCAATTGCCGCTCGGCGCTGAGCCTTTTGCTGCCTGCCCTTACGGTAATACGAGCGCTTACTGTGGCATGAATCTCCAGCCCAACAACCATCCCCACCACAAGTAGCATCGTGGAGTTTTCGAGCTTCTGCTGGTGTGAGTAAGCTACACGCCCAACATTTTTCATTTAACGGTCTAGACATGGAAGAACAATAATGTAGACAACGCTTAGCTTTGGTTTTCTGCGGCAATAACTTTCGCCAGCAAGTCTGGTGCAATCCGAAACCCTGCAGTTGCTACCAGAGCATCGATCGCTTCCGACAGAGAGTGTAATTCGCCTTTTTGTTTCGCCCGCAGTAGAATCCCCAAAACTCCAGTGACCCTTAACCCAAGGGACTTGGCAACCCTGCGTCCATCTCGTTCGTCTAAGTAACGTCCAATCTGCTTGCAGTTCCATTGCTAAAGCGATCGCCTCCGCTTCACCTCGGTCTAACGTCTGCTGCAACAATTTTCTGCTGGAGAGTGAGTTGACCGCTTGCACCTGAATCCATCCTGCCTTTAGTGCTGCTTGGATCTCCTTCGAGCCTGGTCTGTCCTCTTGCACTTTTAATTCTGACAACACAGCAGGTGGAATTTGTACCATTTCAAACTGCTGATACATCAGCTCAAGCTGCCCCACAATTGCCAGTGTCGAAATTGATTTAGATCGAGAGCTCAAATTATTTCAAACTGTATCCCGCTTGCTAGCAAATGGAAATCTAGGCAGGGCAGGAGTTTTAGGCGTTGAGCAAGTTTCAACTTGTGCTAGATCGTTGCCAAGCTATATCAAATCATTTCTCAACTGTATCTTTAAGTGTATCTTTCTGTATCCCTAAACTGTATCCTTCTGTATCTTAGCTGACTACTGTGACTGTATCTTGCTCTATCTATCTGTATCAAGTTTCAACGCAGGCTGCGATACTTCGCCACTAAAGGCTCCCATGAAATCGCTGCTGAGACCGACCGACCCTACGGTAATGGTGGGAACCCCTGTCAGCTTCTTTGCCCAGCCCGCAAAGTTTAGATCAGATTCGTCGAATTCCGGCTCCCAAAAACGGCGTTGTGAGCAATGCAATATATCTGCACCTGCATCCACCAGCGGTTGTAACCACTCCTCCATCTCAGCTGGAGTGTTCGCAAGGCGGGCAGTGTAGTCCTGTTGTTTCCATTGCGACAGGCGAAGGACGATCGCAAAGTCAGAACCGACTGCTGCACGGACGGCTTGAATAATCTCGACAGCGAAACGCCCGCGCTCAGCGATCGTCACTCCCCCAAACCGATCGGTGCGACGGTTCGTGCCCTTCCAGAAAAACTGATCGATCAGATACCCGTGTGCCCCGTGGAGTTCAACAGCATCGAAACCCAGCCGCTTTGCATCCGCCGCTGCACTGGCAAAGGCAGCGATCGTATCGGCGATGTCTGCGTCAGTCATCGCTTTTCCAAACGACCGATCAGGGTTATTTAGACCCGAAGGACTCTCAAACAGGTCAACGGGCAGATCGTCACCGTAGGGGGGTGACACTGCGCCAACATGCCAGAGTTGCGGGATCATCAATCCTCCGGCAGCGTGGACTGCATCAATGACTTGCTTCCAGCAAGCAAGCTCCTGCTCACCGTGGAAGCGGGAAAAGTTAGCCCCGTTCAGCGATGCAGGTCGTGCGATGCCTATTCCCTCAGAGATGATCGGCCCGACTTCAGCAGCGGCACGTTTTGCATAGTAATTTGCTACGTCTTTCGTTGGATAGCCATTAGGTGAAAAGCCTCGCGTCATCGGAGCCATCACAATTCGGTTCGGCAGCTTCAATCCTTTAAAGCTAAAGGGTTGGAAAAGTGTGTTAGTAGACATGCTAACCTCTTGAGAAATTGTTAGCGATCGAGGTGGTGTTACTGCTGTTTCCAGGCAAACAGCACATTTTCAGTCGTTCACTCACGCTAAACTATGGAGACATGGTGATGAATTCCTTTGATCTTGGAACTAAGTTGAAGAAAGTCCAACAACAAGGGATTAACCCGCTCGGCATGAGTCCAGTTGATGGCGTGCGGTCCGCCAGGGATGACAACCAGTTGACTGTTTTTAATCAGCTTCGGGAGTCTTGCTGCGGTGGACTCAAGTGGCAAAATGCGATCGGCATCGCCATGAACGATCAGGGTTGGGACATCAATGCGGGGCAGATCATCACGGAAATCGGTGAGCCAGGACGGTACACAATCTAAAGTTCCTTTCGCAGAAGCCCCTACAGCCACATTCCAACTTGCCTGAATTGCTTCATTGCTAATCCGCTTACCCAACAACACATCCACATTGAAGAACGCTTTGAAAAATTCAGAAAAGTAAGCGGGACGATCTTCCACAATCGCTTTCATAATGCCATCGAAAACGCTTTGGTCAACGCCCTCTAGATTGTCGTTCGTCTTTAACAAAAAGGGTGGGACAGGAGCCATTAGCACCGCTTTTTGCACCCGTTCTGAGCCATACTTGCCCAGATAGCGCGTCACTTCACCTGTCCCCATTGAGAAGCCAACCAACACGGTATTTTGCAAGTCAAGCTGGGTCATGAGTGTATTCAAATCGGCGGCAAAGGTATCGTAGTCATAGCCAGATGAGGGTTGACTGGAGTTGCCAAATCCTCGGCGATCGTAAGTAATGACTCGATAGCCTGCATTCAGCAGCACTAAGACCTGCTTTTCCCAGGAATGACCGTTGAGGGGAAATCCATGAATCAGAACAATCGGTTGACCTGTCCCCAGATCTTCGTAGTAGAGATCAATGGTTGCAGAATTCTCTTGACCGACAGTAAAGTAAGGCATTGCAATCTCCTATGAATGTTGAATTTGAATGGTTAGCTGGCTGTGGACACAGCACCTATTTAGATTTGTGCCATGCCACCATCGACGAATAGCTTAATGCCGTTGACAAAGCTGCTGTCATCGGAAGCGAGAAAGACAACGGCTTTGGCGATCTCATCGGTATCAAGTGACAGTCAGCTTGGCGGGTGATGATCGCCCCAGCCCTTCTACACCAAGCAATCCTAGCTGTCGCGACAGCTAGGATTGCTGTCATCTAACAGATTTCTCCTTTTCAGTGGTATTGGCGATCGCAGGTTTTGTAGACCCGTGAGCCATGATGGATTTCCTCCAGGAATTACTGTGCAGAATCTTTCAAAGGAGTGACAAATTCAATGAGATTGCCGTTATTGTCCTTCACCGAACAGAGCCGAGCTCCAGGACCAGGGTAACTGCCCAATTCAAAAAAGGTTGGCACACCACGTCGATTCAATTCAGCCAGTACCGCATCCACGTCATCAACACGGAAACAAAAATGTCCAATGCCACTCGTGCGTAATCCTTCACCAATGTCTTTAGTTTCGGGCATCCCAGAGCGTGACTGAGTGCTGCCGATAATTTCGATCCGAAATCCATAGACTTGCAGATAAGCCAGTTTCAGGTCGGGGAAGACATCAAATGTCCATTCTCGCTCGATCGTCGCATCTAGCTTTTCTTGATACCACTGAAGCGTTTCCTCATAGTTCGGGACATTCAAGCAAACATGATCGATTTGCATCGAACTCAAAGGATTTGAGCCTAGAGTTGAAGATGTTTGAGTTGAAATTGTCATTTGAATCTCCTGTAATTGTGAATGTTCTAGATACTTCAGAGTCTTACCATGTGAGCGAATGGGGTGCGAGATGTCCGATCGTCGATCGAAAGACACGATCGGGCAGCTTTAAATGCAACTTCCTGTCTTACTGAAAGCTCTAAATGCTTCACTCCTGACAATAGAAAAGCAGTCGCATCTCGATCGCTCTCAGCCCAATCCACCTCTCGCTAGAGAGTCGAATAACGCTTGAGGGTGCGGCGGAATGTTATCTCTGAGGCTTTCACCATCATTGAGGCAATTTTGTTCCAACTTTTATCAAATCGGCAGCCTTTTCTCCAATCATAATTGCCGCTGCATTTGTATTTCCTGTAATCATCGTTGGCATAATCGATGCATCAACAACTCGTAACCCTTCAATCCCCCGTACCTTGAGTTGAGGATCGACAACCGCCATTTGATCGATACCCATTTTGCACGTCCCAACAGGATGCCATCCCGTACCGCACGTTTGCCGAATATAGTCTTCGATTGCTTTGTCGCTATGCACGGAACTCCCTGGAGCAATTTCCTCGCCTCGAAACTCATTAAACGAATCGGAGTACACAATTTGACGCAAAATTTTAAGTCCTTCAACCATCAATTGCATGTCAGATTCTTTCTGAAGATAGTTGACCCGAATCAACGGTGGCTCAAAGGGGGAGGAGGAGCGTAGCGTTACACTACCACGACTTTCGGGACGGGTGATGTAAAAGGGAAGGGTGAATGCCGGACCTTCACGTGCATAGGCAGGATCGACATATAAAATCGGAACAATTGTAAATTGCAAATTAGGCGCAGCATCTAAATTATTGTTGACATGCAGAAACAACCCAGCCTCTCCCCCATTACTACTTGGCGCCAGGGGCACGTCCTGAGTAGACTGGTAGGCAATAACAGCAAGTGGGTGATCTTGAAGATTCTGCCCGACACCCGGCAAATCAACAACTACAGGAATGCCTACTGCCCGCAGATGTTCAGCGGGTCCAATTCCAGAAAGCATGAGCAGTTTAGGAGAATCGAAGGCGCCAGCACTCAAAATCACTTCCCAGTTGACCCTAACTTGATACTCCGTTCCGTTTTGAATATATACTACCCCTACCGCACGCTTTCCCTCAAAGAGTAAACGAGTCACCAATGCTCCTGTTTGAATGGTCAAGTTGGGGCGATCGAAAATTGGACGCAGAAATGCCACTGCTGTACTTTGGCGCTTGCCATCTTTCACGGTCACTTGGTAAAGTCCTGCACCTGACTGCTGTACGCCATTAAAGTCGGGATTTTGCTCATAGCCCTGTGCTTGAGCGGCTTCCACAAAGCGTTGCGACACTTTTGCAGGAGAGAGTGGATCTGTGATGCTAAGTGGTCCATCAACCCCGTGAAATAACGATGCTCCCCGCTGCTGGTTTTCCGATTTCTTGAAGTAAGGCAAGACATCCTGATAACTCCAACCAGTATTACCTAACGCTTGCCAGCTATTGTAGTCACGTTCATTGCCTCGGATATAAATCATGCCATTAATCGAACTGCTGCCGCCCAAGACTTTACCGCGTGAAGACAAAATTTTGCGGTTATTTAAGTAAGGTTCCCCTTCAGTTAAGTATGCCCAGTCCACTTCCGAGCCTAAGAGTGTAGTAGGCCACACTGAGGGAACTTGAAGCTCTGGCTTGGTATCAGGACTACCCGCTTCGAGCAGCAATACTTTAGTATTAGGGTCTTCTGTAAGACGGTTGGCAACAACGCAGCCTGCTGAACCGGCGCCAATCACAATATAATCAAAAGCAGCACTGTGATGGTATGTAGTTGTCATGATTTCTCCTTTGAGGGTCATTGTTTGTTGAATGACGGCGACATGAGTGGGTTGGCGATTGTAAATTCTGCTGCTAGTCGCGCCCTGCCACAATAATCTTTTCTGCTAAACCGATCGGGTTAGAAAACATTACTTCGTGACTACCGGGCATTTGTACAAGCCGAAATAGCCCCAAGCGACTGGACATTCTCGGATGCCAACCCCACTGTTCGCCTTGAGGGAGGACATTATCTTCTGTACAGTAGAGGTAACTTTTAGGAATAGGCAGCGAGTAAAACTGCTTCAAGTCCAACTTGTCAATCCACGGTTGATACGCTTGGGGTGATAGTTGTGCGTAACTGGATCGAGCCAGTTCGAGGTCAGCATCATTGAGAAGTACTTCTCGCCACATCTCAAACGGCATCACCAGCGTATGATCGTCCGATTCTCTAGCTAGAGAGTCAAATAACGCTTGATAGTGCGGCGGAAGGCTATCTCTGAGGCTTTCACCATCGTTGAGGACAAAAGCATCTAAGAAGATGAGTCGTCGAATGCGATCGCTAATTGCTTCGGCAACTTTCGGAATGATTGTTCCGGCAAAACTATGACCTAAGAGAACAATATCGGTTAAGTCCTTGTCCACAATGTAATCGACGATCGATTGTGTGCATTGAGCATGGTTAACGTTCTTATTCACGCCTTTGCCATGACCTGCGATCGTGGGAGCAAACGCTTGATGCCCTTTCGCTTCTAGCTGTTCGATCACTTCGTTCCAAGCAGAACCCTCGTGCCATGCGCCGTGAACCAAGACAAAAGTTGACATAGAATTGCTCCTTAAAGTGATTCAGCGTTCTAATATTGACCTTCAGCACAAACTCAAACTAACCGAAGACTTTGCCAACTCAGCACTCGATCATTGAGTAGAACGCTTCCCGTCTATTAATTCCACGCGATCGATTTCACCAACTTGTACCGGATAAGCAAGTTTTCAGCAACTCAGCAACTTCACCCTGAAGTATCATTCTGTTTCTCCTTCTGTCAATGCCATTAGATTCAAGTACTAATTAGAAGAAAATGCTTGTAGTCGGATGCGTTTATGCCTCGTCTATGGCGCAGTTGCAGCACGATCGATGAGCTTGGCAACGGCATCTGCATGGGAAACCATCACAACATGGGACGCGCCATTCACAACAACGGTCTCTTTGGAGTTAGCTCGCTTCGCCATGAAAGACAGTGCCGCTGGAGGAATGTTCAAGTCGCGATCGCCATAAATAAACCAGGACGGGGTAGATTTCCATGCAGGCGCACCGGAGGCTTCGTTCAGCGCGGCTTCCGTAATCGGACGCTGGGTGCTAGCCATCAGCTTCGCGTCGTTAGCAGGCACATCCGCAGCAAACTGGGCGTGGAACTTGTTCTGCTGAATATACAGGTCTTTACCACCATCGGGCAGTTTAACTGGTGGCGCGAGTGTTGGTCCGAGTGTGCTGCCCGGATAACGTCCTGAGAGTTCAATGGCAGTCTCGCCCGCATCAGGAGCGAAGCCAGCAACGTAGACCAGTGCTTTCACGTTCCTGTTACCATTGACGGCATTGGTAATTACCGAGCCTCCGTAAGAATGCCCAACCAGCACGATGGGTCCGTTGATGTCTTTAAGGGCGCTGGCAACATAATCGGCGTCGCTCTTAACGCCGCGCAGAGGATTAGCCACAGCAACCGTCGGATAACCTTTCGCGATCAGCTTCGTCAATACACCGTTCCAACTAGAAGACTCGGCGAATGCACCATGAACGAACACGATCGTGGGCTTGTTAACTTGTGCATTTGCAGTACTCACGATCGCTCCTAGAGAAGTGATGGTAAGAGTTCCTAGAAAGAGAGTGACAATCAAAAGCAGGCGGATGCTGTTCCTGAAGTTAAGCCTGTTCATAGTGCGATCTCCATTTGAATTTGGGTAGTGCTTTCCTTCTGTTTCAACGAGCATTGAATTCCTACAGGACATCGAATTTGCTTCGATGTCCTTTTGTAAAATGCTTAAATTACTATATTAGAGGGCTTTGACTAGACTGCTTCCTGTTTGTTGACTCCAGATAATCAGTGTTGGGCTGCTTCAGTTCTTGGTGAAGGCGGTAGCCACAAGGTATTTGCTAATATTTGAATTTGTGCTACTTGGGACTATTTTTCAGGTGACGATTTAAAGTACTCGGTGAGGATAGTCTAACTTTTGGTAAATTCCAGCACAATTTTCCCCTTCGTCCCTCCCTGCTCTAGACGCTGATGTGCTTGAATTATCCGATCCCAAGACAGCGTTGAATCAATGATGGGGCGAAGCTGAGTGCGCTCGATTAGCTTTGTCAAAGCATCTAATTTTGCTCGGTACTGTGGGGAGAAAACAAAATGGATAGTCAGATTCTTGCCCCATGCTTCGATGAGTGATTGCGGCGTTTCAGTGTCTACAATACTCACAAGCCTGCCGAATGGGCGAATAATTTCTGGGCTACGCTGGATTGTTTGCCCACCGATCGTATCCAAAACTAAATCAACACCTAGCTCATCTGTTTCCTGATAAATAACTTCCGCGTAATCTTCGTTTTTGTAATCAATGGCTCGATCTGCGCCAAGTTCTTTAACAAAATCGAAATTTTTAGAACTGCATGTTGTAAAAACATAGGCTCCCATCGCTTTTGCAAGTTGAATTGCAATAGAACCAACGCCACCAGCACCCGCATGAATTAGAACTGATTCCCCAACTTGAAGATTGCCCCTCGTCACTAGACAATCCCAAGCCGTTCCTCCTGCAAGAGGAAAACACGCTGCTTCAATGTGCGACAAGTTAGAAGGCTTAAGCGCAACAATCCTTGCATCAGCAACATGATATTGAGCATAGCTGCCAGATTCTCCAAAAATCTGCGGCGAGTAATAAACTTCGTTTCCTACCTCAAAGTCTGTCACTGACTCTCCAACTGTCTCGATAACCCCTGAAATGTCAACTCCGATAATTGCTGGTAATCGAACCAAGTCTTTGTAGTCACCACGGCGAGTCTGATAATCAACTGGATTGATCGATGTTGCACACACCCTTACTAGAACCTGATTAGGTTTTGGTATTGGCTTGGGTACAGTTTGAATCTCAAAACTCTCAGCACCACCAAATGTTGTCAGTACGGCTGCTTTCATACATTCCATCTCTGCTAACCATCCTTGCTTTAGAATCAACGGTAAAGGTATTTCAATATCACTCAATGTATGGTGGTTCTCTCTTGTCCCGCAAGTCAGCACCATCTGGTAAGGTAGTTACTGTTCAGTCGCAAATGCAGTCATCACAATCCCGTAGCTTGCCAAAAAAAATCTCTGCTTCTCAACCAACTGTGGCTCATATCGTGGAGCATACTCTTGGTTGTAAATGGATGCTGGAAGTTTTACGCTTAATTCGTCAAGGTATCAACCGTCCAGGAGTAATGACTCGTGCAACTGAGGGATTGACAACTAAGGTTTTGAATGAGCGATTAGTAGATCTTGTCAACTTTGGTATTGTCGAGAAAGTTGCTTATCCAGAAATTCCGCCCCGCGTGGAGTATAAGTTGACTGCCTTTGGCTCTCGGTTCGTTGAAATTCTGGATATTATTGATGAGCTAGAAGAATATAGATAGTAGCTTACGTGCAAGTTAAAGCGCAGCCCAACAACCGCGCTGCACCGGAACGCTTCAATATGGTCGGTTGAGTTGCAAAGGTTGTCTGCGAAGGTGTGAGCGCGAACGTAGGTCACACCGCGATAGATCGACTGATGAACGGCTAAACTGTCTGGAATTTCCGTCGTTAAGAGCGATCGGACTTTCTGAAATGGGTGCTTTGAAGTTTCAGAAGGGTGACACTCGTAGGTAACACCACGATAGATTAATTTCATCTTTCATTGTCCTAATTTCTTCTAAGGCGTACTCAGTTTTAATGCTTGACTGCTTTGGTGATTCTTACAATGTTTTATTAAATTCTTACGATTAGCGCACCTGCTTTGGTGTCATGCCAGTAAATCGCTTAAACTGTTGGTTCAAATGGCTTTGACTGGAAAACCCAGTTTGGAAAGCAATATCAGCAATGGTTAAATCCGTTTTCGATAACATCGATTTCGCCCGTTCCACCCGTTGTTGAATCACGTACTGATGCGGAGAAATTCCTGTAGTCTGTTTGAATAAACTGGCAAAGTAAGTCGGGCTGATATTGATCGTGCTGGCAAGTTCAATCAGTGACAAATCTCGGTCAATGTGAGTGTGAATATAGTCAATCGCTTGCTGCAATTGGGTGTGCGTTAAGCCTCTGTTCTTGAATTCAATTGTTGGCGTTGTAATTGTTAGCATGGTTCAAAAATTGGCAATCTTGTTCAACAAAACAGGCAAAAGATAGCGATCGCGCATGAGATAGCTTACCAGCACTAATAAACAAGTCAAATCTAAATTGGGAGCAAAGATCGGGGAGTTTAATGACTGGCAGCAATCATGGCTGTCATCAACTGGGTCGTGTTCCAGCGCCCAGTATACCGAATGTTATTGATAAATAGGGCTGGGGCAGTCGTTACTCCACTGTGTATTCCGCCTTCGATCTCTTCATTGATGCGGGCGACATGCACTTGTTTAGAAAAATCTTTGAGAAACTGCGAGATATCAAGTCCTAAATCGTTGGCGTACTCGACAAGATAGCCGTTTCCTAACTCTTGTCGATGCTTGAATAGCAGATCGTGCATCTGCCAAAACTGACCCTGGACAGCGGCGGCTTGGGCGGCTTGGGCTGCCCGTTGAGCATGAGGATGAATCTGTATTTGCGGAAAATGACGGAAGATAAAGCATAAATAATCCTCTCCAAAAGAAGCACTAAGCTCTCGTCCAATCGCTTTAATCAGCTTGTAAACCTCCGCACTTCTAGAGCATTGATAGTCTCCATACATCACCAGCACTACCTTGGCACTCGGCACACCTTGCATCCAATCTTGGGTTGAAGGTGGTACAAGCAAGGTACTGTGGTTACGAGCGTCGTTCATTTTTATACATCTGCATCAAGCACGGAACCTTGCAATTTATTTGCGTGAGTTCATTGATTGCATAACTGTTTGCTATAAATTCAATATAGGCGATCGCCTTCAAGCTGTCGTCTATAGCAAGTTAAAATTTTTACAGTATATATTGATAGAGCAACCATGCCATCGTGGAGTAGAAGGCTGGTTATAACTCAAGTTAGAATCCGATTTCAATCGAAAGTACACCCTATAAATTAACAATGCCGCGTTTAACGGCAACAATCACAGCTTGGGTGCGATCGCTCACATCTAACTTATTCAAAATCCGATTCACATGAGATTTAACCGTGCCTTCACCGATAATCAAAGCAGCCGCAATCTCGGCATTACTCATCCCCTGTGCCATTGAACGGAGTACCGCCAGTTCTCTTTCACTCAATTCTGGATTGCTCATTCGCTGTACCAACTTTGCTCCCACATCAGGCGGAATATACTGCTGACCCCGATGAACGGTACGAATGGCATTCAGCAGCTCGTCAGGTTCAGTTTCTTTCAACAGGTATCCTTTTGCTCCTGCCTGCAATCCCCGATAGATATCTTCGTCACTATCATACGTTGTCAGGACAATAATCCGAGCCGATTTAGATTGGGCGCGAATGGCAGTAATCGCTTCAACTCCATCAACTTCAGGCATTCGCAGATCCATCAGCGTCACATCTGGTTGGTGTTGGCGAAATAAGGCGATCGCCTGGAACCCATTTTCGGCTTGCGCGATCGCACTCATATCTGGGTCACGACTAATAATCGTGGCTAATCCTTGCCGAAAAATGGCATGATCGTCTGCAATCAGAACCCGAATTGTAGTAGCTCGACTCATCGTGATGCTCACTCCCGACTGACGGTGACAATAATCTCTGTTCCTCGCCCAGGTTGACTCCCAATCGTCAGTTGTGCGCCGATGCGCTCTGCCCGTTCGCTCATGCCTAATAAGCCAAAACCATCAGAGGATTGAATACTCCCAACTCCAAAGCCCTGTCCATTGTCTTTCACACGCAAGCAAACTCGATCGCGATCGTAGATTAGCTCCACTCGAATTTCATCAGCATTGGCGTGTCTAATCGCATTGGTTAAGGCTTCCTGCCCCATCCGCAGTAGGTTACTCTCGACTTCAGTGGGTAGAGCATACACTGCACCCTCGATCTCATAGTACAAGGTAGTATCCGTTGCGGCAGCCCTGGTTTGAGCAATGAGACGATGGAGAGCGCTCTGTAAACTGCCCGACTCCAAAAGCTGAGGACGGAGTGCAACGACCGATCGCCGCGCTTCAACCAGTCCAGTTCGTGCTAATTCTTTAATCAGGTCTAGATGTGCCCCAGTTGCTTCTAAATCGTCTGTTAGCACCTGGTTTGCAGCTCCCACCTGAGCCAGAATGCCTGTAAACGCCTGAGCGAGTGTGTCGTGAATCTCGCGTGCCATGCGGTTACGTTCTGACAAAATCGAGGCTACTTCTGCTTGCTTTTGCAGCGTAATATCTCGTGCCAGCCAAATCACCTGCTCGTGCTGAATCGGGGCAATGCGAGCCGAAAACCAGATTTCTCGTCCAGCGATCCATTGACTGTATTCAACGGTGAGGACTTGTTGAGTTCTCACCGCCTGCTGAATGTAATGCAGAAATTCATCAGCTTGTTCTTTAGCATAAAGTTGATGCACTGTTTTGCCAGTATACTCCTCTCCATAGGACGGATTTCCTTGAATTGCACAAATCAATTGCCCTTGGGCAGTGAAGATACACAGCGGATCGGGAATGGCTGAAAAGAGCGCTCGCAGTTCTGCTTCAGAGGCTTGCAATGCTGCTTCTGCTTGCTTGCGGTCGCTAATGTCCGCAATCACGCCTTCCACACATTCATCGGCAACACTCGGACGAGCCGAGTAAAGTGCCCAAAACAATGTGCCATCCCGTCTTCGCAACTGCACTTCAAAGTTCTGCAATTGACCATCGCGGTTGAGTAATTCAATCGCTGAGGAGCGATCGCGGGGACTTACATAACAGTCAACACCATGCAGAATCCCAATCACCTCTTCCGGTGAATCGAAGCCAAATAGATTCGCAAAGCATTGATTCGCATCGAGAATTAATCCATCCGAGAGGCAAGCGCGGAAGATACCGACCTGTGAGTTTTCAAAAATGTTGCGAAACTTGGCTTCACTGCGCTGCAATGTGGCTTCAGTTTGTCTGCGCTCAGCGATCTCTTGCTGTAAGGCTTGGGTTCGCTCTTCTACTTTCCTTTCCAGGGTTTCGGCATAGTTTTCTAACTGCTGATACAGTCGAGCATTTTCTAGTGAAATTGCTGCCTGAGCAATCAATAGGTTGAGAACTTGTAAGCGATTGCTGGTAAACACTCCGGTACTGAGATTGTTTTCCAAATAAAGGATACCAATCAGTTGACTTTGCTTGAGAATTGGCATACAAAGGAGCGATCGCGTCTGTTGATTTTGAATGTAAGGATCAGTCAAAAAAGACGATTTGTTGACTGCATCATCAAACACCACAGTTTCTTGAATGCGCTCTACCGTGTGAATGACGGAGATAGGAATCGTTGCACAACCAGCAACAGCAATCTTTTCCAGGTCGCACTGTCTACTCCCACTGCATTGAGCCACCACAGTGAGTCGATCGTCTTCTAGGAGCACCAGAGCGCCTGTTTCGGCTCCGGCATTTTCTATCACCACTTGCATCAACGTGGCAATCAATTGATCGAGATGGATTATTTCTGAAAGGGCTTGAGCCGCTTTCATCACCGCAGCCAGATCGATCGCCGCAGTTGGATGACAGATCGTTTCATCGGTCACGATTGGATTCGATTGCCGAACCAGGTTGGTGTTGAGCAGTTGTGGATAGCGTTTTTCTAAATCTTTAACTTTAGCTATTGCGCCCCAGCGATCGTAGCAATAGTGCGCCTCTTTCATGTAAGTCTGGGCAATCTTTTCTCGACCTCGCGCCAGATAATGTTTAGCTGCTAATTCATAAGCTAATGCTTCTTCCTGAATAAACTCATGTTCAGCAGCACCTGCGATCGCTTGTTCATAAAACTCTTCAGCCTCAAGAAATTGCCCTAAGACTCGCGCTTTCTCTGCCTTGACTAAATGGTATTTGTGCAAAAAATTCATTGGGGCGTGTTCTGCCCATTTTTGCATCTTTTCTTGGTTGGCATTAACGCGATTCAACCAGGGTGCTTTTTCAGAGCTTGAAGCATTTGCCCACAAGCTCAGAACGATTAGGGAGTCATAGAAATGAAATAGAGCTACAGAGAATAATGATGTGGCTGCGCTTAAATACGGTTCTGCCAAAGTAGCCGTTTTTGCAGCTTGCTCATACTCCCCGAACAGGTAGCATAAAATCAGCTTATTTGAGTAAAAGAAGTGAAGGCCAGTTCCATCCTTGGCCGCGATCGCCAATGACAGTGCTTGCTCTTCGTCATAGATACAACCCACTAAGCGACTTGGGTTTTCAGATTGACCTCGCAGGTTAATGATTGTTTGTTGCAACATTGCCAGGTAGGTGGCAGGAATCTCTCGTCTAATTTGATGGGTGGCTTTACGATAAATCGCTGTTTGTTGTTCCAGTTCTGTCAGTTCGTGTCCTGCAAAAAAGGAGTTATAACATACGTTTAATGCACAATAACCCGCAGATTCAAACTCTCCACTTTCTATACTGCTTTGATAACCCTCAGCTAAACCAGGGAAGGTTTCTTTAAGGTGGTCTTTCCAGGGAATGATATGGATACTCACCATCATCAATGCTTTGCAATTACCTCTCTTGTTATTCGATCGTTTCGCTAAATTTAAGGATAATTTGCCAAATCGATAGCCCAGTTCAAAGTCTTGTTCAACGCCACATAGGATCATGCCATAGCCAACATAACCAAGCAGCGACCAGATAGCGTTTCCATGGGCGATCGATAAATTCACTATCTTGCATATAATCAGCACCATCAGAGCGGGTGCCGAAATAAAAGCCGGACTATATATGCCTACTAAAATGTAGATTGCTGCCAGTGGCACAGGTTCAGTCATCTCTGGCAGATCGATCAAATCTTCGATTTCCCGCCCAGCCAATCGTGAAGCGGTTTCCTCTAATCCTGCTTGAACATCTAACTGACTTGGAGCTTCCACTAAACTAATTCCTAAGCGTTGCAGCACTTCCAAGCCAGTTTTAAGGGCTTCTTTAGGTTCTCCCCACGACATCCATGCTTGAATCCTGCTATCGTAAACTTTCACGGTGTCTAGCACTGTCTTCGCACGGTTGAGCACTGCTTCTGCAAGCCGCTCCATTTCGTCAAAGTGACCACTGAGGTATGCTGCCTCTGCTGCCTCTGAATGCAACACCAAAGTTAGGTCATACTCACGCTGCCAACTTTCCACATCAAGGAGTTTAAGTCCTGTATTGAAATACTTGAAAGCTGCTTCATAAGCCGTCGCTGCTAGCGCTTTCTGACCTGCTTGCAAATTCAGTTTGGCAATCTCATGCCGTTCAGATTGCTCAATGATTAACTCGGTTCCAAAATTCAAATGGTCAACAATTTCAAACAACCGCTCTGCTCGCTGCTCTGGCGATGTCTTTTCAAGCAAATTGCGACCGATTTGCAGATGAACCACTTGTTTGTGCGACTCATCAATTAAGGCGTAGGCTGCTTGCTGCACGCGATCGTGCAAAAACTTGTAGTCTTGAACTAACAAGTTTTCGTCTAATTCAGATAGAGGTTGAATTAATCCAGCATGTATTGCAGCTAGTAAATCTAGAGAAATTGCTGGCGGCGATTTTTCACAAGCGATCGCCAAAGTTTCTAAATTAAATTCAGAGCCAACGCAAGCGGCTAAGCTGAGAATTTGCCGTGTTTCTTCTGGCAGTTTCTTCAGTTTGAGTAGCAGCAACTCTACCACATTGTTAGTGATGTCTTGAGCTTCAATCTGGGCAATATCCCACTGCCAGCATAAGCGATCGGCATCAAATGTCAATAGATTTTCGCTATACAGCATTCGCAAAAATTCACATGAGAAGAAAGGGTTGCCCTCGGTTTTACGTGACACTAATTGGGTAAGGGAACGAACGGTGTCAATATTGCAATGTAGCGTCTCGGCAATTAATTGACTCAACGGTTCTAGCGTTAAGGGTGTCAGGATTATTTCCTGAAGCACTGCTCCTTGTTTTCTGAGTTTCTCCAGCATTAATACTAGTGGATGCGTTGGAATGACTTCATTATCTCGGTAGGCTCCAATCAAAAATAGATATTGGGCTTGCTCGTCGAGTAAGATTAACTCGATTAACTTCAGCGTCGCGGAGTCGATCCACTGTAGATCGTCTAAAAAGATAACCAGGGGATGTTCTTTTGAACAAAACACCCGCACAAAATTTTGAAAGATTCGATTGAAGCGATTTTGAGCTTGGGTTGCTCCAACTTCTGGTACGGGTGGCTGCTTGCCAATAATTAACTCAATTTCAGGGATAACATCAACGATCATCTGCCCGTTGCTTCCCAAAGCTGCGAGCAGACGCGATCGCCACTGTTGCACTTGCTCGTCTGGTTCCCCCAATAATTGCTGTACCAATTTTTTTAGAGCATCAACAATCGCACTATAGGGAATATTACGCCCAAATTGGTCAAACTTACCCCAGATAAAATAGCCGTGCTTTGCCGTAATGGGTTTGTAGAGTTCTTGCACCAATACTGATTTGCCTACTCCCGCGTAACCAGAAACCAACATCATTTCGACATTGAATTGTGGAGAATTTGCTTCATTTCCCCTTGCGGCTACTCTGTCAAACGCCGCTAATAACGCTTTAATCTGGGCTTCTCGTCCATACAGTTTTTGGGGAATGTGAAACTGCTCCGAAATATCTTGAAGACCTAATTGAATGCAATCGATTTGACCGATGAGGGCAAATTGGCGATCGCAGATTTCTAAATCTGCCTTAATTCCCCAAGCACTCCCATAGCGGTCTTCCGCATTTTTCGCCATCAATTTCATGATGATGTCTGAAACTGCTTTGGGGATCGCTGCATTCAATTCGTAAAGCGGAACGGGTGATTTGGCAATATGGCAATGAACTAGCTCTAGTATGTCCGCTGTCGGGAACGGTAGCTGTCCAGTTAAAAGTTCGTAGAATGTCACACCAAGCGAGTAAAAATCGGTGCGGTAGTCGAGCATCCGGTTCATGCGTCCGGTTTGCTCTGGAGATAAGTAGGCAAGGGTTCCTTCCAGAAGATGGAGACTTTTAAACGTTGGATTGGTGCGGCTGAAGCGGGTGGCAATCCCAAAATCAATGATTTTAACCACG
This sequence comes from Chroococcidiopsis sp. SAG 2025, assembly GCF_032860985.1. GTDB lineage: Bacteria > Cyanobacteriota > Cyanobacteriia > Cyanobacteriales > Chroococcidiopsidaceae > Chroococcidiopsis. Next base: position 254,709 of record NZ_JAOCNC010000003.1, read on the forward strand.
CCTGTATTGGGATTCAGGACGATGTTGCTAGGATTGATATCTTTATGAATCACATGAGCGGCATGGATTTTGCCTAGAATCTCTGTAATGTCAATGGCTAATCGAAAGAAATTGGATAAGGGCATGGGGCAGAATCCTTCTGGACGCTGCCGCATCCATCTTTCGATAGATTCTCCCCCGAAATCTTCTAAGAGAATAGCGAGCGTGCGTTGATAGTTTTGTTGGCTGTATGCCTTGACAACTCCTGGGAGATTCAGAGAGCGGGTAATTTCATACTCCTGTCTGTAGCGGGTTAATTCTTGAGGCGAGGGATAGTCTTGCTTGAGCAGTTTAACGACGATCGCCTGCCCGTCTTGCTCTCTGATGCCCCGATACACAACAGATGCCGCACTCTCATAGATTTTGCTATCGATGGCGACTCCAGGTAGGGCAATCATACAACTCTCTGCCGATGAGTGTCATCACTTGTATCATAAAGTATATTGTTCGTGTCGTTTGCCAAACTCCCAAAAATAGAACAATTGGGCAAATTTGTTTGCTGCTGGCTCTGCTCAACAGTTCAACCTCTATGATTTGGAGTGAGGCAGGATTCTGCACCGCTACATTTTCTCCAATGAGGGCACAATTCATGAAAACGGCGGTTCTTGGTCTAGAACACGCTGCTTATCGCGTTGAAACCGAGTAATAAAATCAACTTTTCGTTCAACTAATTGTAGCCAAAATCTAAAGTGATAAAATCCTCTGTCTAATAAAAGTGTGACATGCTTTGCAAGATATGTGAAATAAAATTGTATCTTCGATCGCGAAGGGTTTGAGATCTCAATTTAAATCGATTTCGACAATCGTAACAGGATTATTAGTACCAAACCTCAATACTATCCGCATTGTAGAATTCTTGCTGGTCTAGCCTAAATCCCCCCAACAACAATGCCATCCAAGTCTTAACCAATTGCGATCCAGATTCCGGTTGCTGTGGGGCTGGATATTGTACATTCTGTACCAACTCGACCATTGGTAGGTTTTGTACCTGTCTGCTGCTAAAATACTCGGCGATCGCCCTTACCCAAACAGAGATATCTTCCGCGTGTGCTACTAGTCCTGGATCTTCATCCAAGCGATCGGCTGCCATTTCATCCAATGCATTCAACACAGCTGCTTTATCTACCACACCTGCAACCGATTGAGAATTTGAGTGGGAGGAGCGCGGGTATAGTGGTGGTGGCTCTAGCAATGCATCTAAATCTAACGTCATTGTTTGACGCAGTAGTGGAGCCAGTATATCTTCGGTTAAAATCGGTTCGTCATCACATTCATGGGTTGCTTCCCAGCCATCTAGCAGGGATTGGGCGCGCTCGGCATGAATTTGGGCTATCTTCAAGATGGCTTCGGGAACGATCGCCAATTGTAATTGCTGTGGTAGAGGTGCGTTAGCGAAGCTTAACGAAGTTATCGCCACTGACAAATCCTGCCACAGTTGGTTCATGTTAGCAGCAAGTGGAGCGGCGGCGGCGGCTGACAAGTTATTCCATAAGTCAAGTTCCAGTTGGATCGCTTGCATGGTCAATTGGGTCTATTCGGACAATTTTGCTAGTTGTGCTTGCACCAAGGATCTCAGTTGCCGATTGGCATTTGCTTCTCCTTGAGTACGGCATTGTGCCAAAAATTGATAAAATACTTCTTTCTGTAACCAGTCGAATGTAGGGCTAGTCGATACTTCCCGATATTCTCCCGATTGAAGTTGGTAAATTCTCAGAGTTGCGCCATCGTAGCGCCAAAACTCTGATATCCCTGTAGGGATCGATTTAAATTGAGATCCGAATCTATATCGATCCCTATCTTCGATCGAGCTTGTGGCACTTAGCCTTTAATCGCTGCAATCTCGAACTGACAGTGCTTTTGGCAAATTAATTATTCTGCAAACCACTCGAATCAAGTGGCTGGAAATGCCTGACATTTCGTTCGATGTGAAATTGTTCTGCAGCAGCACGATCGCTTCTCCTATTGCCGGTTTCCTATACAGGGGCAGCGTTTATAGGTGTAATTCAACTAAATAAATCTAACAAACGTGACTTAACCCTATCGCTAACTCTATCTGTCCGTTTCCAAGACTATCCATAACTCTATCTTTTTCTATCTGGTTCAACGCCCTCTAGTGCAGAAATAAACCCTGCTGCCAAGATTCCTTGGTATTAACTGTGCATTCTACTGCCCAGAACGTAAAAACTTCTGCAAGTCTATGTCTTGCTTGGGCGTTTTGCTTTCCCTTCAGTTTGATAAATACAATGAGTATTAGAATCATAGAGGATTCCATCCGTGCATAAGAAAGGTGCTTTGGTTCCAGTATCGCGGATGAGTTGATAGATATCTTCATTGCCGGCAAAATACGGATGGCAGTAATGCTTCAGTTGGACATAGTTGAGCTGATAAAGCTGAGTCACCACGGTTCGCACCACCTCATTGCTCGCATCCGAGCAGGCTTGTAGTTGACCGATACTAAACGTTTGCAAAATCCTCATACTCGTCCAGATACGCTGGAGTGCAGTCCGAAAGCGGGGGGTATGTCGAACGGGTTTAGCCTTTTTAACCCCTGGCACTGGCGGTTTAGAGTTGAGGCGGTAGAATTTCAGTTCTGAATAGTAGGTAGGATGTACTTGAAATCGAGTCGGAGTGCGACTATCGCTTTCAACTGGAGAGGAATTGCCAAGGCGATGCAGGAATCCTGCACTTTCCAAGTGAGAGAGCAATAGGGCAGCTTCGATTTCATTTAGGTGGCTCCAAAAGGCGAGTTGGTTGCCATCATAAGTTGCAAGCCACACATCAAGCCAACACGGTTGTTGATAAAACTCGTCGGGCTGCTCGAAAGTTGCAGCGATCGCCGCGATCATGATTAGAACCTCTAGTAGAGGTTGGCGGAAATACGCCTACCGTTAAGCAGCCAGTGCCTTACCTTTATATGTCCACTGGAATGGTTTTGCCATCGTATGGTTGAAATAGGTAATGAATTCAAGGATACGCGCTTTCAAATCAGCTTGAGTGGTAAAACTGGCTCGCCTGAGTAGCTTCCGTACTAAGATACTGAACCAGATTTCAATCTGATTTAACCAGGAACAATGCTTGGGAGTGAAGTGAAACACAATTCGGTGGGTCGGATCACTCAAAAAAGCAGCGCGAGTGTGCATGGATTTGAGAATGCCCTGCTTGCCTTTAATCCCCAGGTCATCAGTGATTTGTTCAACTTGAGCGACAAACCGTACTAACGATTCTGATTGATGGATGTTTAAGCAGTCCATCACTAGGTGCCATTTGGAAGCATCGGCAGCCGTTGCCAGGGTTTGTTGGATATGGGTGAGATAGTCTGCCTCGGTGCGAGTCTCTCCAACGGTTGGATGAATCACTTGTCCACTGGCAACATCGAAACTAGCAATCAAGGTTTGGGTGCCGTGGCGAATGTACTCAAACTCCTGTCGTTCTCGCTTGCCTGGTCGCATCGGCAGGTTTTTGGCTTTCCGCTCCAGCGCTTGAATTCCGGTCATTTCGTCAATACTAATGGTTCGTTCTCCTGCCTTGGCTCGTTCTGAGGCACTCAAGTAGGTATCGCAGATGACGGTGACTTTGTCGTCGAACGCAGGGTCGGGGGGGGATTCAACCAGTAACCGGACTGATGTGGTTTGAGCGTCGCTTCCTCTAATAATCGTCCCACATGCCGAGGCGAGATCCGCTCTACAATTCCCTGTTTGACCAGTTCATCTGCCAGTTCTCTCGGTGTCCAATGACTGATGGGTCGCCCGTAGGTTTCTGGCTTGTCACAGGCTAAAGCAAACAATTGCAGCATTTGTTCCAGGCTAAATGTTGCAGGGGTTCCCGGACGTTCCGCATCCTGCAACCGTTCCTCTACAGGCAAATCTTTCTCGCTTAAGGTTAACCATCGTTCTCGCCATAACCTTGCCATGTCCCGACTGATATTCAGCCTGCTGGCAATCTCCCTGTGATTGTATCCCTCGTCTGCCAGCAGAATGATTTCGGCTCTCATGGCGATTTGTTGGGGGGTGCGATGTCGAGCTACTAATTGTTTGAGTTGTTGACGTGCGGTTTCATCTAACGTCAGAGGTTTAGGGGCTGATTTCGGCAAGGCGCTTGACTTATTCAGGAGAACCTATCAAGCATAGCCGAATTTACGCCAAGCTCTACTAGCGTGCTTGAATAAACCTCAGATATCGATTGTTCTCCATTCCACAGCACCGACTCCTTCAAAACCCAAGGATGAAAGATAGGCGGGTAGAACTTCTTCGATAAAATCGACGGATTGAGCCAGTAACCCTTGAATGTGATCGTTCTGCCAATCGAATTGACCGTAGTAGCCTGGTTCAGCCACGCGAGCTTCAATCTCGATCCAAGCCGGAATTTCACTTGGTAATTGCGTGCAGAAGAACACGCCTACCAGAGTTTGGCAGGCAGGCTCTCGACGTTTAATATTCATTGCGATCGTCAAGTTTGTGTAGTTGAGCCGCTCGATCGCAACCCAAAACCTCGCTCGCAGAGCGAACAGTTGTGTGTGAGCAATTAGCGCAACGGATAACCCAGATGCAAGCGAATCGGATCGCTCTACTCCTCCTGATAGTCTACTTGCCGCGTGAAAAAGAATGGGCGTTCCGCCCACTGTTTGGCATCGATCTCGTTCCACCGCTGCACTTTGGCAAATGCTTCGATGCGACTGAGTCCGACTGCGATCGAGCGAATACTACCTTTAGCAGCTTGGTGCAATCGTTCGAGCAGGTCAACTTGCACCTCGACTAAACACAGTTCCTTGGCTAACCGTTGGGTGTCTTCCAAGTCACAGGGCGAAAATTTAACCCACTGGGAGATCCGTCCTGCGACAATTTTGCGCTGAGCAATCTGTTTTTCCAGTTTCTGCGAACCAACCAGCCACACGGGAAGTTCGGCTCGATCGTGAATGTCGCGTGCTGCATCGATCATGCGCGGATTGTGCAACAAATAATCGGCTTCATCAATAAATAGCGGGCGTTGGCTCAGCTTCATTTGAGCGACGATCGCCTGCAACATTTGGGCTGGAAAGCGAGGGGGTGCGATGGATAATTCTGCTAGAATCGCCATTAGCATTGTGGTGGGCGACCATAATGAGACTGCCCGCACGTAAATGCCGTTCTCCCGATTCACCAGCCAAGCTGCTGCGGTGGTTTTACCAAAGCCAGTTGGAGCATAAATCAAGCCCATCCTAGGAATCCCTGGTTCGCGTCTTTGGGATTCTTGAAAGCCGCTCGATAAACTGACAATATTCTTCGTAGTGACAATCTTATATCGCATGGTTCTGATTTTCAAATGTTGTTGTGATGTTGTTGTGAATCAATTCGAGACGCATGACGATCGTTGTCCTTGCTCTAACCAGGTTTGAAAGTGCTGCTCTTCTGAAGCGTTGGTATACGCTCTCAGCACTCCTAATCCTTCAGGTTCTCTAATGTAGTGCAGGAGGCTTTGTTTGTCTTCCCATGACATCTCTTGTTGGGTTCGCCATTGGGCAAGAGCAGTTTCTAACAGAGAGCGGCAATCCACAATCGCAACGGGTGCGATCGCCTCACCTGTGAGCCAATCCCGAAATCGCTGTTCTTCTGATGGCGATATCGTCACAGCCGTGAGAAAACCTTGTCCTTCAGGTAAGGACAAATGCTGGATTAATTTCTCCAACTTACTCGGTTCCAGGGCAGGAAGAATTTGCTGTTGTTGCCAACAAGCGACTAACTCTTCCAGTTGTTGCTGGTGCGATCGCTGTTGCTCTTGCTGAATAGCTTGTTTTTCAGATTCTGCCTCCAATCGCTGTAGTTCGTGATGATAGGTTTCGAGGTCGATTGCTAGGGGGAGATCTTCTGAAGAGGAATCAGCTGCCGCGATTGCCTCGGTTATGGCTTGAATTGCAGGATAATCGTGAATTTGGGATTGAATGATTTGCAAGAGCGATTGAGCTGTCTGACCAATCGGCAGATACGGATCGCTTGCTAATTTGTGCAGCAAGGCTTTTCCTCGTTTGCGAATTTGGTTCACGGAGCGCAGCAGAACTTCATACAGATGTCTAGCTTGATTTGCGATCGCCGCGAGATCGATATCTTCTGCTTGTCGCCACACAGCTTGGCAGATAAATTCAGTTAACTCGGCACTGTTGTAGACATAGACAGTGCGAGGCTCGTTTGGATCGAAGCAAACATAGACGTATCTACCAATCCAGGTTGATAGTTTTGCGGCAACATAGAGCCGACCTCTTACCGAAATGCCCTGTCGCCCCACTTTTCGCATTGCCGATTTCCCAGGTGCTGCCATCATCAGGAAGTCGAGTTCACGCGGATTTTGAATTGTGCGCTGTATCCAACCTTGACCCGTTGCTTCTGACAGCACTTCGAGCGGAGATTTACCTTCCAATCCAATGCCGGGTCGTCCATGCGATCGCTGCTCATATTTGACGCACCAGAGATCGCACCATTGCTGAAATTCGTCGATCGACATTGCTAGTTCAATCGCAGGACGATTCTCTGACGATCGTAAGGTTTGGCGATCGCTGACATTGTGACCCAAGAAGAAAGGATTTTTGACTAAATCACGATGCTGAAAGGTGCGATTGAAGCGTTCGACAAACGGCTTTTGTTCGGGATGTCCGGGTAAGCAGCGTAAATCCTCGGTATCAACTCCCAAATTTGCAAGAAAGCGTTGAACGCGACGACTGAGATATTCTTTGCCACGATCCGTGCGAATTTGTTCGGGAACGCCCCACTTCAGAATGGCAGCCGCAATTATCAAGCAAACGGCTTCCGCATTGGAATGTTGGGTGACGTACAACATCACACGGCGAGTGAAGACATCAACGCAAGCAATGACAAAGGCGCGAGTCAGTTGCACCGTTTCAGCCACTTCCGTCTTACAATTGATGTCCACTCGCATCGAGTCAATCTCCCAGACATGATTCGGGTAGAACACCGATTGCGATCTCGATCCAAAGGCTGGACTAACTAATCCTTTGGCGCGATCTGGAGTCAGATACAATGCCCACTCCTGTGGATGTTGTAAGCGAAATCGCCGTAACCAATCGCGCAATTGACCGAGTGAAACCCGATCGGGTTCCAACCCAAATTCAAGCTGCAAGATTTCATAGATTTGGCTTGCGCCCCAATGTTTTCCGCCTGTGGTGAGGCAAGTTTTAATTGCAGCTTGAAGATCGAAGTCTGCATCAATTTTGCCTGTGCCGCGACGATGACCATACTTGCCGCCGAGGGCTGTGATTCGATCGGCAGTCTGACGTAATTTTTGCTTGGCTTTCAGCGAACTGCGGGAGAGTTTGGGCAGAATCGCATAAACCCAATTAGGTAATTCTAATTGTCGTTGATTGTAAGCATCAACGAATGCAACATCTCGTTCCAAATGGGTTTTGAAATGGGCATGGTCGATCTCAGTCTCATACAGTCTCAGAATTGCCAACCAAGCATCGGTGCGATCGTTGATTGTTGGTTTCAGTTGTGGTCTTAATTCACGGCGAGGTGATTGGGCTGTTGCGATCGAGCGATCTGTTATCGTTGGAGGCAGTGCGGTTTGAGCTATCTTCCCTCGATCGTTGCTTTCGTTCAACGCAGTTTGAGCGATCGCAGGCAGACTGTAATGAGCATACTCGTTGCCGCCCCCGCGTCCTTGACGTGGGCGTGATTTCCAGCCTTCGAGTTTGGCTTTGCGCGTGACATTATGGGAAGCAGCAGGCATTCCAGGAAGCCCGGACAATTCAGAAGCGGAATACCAGCGTTGTGCATCAGTTCGATGGCGATCGCTAAGCATACTCATATCAACATTGAAGTGCGATCGATTCGATCGTGACAACGATCGAATCAGCCGTCGAATCCGCAGCAGTAGGCAAAGCAAAATGGGCTGAAACAAAAGTAAGTAGACTGAGGAGTAATACCGATCGTCTGATTCGTGTTTTCACAATTTTCTCCTATTTGAGTGTTTGTGTGTATCACGCTTTAGTGCTGTGGGTTGCTTCAGATAGAATGGGCATCGCTGCCTAGCAGTGTGGGCAAAACCAGTAGACTTGATGGTGCCGAAAGTGCCGCAATAGCGGGTAAGAACGGCAAGGACATTTGTGCATTAGAACCCGATTGAGTATAGAGAACTGAAAAATGAAGACATCGATCAAGTCGGGTAGATGAATCCTCCTACCAATCTCTGTCACCGTGATGTAGAAAGATTGAATTCACGGGATTTTGGAATGCGTGGGGAAGCGGTTGTAAACTTTGCATTTGCCGCTTAGTCAGTGCCTCTCGCATTGAATTCGATGCAATGCCATCCACTGGAAGTCGCTGTAGAACAAACTTGACAACCGCGATCGTCGTTGCGTCATACAGGAGGCGCTCCAGAAGAATATCAGTATGATTGGCTTGCTTGAGGTCGCCGATCGAGGTTTGCATCACTCTTTGATAGCGGTTTTCAATTGGGTGAAATATATGCCAGGTAGGGGCGCACAGCTGTGCGCCCCTACAAATGTCATCCACACAATCGAGAATTGCTATGAATTGCGGTCAGGGTCATTGAGTCCAGCATTCCATTGACTTCAAGCTAACGATCGAGTTGGAACTTCTGGATTGCCTGTACAAGTTGTGAATTCGTTAACGGGCTATCATTGAGTGATAACGGAAAGGTTGCATCAGCCATTTCATCTTGGTTCGTGTATCCCAACCCATTCAGGATGCTACGCAGTTGTGCATTGGTGTAAGTCATCATTCCCGTGAGTTCATCTCTTGAAATCAAAGATTTTTTTGAAATCATTACGGAAATACAATCTTAGGAACTGCTGCATGTCCAAGATAGAGATAGGCAGCCGATCGCAATACAATTTCAGAGTAAAGAATCTTCTGAATCTCCAAGCTGGGGACTCGCTTTGCGGTGAAGTGATAAGCCGCGATTTCTCCTTCTAAGCTGAAATCTGTGTCGCTTAAGTAGTGGTCGTAGTCGTGCATTCCTTGAAAAATAAAGCCATAGATTGGATTAGGATAAATTGTAGAATCATAGCTATCGGCAGCGACCCAAAGTTGTCCTCGCTCAATATCCGCAAACATCTCTTTGGCATCTGCGTAACGCATATAGCTTGAGAACTGTAGATTCAGCGGCAATTGCTGGAATTCCGTCATTAACCAATCACAGAGTTGCGCGATCGCTTCATCAGAAATTTCGGCTGGCTTGCCTTCTAGATAGAGCTTGGCAAGCGTTTCAACTTGAGTAGTTGGTTTTGTAGCTGTGAGCGTCATTTCTTTACCCTCCGCTCGAATTACTATTACTTTGACAAATGCGACCGCGTTTAGTCACTGAAATCAATTTGTGTCATTTGTGCTAGTTGCAACCACTTTTACTAAAGTATGAGGACTTTTGAAAGTGAGTCGCGCATCCGGTTGCTGAAGTGCCACCATCGTTTTTACGTGTTCACATTCATCATCACGAATGTTGACAAATACGTCATAGAGAGTATCGACATGAGGATGGCGAAAGGTGGAACCGAGTGTCGTCTGAACTTCTTCAAACATATAAAGATCGCCATCTCGGTAGTAGTCGATTGCAACTTGGGGAGCAGGTTGCGCTTTCAGTTTTGCTCCATGTTCGTTCAAGTAGCCATTGTAGGTGTGATAAGCATGATTCTCGATCAGTTCCATCAAGTAATAGGCATACTTAGGTAACGCCATGTAGAGCGGCACGACAATCCAATAGTATGCAACTGCAATGTGTTCCGCAACAAAGCGATCGATCCACAGTCGATTGCCGCCGAGCGATTCCATGATTAATAGATGATGCAGTTCGTTCCAGGTTTGGGCAAAGTGAACTTTCAACCAGTCTGCTTTGCGCCAGTAACCCAGCGTTTCGTACAAATGCAGCACAGATAGATAGGAAAAGTAAGGGACACGCGCGATCGTTTCTAGCACATAAAACCGAGCATAGGAACGATTGCCATACACAACATCAACAACGAAAACGAAAAAACTTACGATCGCTCGAATTAAAACTTTCATCTTGTTTTCCTCCAAATCAATCAAACGAGTTGATGTCCTCCATCCACATGCAAGACAGTTCCTGTAATGAAGCTATTCTGCATCAGATAAAGCGCTGCATTTGCCATATCTGCTGGTGACCCAATTCTGCCAACGGGAAGTTGTTCGCTCACGGTTGCAAGAAACGCTTTCCGCTGTTCTTCCGGCACACCTTGCCACATGGGAGTTTCAACAACGCCAGGTGCGATGACATTGACGCGAATGGGTGCAAGCTCGACTGCGAGTGAGCGACAAAAAGCAGCCAGTGCGCCATCAACCGCCGCAATCAACGCAGTATGAGGAACGGGTTTCCAGGCTGAAAAACCCGAAAAGAAAGTGATTGAACCCGTCCTGCTCAAGCGAGGCGCAGCGTGTTTGACCGCGTAGAATGGTCCGAGAATCTTGCTGGTGACAACTCTTTGAGCATCAGCACCACAGAGTTGCTCGATCGGTGCAAACGTCAAGTCGGCAGCCGTCGTGACTAAATGATCTACACTTCCAACTTGGGCAAACAGCGATTTGATTGCCTGTTCGTCGCCAATGTCGGCAACGATCGCTTGTGCTCCCTGTCCGATTCCGATCGCGGCTCGTTCTAGCCTATCTTGCTTTCGTGCGGCTAATGTTACTTTTGCGCCTGCTTCAGCCGCCGCTTTTGCTGTGGCAAGTCCCATTCCAGAACTTGCTCCAATAATGACAACCTGTCGATCTTGAAGTAGCATCATTCCCTCCAAAGCGATAATTGAAGATTGTCCTAAGCAACTTGCAAAACAATCTTTTAATGTATACGCCACGATTGCGCGACGATCGAATTACTCCACAGCAGAGCTTGCTGCTTCAAGAATCAAATTGGCAACCTCTCTGGAACGAGAGATATAGGACACGTGGCTTGCTTCAATCTCAGTTATTTTGGCACCGATTCGGCTTGCCATGAATCGCTGAAGCTCAGGGTTAATGGCTCGGTCTTCCTGAGCTAAGAGATACCATGAGGGAATGGTCTGCCAAGCTGCGCTTTCCACCGATTGCTCAAACGTGATGCTAGCGGCAGGCTTTTGTGCCACTGCCAGCACCTGCGCTTCGGCTGTCGATACGTCATGAGCAAAGACCTCGTGAAACTTCTCGCGATCGATGTAAAGAAAGCCTCCTGCATCTGGGACAATTGCTGTGACAAGTGGAGGGGGCGGGTATTTGCCAATTAACTGGCTAATGCTGTCGCCTGGTGTTAATGCCCAACCCGCGATATAAACCAAGGCTTTCACTTGCGGGCTGCCAACCGCCGCGCCCGTGATTACGGCTCCACCGTAGGAGTGACCGACTGCAACAACAGGTTCCGGCTGGGCATCGATCGCCCGCTTGGTGATGGCAATATCATCTGGAAGAGAAATCAGCGGGTTTTGCACAGCGGTCACGTTATAGCCAGCCTGTATCAGAAGTGGGATAACATGCTGCCAGGATGTACCATCCGCCCAGCTACCATGAACCAGAACGATCGAAGGTTTGGTTTTGGACATAGAGATTACTCCTTAAGTTGATTGCTAATCTACGGAACCCGAAAAGCCTGGTTTTTGATGATTGGCGATCGATGGATTGAATGCAACTTCAAGCATTAATGAATTGTTGATTTGATCCAAAAGTTTTTGACATTAACATGACTCACAAATCCTTATTGCTGATTGATAGAAATACACGTTGAAGCCATCAGCAAGAGAATCTAGTTATAGCGGCTTCTGTCGGCGTTCAAGCTCCTAAAAAGGCGATCGCTTTCGATTCAATGGCTTTGCTGTCTGCAATGGATTTACTACGTTTTTGTAGCAGCGGAGGGTAAGGTTCCAGGTGGTCCCAAAATCTCGTCGCCAATCTCAGCAGAAACGCGATCGAACAGCGCCATATCCGGTTTTTCTGTCTGATTCTGCGTTCCCACTGCGGCAATCAATCGAGCAAAGGCACTGGGCGCAGCAACAACCAACCCATGAGCGGGTCGATCGCCAACTACGGCGACGACGTGAGGTGTACCAACCGAAATCAGGAAGCTTTCACCAGTGTTGAGTACCAGCTTGTTCTCACCTGCCCAGACCGTGAACTCTCCTTCCAGCACGTATAGCTGTTCAGAATAGCGTGTGTGGCGATGGAGAGGAGTCTGTGAGCCAGGTGGAAAGTAGCCTTCGAGCAGATCGTATTTACCTTCGGTCGTAGTGCGATCGGCAAGGATAGTCAGGTAAGAACCAAAAAACCAAAAAGATTGTGTCATGAAATTGCTCTTAATGATTAGGGTGTAAGATGTCCGATCGTCGAATGAAAGATATCATCTGGGTCATATCTCCGCTTGAGGTCGAGCAAGCGCTCATAGTTCGACCCGAAAGCGAACGGAACACGTTCCTGCTCTTCCCGATCCAGGAGATTGATATATCCCCCTTTGAAGGCATAGGGTGCAAGGGAGCGTGAGATGTGCTGTGCCCATTGGAGATGCCGTTGCTCTTCGTCGGGAGACTGGGTTTCCCAGGCGGCGATTATCTCAATCATGAGGTGATCCTGACGCAGCGCAAAAGCAGTTTCGGATACACCCACACGACTCGCGACTCCATGAAAGTGATGAATGTTGATTGTCGAAAACGGGGAAGGAAGGGGCAGTCCTTGTTCGATCAGCACATCGATCGTCTCAGTCTGCAAACCAGCTAGCGATCGAGTTTGAAGGTAGTAGTGGCGACCTGCTGGGGTAAACACATCCAACTGATGAATCAGGTCATTATATGTAACGGGTTGTATCTGCTCGACCAGCAGACTACCAAAGGTACGCAGGGGTGCAACGATCTGCTCACCTGCTGCGATCGCACCACAATAGGTGGGTGAGAGAAACAGAGCCGTTGCGCCATCGGGTGTTTGAAGAAATCCAGACCGGATGGTTAATTCATCGGGTGCAGTGGTGATAAACTCGTTAAACTTGCGGAGCACGGTTCTAGCTTGCTCTAGCGGATAGAGCAGCATCCCCGATAGTACTGTCGTAAGTGAATGCAGACGATACTCCAGGGAAACCACAACGCCAAAGTTACCACCCCCACCCCGCAGTCCCCAAAGCAAGTCTGAATGCTCTTCGGCACTTGCGGTGATAAGTTGCCCGTCGGCGGTTACGACCTGTGCGGATAGTAGGTTATCGGCAGCTAGTCCGTAAGCCCCGAGCAGCGAGCCATAGCCTCCTCCTAAAGTCAGTCCTGTCATACCAACGCTAGAGACGGTTCCTGTAGTCGTCGCTAATCCGTATTTTTCTGCTGCTCCGATCAGTTCACCAGCCGTTACTCCACTTTGAACTTGGGCTGTGCGTGCAACTGGATCGACGGTAATAGTTTTCATCTGAGATAGATCGATTACTATGCCATTCTCACGCAGCGATCGCCCAAAAATTTCGTGTCCTGCTCCTCGAACCGAAAGTGGTAATCCATGTTCTCGCGTCCAGCGAACCGTATGAATAACATCTTCTACAGTTAAACAACGAGCGATCGCAGCGGGTCGGGTCTTCACCCTGCCATTCCAGAGTTGGCGCACCGATTCATAGGCCGCGTCATCCGGCAAAATAAGTTGTCCTGTGAGCAGTGCTGCGAGATCGTCGAACAATGTTTTATTCTGACTAGGCGTAATTGTCATCGTTTCTTTTCTCCATGTTGTAAGTTGAGTCACTCAACGATGTTCTAGTTATTTTTCTTATTTCTCAAAGGGTTGATGGCTCCAGAACACAGGCTTCGATATGTTGCTTCTTGGTATCCCCAACTTTGACCGCCTGAGAATACCCGTACTCTTGCTCCCAGGGCATACTGAGGCTTTTTGTTTCCTTGGCGATCGCTCATAAATACCTCCTTTGAAGTTAATCGTTAAACTGCTCAAGATCTCGCTCAACTCACTGTGAATCCGCCATCGATAACCAACGGTTGTCCAGTGATGTAGCTGGCAGCATCAGAGCAGAGAAAAACAACTGTTTGAGCAACTTCTTCTGCCTGTCCTATGCGTCCCATTGGCACCATAGATGCGAAATCATCCGCTGTGATGCCCACCCGGTCAATGCTACGAGCAAACAACTCAGTCGCAATAGCGCCAGGGTTAACCGCATTAATCCGAATGCCCTGCTTGGCATAGTCGAGTGCTGCCGCTCGCGTTAGCCCCACGACGGCATGTTTACTCGCGACATACGGAGATATTCCTGGAAACGCAATCAACCCTGCGATCGCGGAGGTATTGACGATCGCCCCAGCTCCTTGAGTCAGCATTTGCTGAATTTCATATTTCATGCACAAGAACAGTCCCCGTGTGTTAATCGCCATCAGTTTGTCAAAGTCTTCGAGCGATTGCTCGTGCAGGGGTTTTGGAAGTGCCTCTATACTCGCGTTATTGAAGGCACAGTCGAGTTTCCCAAACTTCTCGACTGTGGTTTGCACAAGTGCTTTTATCTCGGCTTCGTTTGAGACATCCGATTGCACAAATAAACAATCAATGCCAGCATCTCGTAGCTGAGCTTCCGTTGCTTTACCTTCTGGTTCGCGTCGTCCTGAGAAAACCACTTTAGCTCCTGCAACACTGAATGCTTTAGCGGTTGCCTTTCCAATTCCTGAAGTTGCTCCCGTAATCAAAGCCACTTTATTTTCAAGTTTCATCGTTTTCTCCTTTTGTAGTTGAAAAATTCTGGAGAGAGTGCTACTCATTTGCTCCGAAGCGCCAGGTTTTACTGTTCAGTCACAGTTGTGGTGGGAAAATTGCTCTAATGGGGGTTGTGTTGCAATTTTTTGTGCTTACCAGTTATAGCGGGATACATCGAAAACTTCGGTTTAGAGCTACTGCCTGTAGCGTACTTATATTGTTTGCAACACAACCTTTAAGGTGACTTTTGATTGCTTGAGTACTTGCAAGTGTAGATTTCGACGAAATACTCCAGTGGTTGTAGTAGTTTGTCAATCGTTGGATCGTCAGATTTAAGGATGCCGCGATCGCTGCTCCAGCAATGCCTCCACCATTCAGGATTGCGATCGCAAAGTGCTTGCAGTAAATGCGAATAGGAATCGTCAAATACCTCCTTTAGGCTAGGCTCGCCTGCTAATCTCGGCTTCTGGCGCAGCTTGCGAATGGCGAGGCAACAGAGTCGCAGGTAGGATGTCATTTTTAGCTGTCGTGGCATCTCGGTCAGTAGCTTAGTTCTTGCATAATTGAGCAAATGAACAACTTCTTTGTCAAGGTCTGTAGAGCAAAATTCAATGGTTTGGGTTGCGGGTAACATAGTTCAAAACTCGAGTTGCACCTAAGTTATCTAAAAGCGAGCGCAAAATTGACGGGTGTGTAGCACTGCTTCACCATGATCGGGAATCCATGCTACCCACCGCTCCTCTGATACCTGACAAAGTAGCAGTGCTTCGTCAAAACTAAAGGTACTGGGAAGTCCCAAAAGGTGTACCCAAGTATCAGCCTGGAACTCCTGCTGCGATGATTTGAGGTGAGATTGGTTTGACCACTCCAGATTCTGCTTTTGAGGTCGAAAACCAAAATCTTGTATGTAGGAATTGAGTTTCATCGATTTGTTTTCCTTCCTAGTAGACAATACACAATTAAGGCTGGCTCATCTCTAGCAACTAGCCTTATTCAAATCTCTAATACGGCTATAGATAGGAAGAAATCTTTCCTGTCTGCAATCCCTTTCTTGGTTAATGACTCCGGCTTCGCGGTACCGCGAAGCCGGGGTACTGAGGCAACAGTTTCGCCGTTTCTTCCGGCGACAGGAAACGAATACCGTTGGCAGCACCCAAGCGGATGGCATGGCTAGGATCGTCCGTCATATAGGTGACCGCCTCAGTGGGAAGGCTCATGCTTGTTGCAGGTTCAGCCATTTCGATGAAGTAGCGATCCAGCCCAACCGCGTGCTCACCTACCGCTTGAACCAGGATCAATGTTCGGAGGTGCGGGGAGCGGATATAAAAAGCGTGCGGCTTGCCTTGAGGTAAGAAGATTGTTTCCCCTGCATGTGCCACTAAAACCTTGTCTTCGCAGTAGAACTCCATCTCGCCCTCAAGCACGTAATACAACTCATGCTCCCAGTCATGAACATGAGGAGGCGGTTCATTACCAGGTTTCGCCTGGTACTCCATCAGGGCAAAGCGCCCCCCAGTGTCCTCGCCTTCGGCAAGGAAGGACATAAGACTTCCCATGTAAAACATGGACGAGTCGAGCGCAGAGGTGCGCTTGTATGCTTTTGGTGATGCCGATTGAACTTGTTCCATCATTCTCCTTAATGATTAATTCTGTTGCAAAAACTTCTGCCGATTTATGCAGCTATGACACGCGCTTGATTTTAAAGTGTCTGACTGCCTTAAGAAAAACTTGTCACTGGGTTGTGGACAGCAATGTCTGAATTGAACATTGCTCTATATTCAGTGATGATATGCAGCACAAAAGCCCAGTTCTCGTACCGATCTAGCTTACAAAACTACCCGCTTCCGGGTAGTGAACCGCTCGAGCTTATAGAGCTATAGATAGGAAGAAATCTTTCCTATCTGCGATCCCTTTCTTGGTTAATGACTCCGGCTCTTTCGTGGTACCCCGAAGCCGGGGTAGTGGGGCAACAGTTCCGCCGTTTCTTCCGGGGTCAGCATCTTGACTCCGTACTTGGCAGCCAGCGCGATGGCGGGGGCTGGATCGGAGAGCGCATATGTGATCGCGCTCTCCGGTAGTTCCATGCTGGTGGACGGACTCGACATCGCTTCAAAATACCCGTCCAGACCGTACCCGTCTGGACCGCCTGGTTGCAACAGGGCGAGGAACCGGAGGGTGGGCGACAAGTAGTAGAACGCGTGCGCCTGGTTCCGAGGAAGGAAGATCGTTTCGCCTGCCCGCACCGTCCGGACTTCGCCCATGCAGTACACCTCCAGTTCGCCTTCTAGAATGTAATACACCTCATCCTGGTCATAGTGGAGATGGGGCGGCGGCTCATTTCCCGGTCTCATCCGAAGCTCCAGAAGAAAGAAGCGGTTTTCGGTCTCTGCGGATGTCACCAGAAAAGACATGAGACTGCCCATGTAGGACCGGGTGGTCTCCGTGACCGCGTTACGAACGAAGAAATCTGCTGACTGTTTCATGATTTGATTCCTGATATTAATGCAACTGTCGTGTTCACAATTGGTTTTGTGGTGATTTAAGTCTTGCAACTCAGTCGTTGCATTGTTTGCCTGAATTCAATAGATGCATAAGAACATTCAACGACTGCATTTCCAGCACATAGGTTCACCCAAGGCATGAATATTCTTTCCGATCTGTGCTAAATGAGTGGCAAAAGTCTGTCTTTTACAGTTGTGTGTTGCTCTAGATGCGGAGAAGTTTGTATGGGATTCTCTTGATTCTTTGTACCTAAAGTGTACTAAGTTCTAATGCTCAACGTCTTTCAGATTCTTACCACGCTTTATCAGATTCTTATGGTGAAGGGCGAACTTGCTTAGGTGTTAGTCCGGTGACTCGCTTAAACTGTTGCGTCAAATGACTTTGACTGGAAAAGCCTACTTGTAAGGCAATCTCTGCGATCGCCAAATCCGTTTTCAACAGCATCAACTTTGCCCGTTCCACACGTTGTTGAATCACATACTGATGCGGCGAAATTCCCATCGCCTGTTTGAATAAACTCGCGAAGTAAGTTGGGCTGATACAGATAACGCTTGCCAGTTCAGCCAAGGATAAATCTCGATTCAGGTGAGTTTGAATATAGTCGATCGCTTGTTGCAGTTGAGTATGAGTTAAGTTTCTGTTCTGTGATGTAATGGTCGGCGCGAAAATGGAATAGTGGCGCAGCAAATGAATTACTAATACTTGGGTCAATGATTCAACTTCTATTTTCAGCATTTGACTTACCTACTTTGAAAGATAAAAGTTCCAATTTTGTTTAGCGATTTCAGGTTCGGCTGCAACGTGTTCGGCACAGTTGAGACGAAGATGACGATCGCCAAAGGGTGCATTCACCAGCGCACAATGATGGGGACGATCTGACCCTGGATACCGATTGGGCTGAAAGAATTGACAGGTAACACACATTCTTGCCACTGAAATCTGTCCCTGTTGTTGAAGCTTGCGAATCATTTTGATCAGCCCCCGCAGAAAGATGACTTGTTCCTCCTCGGATAGCTCATTCACGGTGTTGAGCAGAAAATCAGACCAGGACGCTGTTTGTGTTGCGGTCTGCTGTCCTTGAGTGGTTAACGTGATGGCGATCGCTCGTCTATCTTGAGGCGATCGCGTTTTTTGCACTAACCCTTTCTCAACCAGTGACGTAACCGCATCGCTGGCAGTAGCAGCCGTAACCGCAAGATGTTTTGCCACCTCTGACAACCGCATTCCAGCATCGCCTTGATCAATCAGAAGCGCTAGGATTTGTCCTTGAGTCGGTGTTAAACCTTGTTGTCCAGCATCCTGCCAGAATTGACTTTTCAGCGCTAGCCCAATTTTTTCTAGCCCAATCAAGATGTGCTGTTCGATCGCGCTTGAGGCATCGAAGGGATTTTCGCTGACACCAATATTCGGGTTTTCAGCGGGAAGGGTTAATTCTGTGTCGCGATCGGGTTGAGTTCTGTCCATGAATACTGACCGTATAAGGCATCAGGTAAGTGAATAGCCCCATTAACCAGCGTTCACGGGTCATTTCCCCGCGCAACACAGCACCGCCATGATTAATCGCGAAGAGTAACGATCCTACAACGAGAGCCACTTTTAAGGCATCGGGTCGCAGGGCTGAATCAGTCCAGATAGTATAGCAAAACTTTAACGTTTTCAGCATGGCACCATCCTCGTTTAAGCGATTGCTTGCAGCGCTTCAATTGCAGCCTGATAATTCGGTTCATTCAACACATGACTTGCATAGTTTCTGGGGCACTCCTTTAACGGTACGGAGGTGTGTTTCGATGCGCTCAACCACTACTGCTTCAGGCGTATGCCCAAACCATCCATCTAGTAATTGCAGGTTTTGGTCAACCAGAAGAAAGGTTGGTGTCCCTAGTAAATGATTCAGCGTAAAGGTTGCTGATGTTTTGGCGTGCCACTGCAAGTAAGCGTTCACCTTTTGGCGCAGTGCTGCTTGCTCTGATTTGGGCAGGCGATCGAAATCAGGAATGGGTTCAGTTAAAGCCTCAATGTTTTCAGGTGTTGCGAGTGCTGCACCTGTGGTAAGTCGATCGACTGCAACGGGAAAGTCGATCGTTTGAGAGTAAAATTCTCCTAACGCTTGCCGAGTTGCTCCAACCAGTTTCATCTCCGTCAGAAGCAATTCTGTATTGGTAGCAGTGTTGTACTGAAAATCCTCAAAAGCCGTTGAGAGTCCTAAGATATTCAAGCCCAACTGACGATACTTCCAATACAACTTGTTGACGAGGGGAAAACCGTAGATGAAGCAACCAGGACAGTTGACTTGAAATACAAACAGAAGATTCAACGCTTTGAGATCAAATGAACCTTGCAAGACGCGATAGAGCTTGAGTTGGATTGCCATGATGCTACTCCTAAGCACATCGAGTGGGGTTACCATTAACCGAGATCAGGCGATCGAGCCGAATCTCAGTTCCGTCTTTGAGCTTCAAAAAATCGGCTCGGTTCGCAGCATACACATCCACAATCCGATCCTGAACTTCAACGATTTCTCCAGTTACAGTGCGGTAGGAGATCTGACAAATTTGCCGCAGCGTTGCCAAAGCTTCTAGCCGATCGTGAAAGCCACAGTCCACTAAACAATAGTCATCCATTGCCCACCTCACTTTTTCCAATAGTTGTTAGCAGCCGCGATCGTGGCAAACTCAGTAGCAACCGTTTGTCCTATGGCAATCAACATCATGGCATCGTTACCATAGACCTCTCGTAGCTGTTTGCGCTTCTCTTCATCGGGTTGAGTCAGTTTAATAATCAGTCGCGCCAGTGTCACGGCTAATTGCCGTCCTTCCTCAGGTGTTTCGACGATCAACGAGTTGTTAGGAACCAGTGCAATCGTATCCATTGTTTGTTCTCCTGTTAGTTGTAAGAACGATCGCCTGAAGGCAGTAATCTTGATTATCTACTGGGTTTACTGCTCTGCTATTTCACGATCAACATCAGACGCTCTGGTGAGTAGTCTGCACCTTCCAGCATTAATTGAGCCACAACTTCATACGCCTCTATCCATGCTTGCTGCACGTCAGGAGTCCAGGCTGAACCCAGACTTAGCTCAAAAGCTTTAAGCAAGCTGCTGCCCACCATTGGATAGTGTTGCGGCAATACACCGTACTGGATGTGTCGAGTGCCCAAGCCTCTCAATGCACCGCTTAAGACATCTGGTTTGTGCAGGTTATTGACGGTAAAGACGAGAGATTGAAACAGTTGTTTGCGCTGCTTCTCCATGTTAGTATTGGCGAACAAAGGCTGGACTTCTGGATAGTTTGTAAACAGCACTGTGTAAAACTGTTTAGTCACCTCCGAACTGTTTGCTTTAATCTGAGCGAAGCTGCTCTCTAGCAATTCAACACTGAGAGCCATTCAATTTTCTCCGTCTTAAAAAATAATGGAAGGTAGAAACGCCCCTTGTGGTTGGTTGTAAAGACCCAGACTCATCAACGTCAGCGGTTGAACCACACGCAATCCATGCTGCAAACACCAGCGGAATAACTCACCATTGCGCGTGGGAAGCAGAAAGCCAGCTCCTTCAAAGGTTCTTGCAGCACCAATCAAAGCTTTGAGATCCGCATTGCTTTCACCCACTGCATGACCAAAGAATCCAATCAGCGTGGCATAGCCCGTAATGCGATCGCCATTCTCAACCACTGTGGCAGTTCCCTGTTGAATCGCGTGTTGCAGTTCATGACTCCGATCAAAGCCATGCACTCGCTGGCAAAGGCGATTGCAAGCCGCTAAATCCGCTGCGGTGGCAGGACGAACCGTATGACCCAGAATGGCGATCGCTAAGGGCGAACCTTGCAGATTGGCTAACGGTTCCTGCACATCAAACTCCAGCTTGGTATAGAGCGACAGAGCACGGTTATGAAATGCTGCCTGGACTAAGCGCACGCCTGCACACCCTTTTTGTTGAGCACGCTCCAGTACAGCTTCCATCAGGCGTTTCCCAACGTTAGCGTTTTGAATGTGAGGCTTAACGGTGATAGGTCCGACTCCAGCAATTACAGACTCTTCCCACAGAAAGTTACTGCCCACAATTTGTCCTTCGGATTCCGCCACGACGGAGTAAACGCCTGGGTGGGAAAACAACATCGCCATCATGCGTTGGGTCGTTTCAGGCAACGGAAAATCAGATGGAAAGCCATGCTGCTGAGAAATCTGTTGGAAGGCTTCGTAGCAGATCTCGCCGCAAGCTTGAGCATCCGTGGAACTGCCTGCGCGTAGGGTTAAGAAAGCTTTAGTTCTCGTGATAGTCATAAACGCAACTTCTCCAAGGGTCTGAATGATGCAAAATCTGTCTACCTCTGAATTTTTTGTTGATGCATTTGAGTGTTCGGTTCACTGGATCTTGCATCGTTAGAACCGGATTTCTAATCCGGGGTGAGGTAGCGCAAGCAACAATCAACTGAAAATTTAGAGGTGGAAAGTTTTTGTTTGTAGCATTCACCCTTTATCGAAAGTAGGCGCGATGCCAAGACCAACAAAGCTGTAAGAAAAATAATCCCATCGCCAGCACAACAGCACTGAATACTGACAATGAGAAAACTAGGAAAACACCAACGAATTCCATGAGTTCCTCCAGATTAGAAATATGCATCTTTGGCATAGGGAGCACACCAAAGCGTCACTTGTAGAGTGATGGATTTGAACCAGGCTTGATACATATTTTCAACGTCTTCCGCGCTGTGTCCCTTGTTTGACAGAAATGGCTTGACGGTGGCTGCGATCGGGTAGATAAAGGCAATCATGTACCGCATCCCAATATGAGGAGCGGCTTCAACCCGATCGGTCTGGTTTTTCTTGGCGTAAGTGTGCCGCAAACCGATTTCCTGCTGATAGTTCAACCAATCTCGATCGTAAGGTCGATTACAGGTGTCTAGAATCCATTGAGCAAAGCGTTGGCGAACAGCACTCAAGTAGTCAGAGTTTAGCTGCCCTGCATTGCTGAAGTAATACGCAAGATGCGAGTTAGCAGCAACAAAGCCGTACCAAACATCTAATACTGCATCAATTTGGTCTTCTAACACTTCTCCTGCCAACCGTAGATATCTCTCATCTTTGTCCGTAAACAAAACAGTCTGTTTGAGCAGTTCCAAGTCGTTGAGTGTCAACGGTGAATGGGCAACTTGTTCAGTTCCAAAGGTGTAACCAGCGAGCGCGTTCATAGATGAATCTCCTTACAATTGGCGAGTAGTGGATGCATAATTACGTCAGACAGAATGCTTTAAGAATTAGCCGAGCGCGGCATCCGAGAGAAAAGCACGATCGCAATTTATTTAGGACTCCTAAATAATTACATTTCTATCAGCGGTTTGTCAAGGGGGTTGTGAGAGAATCTTTGCCTAGATGCTTATCCCTCTTTTATCCAGAAACAAAAGCTGAAAGCCCTGCTATTGTTGCGTTTTGCTTTTTGTCATTAGAAAGTAAAAAGAGCCGCTGCAAACCAAGCGCGAATATTCCTAAACTCCTCACAATCTTCATTGCTTTCACGATCGTTGTTGCTAGTTCTCGCCCCAAAGTCGAGGGGTGGAATCAGGATTGATATTTTTAGCGGCACGATTTAGCAAAGTGCGTTGCCAATTCGATGCTAGCAAGGGACAACTTGCCAGTTCAGCCGCTGCTTCTCGGTTGTTCAAATCGTAATGCATAATTTGGTTTGCCCGTGCGATCGTCCACTGTGGAAAGGGGCGATCGCGCAATACAAGTTCCATCCCTGCTTCAACCGCGCCTTCTTTCAGCACGCGGAAATACCAACCTGTCTGTCCAGTGCACTGAACTTGTAATGCTAAATCCCGGATTCGCCAGCGACGCGACAATTTCCAGCACGGCTGGCGAGGTTGAGATACCTGAACTTGAGCTTCGCCAATGTCATAGATATCTCCAATGCACACAGATGCTTCAGTTTGATCGGTAACTGTAAAATTTTCCCCAAAGGCTCCGTAGAAGAGATTGGGCAGATTTAAACGCGATCGCCAGAAAGGATAGTGTTTAGCTGCATACACCAGTACCGCTTTTTCAACACCGCCATGACGTTTGAGATCGGCTTGACCATCTCCAGCTAAGTTGGTGCTTCCAAGCCAGATTTTCCCCTGAATTGGTTCTTTGAAGAATCCAGTAGACCAGGGACGATCCATTGGATCTAGTGCATTTGCAATCCCAAGCAATTTGGGTAGTCCAACCTGAATCGAAAGAATCTGGGCGACCATTTATCCCTCCTTTGTAAAACACAAAGGTAGTCCTACACAAGTAAGGATAAGTTGTAGTGATGGACGAAATACCAAATAGCTCCAATGTGGTTATCTAATTTTTTTGAGAAGGACAAGGTATCTCTAACTAAACGTGAAACTCTTTGACGTAGAGTGCAGTTGAACCGTTCAATTAAATTGGTTCTACCACTTTCTTTACCAACAGCTTGATGCCTAAACTCAGGAATTACCTGCTCATATGCTGACCAAAAATCTGTGTAACATATAGCGCACTGTCGATATACCCCAGGTAGTGACTGCCATAATCCATCTGCACCCGAACGTGAGCGAGCACCTACAAAGACTCCAACGATTTCTCGCGTCTTTACATCTAGAGCTAACCAAATCCATTGTTTGTTACCTTTGTTGCCCACAAACGACCACATTTCATCGCATTGGATAGTTAAACGCCTTTTTTTTTAGGCCAAACATCTACTTGTTTGGGAATCGCATCGTATTTAGCATTGACATATGTTTGTAACCAAGTTTCAGATACCCCAGTCACCCTGACAATTCCTGCCAACGGTAATTTTTCTAACAACAACTTGTCAATCAATTCCCTCGTATCCTGCCCAATCACTTTTTTAGTTGGATTCAAAACAAATTGTCTGCTACAGGCTTTGCATTTAAAGTTCTGCCGACCGTTATGGATTCTGCCATTTTTCACAACTTGAGTTGATTGACATCGCGGACAAGTTAAAGCAGGTGCTGACATGGCTGTGAGTAAGAAGACCTCTCTTCTATACTGACATCCTTACTTGTGTAGGACTACCAACACAAATAAGGTACAACCTATTTTCGACTGAGGAATGTGAGATGAGCCAATCGGATTATGAATAAATGTTCCTGCTAGATAGTCCCTCGTCCCATCACTGAAAACATCAGAGCGTACAAAAATTTCTTCAGACCCCAGTTCATGAATATCGATGCTCTCCCGTTTTATCCCTGGCGTTAGCATCTAAATAGTTAGGATACCTAAACCATACAAATAACTTGCCTGACTGTCAAGTTATTTTTTTGATTAAAATTAGTCTTCAGCTTCGAATTTCAGCTAGTTAGCGCGATTAAAGTGAAGAAGCACAGACAAATAGAGTTTTTGGACAATGGCAAACGATTGCTGTAGGGGTTCCTAAAAGATTGCTGACTTGTCTAATAGGCAATATAATGAACTAAGTTGCTTAAAAGATAAACTCATGGAAAGTTCGATCGAAACCCTTCTCAAGTCTGAATTAACCAAACTAGGACAACAGTTACGGACTTTAAGAACTGAACGGGGTTGGACTTTAAGCGAACTGAGCGAGCAAGCAGATGTGTCTGAGGCATACTTGTCACGCTTAGAAGGTGGCGAACGACAGCCCTCACTAGCAGTCCTGTTTAACTTGGCACGGGTATATAATGTTTCACTGCCCGACCTGTTTGGCTCAATTTCAGAAAACTCAAAGCCAGTGGCTTCAGAACGAAAAGCTTCTGCGGGCGTTGTAATTCGCGCAGGCGATCGTCTGCTTCAAGAAGGCAATGGGCTGCGCTACACTTCCCTAGCTGGCGGGAACCATCTCGCCGATCTGCATCCACTCCGAGTCATCGTGCCTGTCGATCGACAAGGAGACCAGCACTATCAGCATAGCGGTGAAGAGTGGCTCTATGTTCTCTCCGGTCAGTTAATCCTGACGCTAGTAGACGAGAAGTTTTTACTCAATCCGGGCGACGCGGCTCATTTTGATGCGTTTCTCCCACACGATATCTCTGCGACCGGAGAGCAAGACGCTGAGATTCTTCTGGTTGCCTGTACGCCCACACGCTCTTTATTGAAAAGTTACCTCTGCGAGAAACAATAATGAGAATTCACTATTTACAGCATGTTCCCTTTGAGAGATTGGGCAGCATTTCGACTTGGATAACCGATCGAAACTATTCGTTATCCTCTACCAGACTTTATGCCGACGATCCCTTACCTACCGTGAATGATTTTGATTGGTTGATTGTCCTGGGCGGACCCATGAATATCTACGAGGAGGATCGATATCCCTGGCTAATTGCAGAAAAACAATTGATTAAGCAGGCGATCGAGAAAGATAAAATAGTGCTTGGTATTTGTCTAGGAGCACAACTGATTGCGGATGCTCTAGGTGCAAGAGTGTATTCGGGTCAACATAAAGAAATTGGATGGTTTCCGATCGAAACAACAGAAGCAGTTCAGCAATCCAAAGTTCTTGAATTCTTACCCTCAGAACTGACCGTTTTTCATTGGCATGGGGATACGTTTGAGTTGCCAAAGAAAGCTATCCGTCTTGCCTACAGTGAGGGCTGTGCCAATCAAGCATTCCTTTACGGCGACAAGGTACTTGGCTTGCAATTTCACTTGGAAGTCGATCGGCATGGTGTACGGCAGATGATTGAGAATGGTGGATCTGAATTAGTTGCAGGAAAGTATATTCAGAGTTCAGAGGAGATACTTTCCGCGAATAGAAATTTTGCAATAATGCATAAAGTTATGTGCCGCTTCCTTGAAATACTCTCATGCCACGATCGCAAACCTGTCCAGAATAGTTAGGTTACTGAAATGTGACTTAGACTTGATTGGAAACTGAATATCCTCAAAGCTACCGCACAGCCCAAGTTGAAAAAGCTGAGATTCATTAGGGCGACGAAATGAGAGTCCGCTCTGACTATCAAGCCGGACGTTCTACGTCAAGCGATCTTAGTCTGACATTATCGCCAAACCCAAATCTGCTCGGTTTGATAAAATTCCCCGCGTTGTTCGAGCACGAATCCATTGTGCAGTAACGCTAGCCAGACCTGTACCAGTGGCATTCTTAAAGATTGTACAAGCTTTGGCAATGGCACTGCCCGATCGTGCTGATTCAACCACGCCGCAATCGCTGCTCCCCACTGGGAAACATCCTCTTCGTGCGAGACGGAGATCGCTTGTCGATACGCCACTTCTGGGTCAATCAGTTCTGTCTTTGCCAGCGCATCGATTAAGGCGTGTCGATCGACTGGAGCAACAATTGATTGTATACCGTCAACGTTACTCAATTGCGGTGTTTTACGTGGTAAATTAATTAATGGCTCGATGTACTGCTCGAAGTCAATTTGCATTGAGGAGCGCACGTAGCGATCGAAGGCATCTGATGGCATGACTGGTCCATCATGACTCGTCGTCGCTTGGATCTCCTCGAATGCCTGGAGCGATCGCGCTTCAAACACATCAGTAATCTGTACAATTGCCTCGCCTGCCACCTGCAATTGGCTAGAGCAATCGAGATCGACGATCGCTGCTTCCACTTCTTGCCACAGCGAACCTAAATCCGCGTCTTCAGGCTCAGTCATCGCTGCTTGGAGCGTATCCCAAAGCGGGAGGTCCAGCCATTCAACCTGCTGCATAAATCGCATCCTGATGGTGAATGCAAGGACGAATCGGACACAGTTGCGGGTTCAGCCGCTCTTGAGCTGCAAACTTGCGAATGCCGTATTTGTTTTCTAATAGTTCCAGCAGCTTCTTCACGTATCGATGGATTTGACTCGGCACCATCCCAACGCAGTGAATCGGCGGCACGAGAGCAACCATTATCTGCCCCTGCCACACCTGCGCGGAAATGGCATGAACGACCGATTCCGCCGCCGATTCACGATACACAACTAACACCGCGTAGTACAACTCCTGGAAAGTCTCAATCTCAGGAGGTAGCAGTTCGATGACAACCTCCTGGCGCTGGCGGTTACGTTGTTGGTTTTTTCGATCCCGATGTCGGGCATACGATCGACGGCTGTAGCATACCTTAGGATTCCAGCAACCGTCGCCCTGAGTGCCATGCAATACTTGCGCTTGCGCTGCATCGAGCATGGCGCATTTTTGGCATTTGAGGGGAACCGACCGAGCGCGGGTCGATTTGGAGGAGGCATCCGATTGAGTTTTTTGAGATTTTGCCATGCGAACGAGCTTCAAGATCTGTGAAAGTCAGGCTATATCAGGCATTTATATTTTTTCTGCTTTTATTTTACTGCTAATGTCCACTTTGTCTGAGATGAGTCTGATTTCAGATAAGGGCAATTATCCGGAATTTAGAATTTTGGGTAAAATGGGAATCGAGATGCAGTCTGCCCCTTGAAACCACCCCTGGCTCAATTCGTCGGCAGTCTCCACCGTAGGATGTAATACAATAGCCGTGTGAAAAATCAGCCAGCCTTTTTTATCCTCTCGATGAGTTATAGGGGCTTTACGCTTAGTCCTGAAGGCTGGCTGATTTTCAAGCCTTTCCTCGTAAAGTTTGTTTCTCTGGTATCCCCCATGCCTTCAAAATCTGTACCCGAGCCGATTTTGATCCCGATCGAGCGGGTAACTGCACCCGTTTCGATTTCGCCAACGGATTTGCGCCAAACCCGGATTGACGAGTTTTTGCAGGCGCGATCGCTCTCTCCCAATAGCCAAAAAGCCTATCGACAGGATCTAAACCATTTCTTGCGCTGGACCCAGACAAGTTGGGCAGCCGTCACCGCGAGGCAAGTCGCTCAGTTCAAAGGGTATCTCCTGCGAAAAGACCCCCAGACCGGAAAACGGGTGTTGGCAGATAGCTCAGTGTGCCGCATTTTGGGAACGCTCAAGAATTTTTACGGCTGGCTACTGAAGACGCGGTATGTGACGGAAGATCCAACCGTCAGTGTCGAGCTACCAAAGCTGAGCGAGCCAGATGCCCAGAATTTACCGAGCGAGCAAGTAGAGCAAATTTTGACGGCGGCGAGCGCCACTTCACTCCCCGAACGCAATCTCGCGCTCGTCTCAGTCTTGCTGCATGGATTACGGGCATCGGAAGCCGTCAACCTAAATCTTGAGGATTATGACGGGCAAAGGTTGTTCATTCGCCAAGCTAAGGCAGATAGCAAAGGAATTGTGCCGCTCGCACCCCAAACGCGCTCCCGACTGAATGCTTATTTGACATGGCGGCAACAGCAGGGACACGCGATCGAGCCGACGAGTCCCTTATTTGTGTCCGAGTCTCGCCGGAATTGGGGCAAGCGCTTGAGCTATGACGGCATTCGGAAGGTGGTGGAAACGATCGAGCAACAGACCGGATTATCAATTCACGCCCACCAGTTTCGGCATACGTTTGCCACAAACCTGGTGTTGCAGGGAATGAATCCGTATCATGTGATGACTTTGACCCGCCATCGCTCCACCGCAAGTTTTCGGCGTTACACAAAAGCTGCCGACCAAGCGGCAGCAGAAACT
The DNA here is from genome assembly GCF_032860985.1 of Chroococcidiopsis sp. SAG 2025. Classification (GTDB taxonomy): domain Bacteria; phylum Cyanobacteriota; class Cyanobacteriia; order Cyanobacteriales; family Chroococcidiopsidaceae; genus Chroococcidiopsis. The sequence continues at coordinate 283,382 of NZ_JAOCNC010000003.1, forward strand.
GCATTTTATGAGACAGTTGAGCCGAACAACTCAATGTCCATCTAGCTGAATCGATCCGCATGGGGAGCAATTTTAGGAATGGGGGCGATCGCCAGCGGAGCTTCAAGGATGACCCTTGGCAAGATAGGGATAGAGTTTGATCGATATAGATCTGGATCTCAATTGATTTCGATCTCATCTTGCAAAACGATTGCCACATTTAGGGGTTAGGCATTATACTATCACGCTCGCGCTCGGTTCAGTTTTTTAGAACCCTTACAGGATAGGCATTTCAGAAATTGAGGCTCGATATAGATTCGGATCTCAATTTAAATCGATCTCTACAAAGTGCCTAAAAACTGGACGAATTCCAGTTGCTCCCTCACGGCATTGTACAACCGCAAGTCGGCAATGACGAGCTTGGCTGGCATGAAAGCTGCAAGTGCTAAATAAAGCGCGTTGTATTCAAACTACATCTCAATTGCTAGCGAGCGAAGATGTATATAGGGTAACAGTTTCAGGTATTGACTAACTTGCAATTTTTGATAGCTCGTTGCCGCTCGCATCAAACTATTCCTGAACTGTCAGGCAGCAACATCAGGCAAAGAAACCCAAACTCCAGATTGACTGTAAAAATCTTCCCGTTGTTCCAACTCAAAATCTCCCGACAGAACAGCTAGCCAAGTTTTGACCAATGGCATTTCCTGCTCTGGCTCTAATGTAGCTGGAGATTGGATTTGCCGTACGAGTTCGACCAAGGGTAAAGATTTGACAGGGGTGTGGGAAAAATGATGAGCGATCGCGCCTACCCAGATGGAAACATCTTCGTCATGGGCAACTGCAAGCGCTTTTTGTTTCTCTTCTTCCTCCGAGTGCGGTGAGGAGGCAGTAATTTCGCAGTTGCGTTCCAACTGTTTGACCATTTCCAGCACGGCAGATTTATCGACTGGAGCTACGATAGAAGACTCCATCTGAAAGTTGGGTACGATGCGACGTTTGCGCTTTGGAGCGGGTTCGATCAAATCGCTCAAATCTACTGCCATTGACTGCCGCACTACATCTGAAAAAAAACCATGAGAGACAACTGGGTCGCGGTAGAAATACTCCCAGTTTTCAATCGATACTTCAGCCCGTAATGCAAGTAGTTGTGCTACTTGAAGCATCGCCGCTCCAGCGACTTGCAATTTTATTGACTCTGGCAGTTGGGCGACGCATGTATCAACCCGATCCAACAATGCTCTTAAATCGAGAGTTTCAGGGGTGAGCCTGGCAGCTTGTAGTTGACACATAAGAAGATTCAGTTGCTCGATTGCCATCATCTGCTGGGGGAGAATTGGTAAGGGTTAAGGTGAGCGGCATGGTAGGAGCAGGGACGCACGGGGCATTGAGCAATTGAGTGCTGCTGCTCACGGGCAAAGCGTTCAAATCCCGTTCGCCTCCCACGACCGTATTTCACGTAAAGCGCCTCCAGCAACTGAAGAGCATACTCTTTGACTAAACGAGGCGGATATCCAAAAGTATGTTCCGGTCGAGTCATTGCTTTGGGAGCATTCCCCAACCAAAGTTCGGCACAAATAGCATGAATGACGACTGCATCATTCGGCTGACGGGGTTTGTCCAAGTAGATATGCAGCACCACGTAGGGAATTTCTGGAACGGATACTACCACTTCGTCAATTGCCGCTCGGCGCCCAGCTACTCGCTGCCTGCCCTTACGGTAATACGAGCGCTTACTATGGCAAGAATCTCCAACCCAACAACCATCGCCACCACAAGCAGCATCGTGGAGTTTTCGAGCTTCTGTTGGTGTGAGGAGGCTACACGCCCAGCACTTCAAGTTCGTATTTCTTCCCATAAAATTAATTTCTGGCTTGGGTAGTCCGCTCGTCCCGAATCAATGCTGCTAAAAGAATTCGCACTACAGCCTCTATATCCTCAGTCACGCGATATAAATTTAGCACCTGCTCGATCTGTTTGGAACTACGGTGCAACACTCCAAACTGCCAAATGTTGCCTGTAGTAATCGCGCCTAATAAATTTGGCTGATTCAAGTCAGTCCACTGGTCTAGAGCAATCATCTCCATTGCCAGTTGAGTAAACCCACGAGTCAAATCCGCTTGTTTAGCTTCAATCACTAACAAATGCGTCTGCGTTCTCAGGTAATAGTCCAAAGTCCCTTGTAGTTGAGAGGTGACCTGAAGCGAATACTCAATACTGAGTCGAGCGTGAGTAATTTGCACTAGTTCTGAAACAATTGGCGCGATCAAAATTTCCCTTCTTGCCGTTTCATTCGTTAAATCTACATAAGGAAGAATATTGTCAATGCGCTGTTTGAGAAAGTTTAATTGCTGCAAGTCACCGGAAAATTGCGGTAGTTGCAGTTGAGTCCGAATCAGCGAGTAACCGAATTCTCCCACCAAGTCGAACGGATCGGCATTTAAGTCGAAATAGTTGCTGAAGGTGTAGGAGCGATTGGGATCGAGTAGCGGTTTACGACTCATGGGCGATTCGCGAGCGCCAAAGCAGCAGCTCAAAATTGCTTGTGTCACTACTTATTATCTACCAAGTCGGAGCAGGAGTGAGATAATATTCTGAGAATAATGAAAGAAAGATAAGTGAAGTTATCTTTACCTACTATGAGCCAGCTTTCCTCTGACGACTCGATTCTGCCCATCGTTATCCTTCCCCTTGACGGCGGACGACAGCAGGAGCAACTGAGATCGGAGCAGAAAGACACTCTGGCGGACTTGCGCCATTGGCAAATTGAAGAGTTTTTGCGGCAGACGGGGAAGGCACAGAATACGCAGCGCTCTTATCGACAGCAACTGAAAAAATTTGCCCGCTGGTGCAACAAGTCTTGGCTGGATGTAACCGCTAGCGATCTTGGTAAGTATCGCATCCAACTGAAGCAACAGGGGCTAAAGCCTACCTCGATCAACCACGCGCTCGACACTTTGCGCTCGTTTTACCAATGGCTGCGGCGCAGTAACGGTTTCCCAGTCAACCAACCTCTCCCGACTGATGCGATTGGCAAAGAACGGGTTGAAGAGCCACAAGCCCTGGACGTTGACAAGGATGACATGGCTGAGATTTGGCACTTCCTAGAGGGCGAGCGACCGACCTGCATTCGCGATCGGGCGAGGAAGCGTAAATATTTAATATGAAAAGAGGTGATTGTTAAGCTGCTTTTTCCTTCTGGGGCAACACAAACTCTAGCCATTTTTCTGACCACTCTTGACTCACCATGCTGGCTCGAATTTGCAAAACATTGTGTGCTCCTTCTCGAGTCCATTGCATTTTCTGTTTCCGCTTGTGTCTGGCATTGATGATGGAATCGATATGGGATTCTGCCACTTGACTGGTGAATACTAGATTGGCTTTCTGCCGCTGGTCATAATTTACCAGATAATCCAAATTGTTTTCCAGATAATCATGCAATCCCTGAAGCTTAGACCGTTTGTTTTCATCAGTGATGTGGTCGCGGATTAAGGCGATTTTTCGCAGAGTCTCTTCTGCTTCTCCATGCCAGAGAGTCCACTTCGCATTTTCAATGGATTCGCTGCAGGCTTCACCTAAAGCATTTTTGAGATTTTGGAATTTTTTGGCAATGTGAAACCAGTCCAAAATCGGTTCTATGGTTTGGCAATCAGGTTCTAGGACAGAAATGACAGACCAGCAGTTATGCGCACCATCGGCTATTGCAGTCACACGCGTTTGCTGACTTAGCCCCTGTTTCAGTGCTGCATGGTACAGGTACGTCTTGATGGTTTTCAGGTCGTCATCAAGGGCAGAAACCACACAACTTTTATCAGTAATTTGCTGATGGTGTTGATCGACATACTCCAGACTGCTCGGTCGATAGATGACAGCAGACAGAGCTTCAAAGCTCCGTTTGCCTTTGTCTTTGGTAGGAATATGACCACCATCAACTTGCACAATCAACTTCTCAGCAGGGACAGAAATCTCCTCTCTTGTCGGAGGTTTCTGATTCTTATGAGATAGCCGCTCTCCCACAGAGTTGGAGATGTGTTGAATCTGGACGTGGTTATTGACACTGCGACGTTGATAGTTGAGTTTCCCGAGGTTGTCCTCTGCCTGGCGGTAACTATGCAATGCCCCTTGCTCACATTGCAATTTCACTAACTCAGGATGGGTATCGCTGCCAAACACCGTGCTCGTGGTCGGTGTACTCTGCCAATTACAATTGGAGTTTTTGCAGCAATGCTTTTGAATGCGCAACTTGTGGTCGCTGAAAACAGCATGAAAGTTGGACGACATAAATCCGTTTTTGGAGAGTTTTGCTCCACACTGGGGGCAGGCATCGAATCCTGAATCGATTAAGGGAGATTGCTCAGCTAAGAACGCGTTTTGCACTTTAGTCAGCAGAGAAATCTGCTCTTGATGTCGCAGGCCTAAGTCTAGGATTGATTTCGGCTTTTTAATGTCGTAGATTTTGATGGTGTCTCGCTTGATAACTTTTTGGTTGGAGACAGCAACTTTTTCGACAACCACCCGGAATTCGTAATCCATTACCAAAACTTCCCACTTGTATCCTGTGAGAATAAGATACTATGAAAACCCAAATTTCACAATAAATATTTACGCTTCCTTCAGATGCTCCTCTCGTGTCATCATGCCCAGTCTCGCCTAGATAACCCTTTGGAATCCAAATTAGAGCTGGCCGATGGAGCCATTACGTTAGGAGAATTACTCTCTCCCGCCTGGCGGCTGCCGCAATTAGCTGATGTATTTCTCTCGTGCTGTGAGACAGGATTGGGTAGATCGCTCGATCATACTGATGACGTGCTCACGCTGGCAACGGGCTTCCTCTGTGCTGGGGCAAGAAGCGTCATCAGCACCTTGTGGTCGGTTGATGACCTGGCCACAGCAATTTTCTCTATTCTCTATCACCAAAATCGCCATCAGAGGCATGGAAACATGAATCGCCCTCAAGCACTGCAACAAGCACAACAAACACTACGAGTAATGACAGGCAGTATTTTAGACCAAACCTATCGACCTAAACTCGAGGCAATGCTAAATCTGAACTACGATGAAGCAGAAAACAAGTGCAGACAGGCGACAACAAAGCAGGAACGCAAGTATTGGGCAGGGGTCACTATTCGCATTGGAGACACGCTTGACATGATTGAGTACTTATGTGCTCAACCTTATCCTTTTGAGCACCCAATTTACTGGGCAGGATTTGTTTGTCATGGGCTACGGTAGAAAGATACAGCATTAGCGAAATACAAGCCCTAAAACATTCCAGTTGAGAACTCAATCGCAACACAAACAAAAGTAGTCATTAGAATTTCTGGTGTGCTAATTTTAAACCTCTCTTTAGTCAATGAATTTATATGAAACCGGGATTTTTCAGCTTTCCGATGTAGCATCCTCTGAAATTTCTTCTTCGGCGGATGATGACTTTCTTGCCTGACGCTCAAGGAGTCTCAGGATGTCCTCTTCAACCGGCGTGAGAGATGGGGCCTTTAGAGTGCCAAAATGTCGGACAAGAAGCTTTACCGCCCGATCGTCATCCCCTAAGCCCTCATCAATCGTATGGAGGCGGTCGAGAAGCTTTTTCCGAGCGCGTTTTTCCTTCGCTTTGAATGGAAGAGGCACGAGTTCGGAAGGCGCTACAGGAGCGATTCGAGCGCGATCGTAAAGGGAGATGGTGACAGAGCCGTCATTCGTCATCTCATCGACAATGGTCCAGTAGCCCCAGCGCTCGGTAAGAAGCTCGTTTGTAGTTCCCTGAATAACACAAACGTCTCCCACTTCAATTGTCGGGGGAGAAGCTTTTCCGTCACTTTCCGGTGGAAAGAGTTCCTCTTTCGTTTGCTGCACAAGAGCGCCGCTTGGGGCTTTTCCGTTCGCCTTCTCGACGGACTTCTCCCACACGACTCTTTGCTGTTCGGGGGGGAGGCTTTTCAAGGGACGTAGCTGTGTTTCGCTTGTCGGCATGATGTGAACTTTTAGTTCACTTTGGAAAAGATTGTCTGCGACTTTTGCCGCATCGATATAGTAGTAGGCAAGGCGCTTTGTAAAGTCGAACCTGTCCCTTACGTAGTCCTCGAATGTCGGGTATGATTCTCGATAAAGCCTTCTCTCGCTTATCTCTTGTAACGCTCTTGCGGCAGTAAGAAACGAATCTTCCACCTGCCGCTCGAGGGTAACAAAGCGCTCCCTTTCTTCTGCTGTCAGGGGCGGCGTCTTTTCCTCCCCACCTTCGCTGGTAATGATTTCCGCATCTGCCACCGCTACGACAAGCGCGCTTTCTTCGACCTCATCCCCTTCACTGCCGTCACTCTCAGGACTCACCACGGGTTCGTCCGCTATTTCCTCAAGCGCCCGTACTTGTCCCTCATCCTGTAGCATATCGATGTCATCTCCCCCATGATTCGCCTCGAAAGGCGAATCATCAGGAAGGTCAGCTACTATCGCCTCGCCGTCGGCGACAGGTACTCTTTCTTCCTCCTCGGCCGGGATTTCCCGCTCTGAAGCAGCTTCAGCATTGATTGCGTCGGACTTTCTTGAAGCAGGAATAGTTGCATTCTTCTTCGTGCGGGGCATCACCGTAAACGCCCGTATGAGGCGTCGAACATCGTCCCTTCATTCTACCAGGAGAAAACGTGAATTTTCGGAGCGCGATGGGTGAAAACCGCATCGGGAGAAAACCGGTGCTCGGAGCGTGGAGTGCCCGCTCCGTCACCTTCTAGAAGCTACCTTCGTTCCTTAGCTCTTCTAGGAAGCGCCGATTCTTAAGCGTTCATGACTCCTCTGAAAGCGGTTCTTCGAGCCAGCGAATCAGCGCCGTTCGAATCGTAATAGACTCGCAAATGAATTCTTATTCACTCGGCATCCAATCGTGTTTTTCATGGGACTTATCACAGGTAGTGAATCCAAGCTCTTCCCGCTCCTCTTCCGGAAGCGGGTCGAATGTCTCTTCAAGCATACCCTTCTACTCCAAATGCGAGCTTCACTTGGAGTTATGCGGGTTTCTACATCTCAAGCTGGTTTCAGGCGAAGCCGATGACAGTAGGAAGCGGAAGAGATTATTATGCTATAATTAGCTTCACGCTGCACCAATTAGAGCTTCCAGGACGGCGTCTTGCCATTGTCTATTCCATTCGTGACTCTCCATCTTGGCTCTAATTTGCAAGACATTATGCGCTCCTTCTCTGGTCCATTGCATTTTTTGTTTCCGCTTATGTCGTGCATTAATCAGTAAGTCAATCTGCGATTCTACAGTTTGGCTAGTATAGACTTTCCCTGAATTTTTCCGCTGCTCATAATTGATGAGATAATTAAGATTGTTCTTCAAATAACCAAGCAATCCCTGAATCTTGGATTGCTTGGCATTATCAGTAATGTTGTCTTGGAGCAATTTCAACTTTGTAAGAGCTGCTTGGACTTCACCATGCCAGACAGCCCATTTCACGCTATCCAGGGATTCCTCAAAAGATTCACCAAGTGCGTTTTTAACATTCTGAAACTTTTGTCCAATGTGGAACCAGTCCAGAATACACTCTAAATCTAAACAATGAGATTTCAGGGACAGTACCACAGACCAGCAATTATTGGCACCATCTGCTAGACCTGTTACCCTTGTCTGTTCTGTCATTCCTTGCTTGTGGGCAGCATTTAGCACGAAACTTTTGATGGTATCCAACTCGTCATTGAGGGTTGAAACGACACAGGTCTTATTGGTAATCTGTCGATGGTTTTGATCCACCTGTTTAATATTGTCAGGTTGATACGCAATGGCAGACAAAGCTTCAAAACTGCGTTTCCCTTTCTGTTTAACCGGAATGTGTCCACCATCGACTTGGACAATCAAATCCGTCGTAGGGGCGGCACATTCTTGAGCAGAAGGCTCTCTCAGAGTTGCTTGAGATAGCGTTGCACCGACTTGAGAGGATGTCTGAGAAGTATAAATTCTTACGCTAGTCGTCTGAGCATGATGCGAAGCATAGCAGCATAGATGGATGCCTAAGCCAGGGAGTCGCCCCCCTGACTCGGCTACAAAACCGTGCATGAACTTTTAAATTCACACGGCTCCTCAGTAACTTGGTGCTTGTCAAACACACCTATTAACTCAGAGTTAAAAGGGATTACGGTTGAGATAATCCTCATCTATCTCTTGAACTGTAACAGCAACATTATCTGCTGCCGTTTTCACATCGTGGCAATGTCCATGAAGTAATTGAAGGTTATCATAACTATCCTTGCCGCATGAAAAACGGGGGATTTTATGGTCGATTTCTATCAAATCTCCATCATTGAAAAACAGTCCACAGTGAGTACATTTTCCTTTTTGCATCTTTAGGAGTGTTGCCACCCGTTTTGGCGCTTCAGGATGTTTACCCATTCTAGAACTCCAATAAACCCAATCACCATCAAACGGGCTTCGGCTTCCTTGCACTTGTATGTGTCTCACAATTGGAGTTTCACGGTGCTTTAGTAAACGAATCTTCTGATTGTGGGGTTTGAATACCCAGTTATCCGACCCAACAGATTGCCAATATTTTTGACAACTCCACCAGGAAGATTTATTAGGGTGACGATGTTCTGCCCATGCTTTTAGCTGGCTGAATAAAGTTGTATCAGCCTGGTTAAATATGCGTTTGCTGACGACACCTGAGTAGTAGTTTGTCCATCCACGGATGACGGGATTCAAATGAGCGATTAAATCAGATTGTGGTACTGATTTATGCCCATTAATCAATTTACCTATCTTCTGCGTGTGTGTCTTCAGCTTTGCTTTACTTGGGGTAATCAGAGTTTTGTAACCAAGTAATTTTCCGTTTGAGCTTTTACCACTGTGATATTTTCCAACAGGAAATTGTCGGACAGTGAAACCCAGAAAATCAAGACCAACCCGAGCTTCATACATATTAAGTGTATGGGATATTCGGGTTTTACTTGGTTTCAATTCCAGCCCCAATTCGCTTAACCACTCACTAATAATCTGCTGACATCTTTGGATAACGGCAAGGTCTTTATGCAGAATGACGAAATCATCTGCAAATCGAATTAAGCTTATTGCTGTATAGTTCGTCGCTAGAGAGCCGGGTAGACTTAAAGCAACTTGTTTAATTCTATTTTCCATGCCGTGGAGGGCTATATTCGCTAATAATGGCGAAATCGTACCCCCTTGTGGAACACCCATTGATGTTGTTGTGTTGTCAGATTTCTCCCTCAAAGCATATTCGGAGAAATCAATCACTCCCGCTTTTAACCATGCACGAATTTGTCGGCAGATGGTGGGGAATGTATTTAATTTTGACAGCAGAACATTGTGATTAATTTTGTCAAAACATTTCGCAATATCGGCATCCAACACATATTTAGGTTTGAACTTAATCGTGTTGAATATTGCCTGAATCGCATCATGGGCGCTTCTTCCTGGTCGAAAACCGAACGAGTTTGGCTCAAAACGGGCTTCCCATTCAGGTTCTAAGGCTAATTTTACTAGACCTTGCAAGGCACGGTCAAAAATTGTAGGTATTGATAACGGGCGAAATTCTTCCCGACCACCAGGTTTTGGTATCCACACCCTTCGAGTGGGGGTAGCTTTATTTCCTAGTTTTAAGGAATTTACCAATGTCAGACGTGCTGCTGGGGACAACGATTTTACGCCATCCACTCCTGCGGTTTTTTTTCCTCGGTTATCTTGTGTTATTCTACGCACCGCTAAACACTTAGCTGACCAGGAATGTAACAAAGTTTTCTGGAGTTTTCGGACTGCTTTGACATCACCACGCTGCGAGGCTTTGTAAATGCGCTTTTGCAACTTAAATACCTTCCTCTGGTGCTTTCGCCAGGGGATAGCATTCCATTCCACCGTAGTCTTTACACTCGTTTTAGACGTATACATTGCTACTTGTACCTCTACTATCCAAGTCACCGTGCCTCCGTCTGCATATCCTCCTCATTACAAAGAGGCGTTGGCTTCTGAGGCAATCCTTCCCCCTGAAGGCTTGCGGTTGGCTACCTACTCAGGAAATCGACCATTTTCTGAGAGCGCATTAGGGAGTTACTTCGTTCCCAATTTTTCGTTTGACGCTGGTTTTAGGATTCTCTCTCTTCACCGGGTTTATTGTGAGTGCATATTGGTCTGCCGCTTAATCAGCCAACCACTTATCCTCTCCCTTTTGGGACAAGCCTCACAGCCTTTTGGCTTGTTTTGCATTACGATGATTCAGTCAAGAGATTTGTATTCCTATCCATGACCAGCTATGCTTGGCGGGATTCCGCATTAGGCTAGTAGTTACCGCCATGATTCCCCGCTTTACCCCAACAAGGAACCACCTTGTTGAGATAGGGGACTCGCTGTCACTCCTGCACCTGGAGGGATGGAATTACACCATCACGAAAAACTGAGTTGTCAAGGTTCGGTTGGGAATAATCCCTTCTATTTACCTTGCCTGTCATCCCCGAATATTTCTACTCATTTCGACAGAACGAATCACACTAGCGGCTTGCAAACATAATCATCTTGGCTTGCAAACAAGCTGATTTCTGGCTCAGATTGGGTCTTAAAATAGCGCTGATTGTGGTCCTAATCCTTTAGTATTGTGGGTCGCTACAGCTACTCCTGCCAACCCCGTTAATTTGACAATACCTGGCGGTCGGTGTGCATGGGCGTTGTTATACCGCGATCGCTTCTCATCAGACTTATTTCATTAAAATCAGCTCCAAGCTGGTTATCGAGGAGTTTTTACAAACTGTTTACCACAGTCCTTACAGCGATAACATTGCTTCCCTCGTCGGTATCCATTCTTAAACAAGTTACTGGATTGGCAGTGCGGGCAAACCATTACTTTCATTACATTGTCATTCTGGCGATCGCCCACATATGGTTCTAAGTATGACACCATCAAATCCTCGATCTGTTGAATCAACCGTTGGCGGTGTTCCTGCTTAGCACTGCGAAGCGCTGCCAGCATGACTGCATTACTACTATGGACACAGACCTCTGCTAATAAATGGCACTGTTCCGTTGATATAGCTGAATTTCGTTGTCCTAGAATTGTTGCCATAAAATCGATCGCCTCCTGAGTCATGCTCTCGTCGATCGCCTGCAAAATCTGAGGTGATACATAAAATTGCACAAACACCACTCGCGATACTGGCTGCTCAAAGAGTTCCGCAACTGCTACTGCTAAATTGTGAATCATGGCGCGGAGAGATAGCTGGGCAATGGTTGGAATGTCTACCTGTGCCCAAAATGTTTTCACTCGCTCTACATGACGTAGCTCCATTGCCTTAAAAATGGCTGCTTTATCAGGAAAAAACTGGTAAAGGGAACCGATGGCTGTTCCTGCTTTAGCAGCAATCAGATGAGTGGTTGCCGATTCGTACCCCACCTCATCAAATACAACGGCTGCTGCATCTAAAATTTTTTCAACCCGCTCCCTCCCACGCTGCTGCTTTGGTTGACGACGGAAATTATTTGATTCCTGATTGCTTGACGAACGTGAATAATCTGTCATATGCTAAGAACGCGAGGAATCTTTCACAATTTTACTTTTAGGAAGAACGCCATGCAGTCAATGCTAACTGGTGCGCCCTGGTTATTAGCGCACGAATCAATGCTAACCGTGAATCAACCTCGGAAGGTTTTCCTGTATGGTGCTGACTATGTGATGTGGAAGGATGCATCTGGCGCAGTTCATGCCTTGCCTAATGTTTGTCCTCATATGGGAGCGATGCTGTCAGAAGGATGGTGTGAGGTGCAGAGTAATGGTACAAGCAATGTTGTGTGTCCGTTTCATGCGCTTCAGTTTGACTCAGACGGTTGCACTACATTACCTGGATCAGGTAACAAAACATTACCTCAATTGCAACCTTTAGAGCTAATCATCCAGGGGAATTTTATCTGGTCGTATGGAGGGTGTGAACCCAAAATCCCTATTCCTGAGATCCTGAATGAGTTTGCAGCACAGTATGAGTTTATTGGATTTACTGGCGACCGCAGCGTCAAAACTGACTTACTGACCATGCTGCTTAATATGCATGATTACAATCATCAAAACGGTACTCACCGTACCTTATTTGAAATTCAAGAAGTGCAATTTAAGCAGTTTATCGATCGCGGGCATCATTCCCATGCCTATTATGATATGCCCAGAACAAAATCGAAACTGCAAGATATTTTGAAAAATCCAGCCATTCTTGCACTTCCTAAAATAATCAGTGCTCATCTGGAAAACTTTTTTCCAGCATTAGTCATTTTTCACGGTAAGTCTCCAATTGCCACCATCAAGCAATGTCATCTATTCATACCAGAATCTGAGACTCACACTCGAACCTATGTGCTTATGTTTGGCAAAGCTCACAGCCCGATCGTCCATCTGCTGAAACAGAATATTCTGAAGCTCGCAGATCTGGTCATCAATCAAGATGCAGACATTTTAGGTAAGATTTATCCGGATACCCCTCAGAAAATTAAACTCAACAATGAAGTTGGAATGGATTGGGTACGACGCAACTTTGAAAGTTTCCCTGATGTAGTTGAACCAAACTTGTCAAAGTAGATTTAAAGTCATTATTTGTATTTCTTATCAATCAAGCTTAAAAAATCAGTCATTTTTAAAAAACTTTACAAGGTTGCACCTGATGACACGAACCTTCTATTTACGCCGTGGGCTGCGGTCAAAACCAGTTGGTCGCGGGATGAGAAGTTGACTCATGAGGTTGTGTGTTCTCAGAACGGGGCAGGCTTTAGGTAAACCCATGTACCGCGCCTAATCTCCCCTCAATGATCGCCCTCAGCAGTGGCAGATAACCTCAAATTTAAACAACGCCTCTAGAGTGAATGGCACTAAGTTAAGCCCAAATGGTGATGTATCAAGCCGTTTGCAATTGTTGGCGTAATTGACGTCTAGGCTGCTGCATCAAAGGGTAGGATTTGGGGCGGCGTTTCCGGGCTCTGGGTTCACTTCTGCCTGGGCGAAGCGGAACAGACTTGTGAACAATAACTTTGAGTAAAGTGTGATAAATCTGCTCTACTTTTGTTGAATCAGCAGCTAATAATGGGGGAATAAAGTTGTTTAAATGATGGCGTGTGCCTTGCACCGACAAGCGCAACGGCGAAGTGGCGTGAGTAGTACCTGCCAACCACATCAAACTCCGAAGTAGATTGTAAGCCAGTAAATAAACGTAAATTTCTTTGCGTACCATAGAGGGAGTTTTACATCGTAAAACATCCATGCCCAAAGTAGTTTTAAGATGTCTTAAATCTAGTTCAACATCCCATCTTTGACCGTAAAGCCTCACAATTTCTCGGGTAGAATAGGTGGTTGGCTCTAAAAGAGTAGTGATTAAACTGACTCGCCCTGTGCGAAATCCAGGAATCACAATGTAGTAGTAAATTTCTCGCACAGTGATAGTTTGAGGTAGAGCCTCAAATTCATCTAGGGGTATTGTCAACTTGACGGAGGGGAGTTGGGGTAAGATGATGGGATGAGTACAAATCCTTATCGTTGCTACCGATTCCCTGCCGAGATTATCAGCTACTGTGTCTGGCTCTACTACACCTTTCCCTTGAGCTATCGAGACATTGAGAAAATGATGCTGTACCGTGGGATTGAGGTAACCTACGAGTCGATTCGGGAATGGTGCCAAAAGTTTGGACAGCAATACGCGAATCAGCTGCGGCGTAAGCGCCCTTACATTGCAGACAAATGGCATCTTGATGAAGTAGTGGTCACGATTAAGAAACAGCAATACTATTTGTGGCGGGCAGTGGATGCGGATGGCAACGTGCTGGATGTCCTGCTGCAACAACATCGAGACACGAATGCGGCAAAGCGGTTCTTCCGCAAGCTGCTGAAGAAACAAGGCTTCGTGCCCCGGGTAATCGTCACCGACAAACTCAAGAGCTACGAAGCGGCGAAGAAGCAAGTCTTGAGGAACGTGGAGCATCGACAACACAAGGGATTGAATAATCGAGCCGAGAATTCTCACGACTCCGACACGAGTGAGAGAGCGACGAATGCGGCGATTCAAATCCCCAGGGCAAGCCCAACGATTTCTTTCCACTTTTGGTCCAATTCGAGGACATTTTCACCCCAACCAACATCAACTCACTGCACAACGATACCGAGAACAACTGCGCCAACGATTTGAGGATTGGCAAGAAATCACTTGTCTGAAACCTGCTGCTTAAAATTAGCCAAGCTAGCTACTCAGGAATCATCGTGCCGATTTTCGGATTTATCCTATTAAGTTGACAATGCCTCGCTCAATTCGACTCGGATCGTTAGTGGGAGGAAGCGGTGGAACAGTCTGTGCTAAAGCAGTGAGATTTGTTATTGCCACAAAGGTGGTGAGGCAAGAAAAGGCAGAAAGGAACAAACAACCTTGAATCAAAATCTGTACATGGCACTTCCCCTGCCGCTGGAGCTGAAAGTGCCTCAATCCCGAAGCTGTCAGCACAAATCTAGCGAGCTGTAGCAACTGGCAGCTATTAATCTCAGACATGATTCCTCCCTAGCAGCGTGCCTCAACCAGTGACATCACTCGCAGGTTAATTGCTAGTGCTTTGTAATTTCATATTTTGGCAGCATCAAATATTACCTCAAGGTCAAGTCTTTCCTTTTCTGAAAAGATGTCGATTTCGTAAAATTTCTTGACAAAATTGCTCTTTAAGTAAGCCTGGAAAAAAATCGAATATCTTGGTAAGTAAGTAGAAAAATACAATGAAATGTAAAAAATGTATCTCCTTTATACCCTGTCTTATCTGGGTTTTGCTTATTTTTCAAAATAAGTACTTATGTTTAACTACTTAATATTACTGATGATAATTGTTAAAATGAATACATATTATTTTTAATTAATGAATAGCGTTAACACTCGTCAGTAAAATAGAGCAATAACATTGTTTATTTTGCTTAAAATTTTTCAGGAGTGTGCGATCGTACTCCTGTAGATATGTACTACCTCAAGAGAAATTGCCTTGAGTTATGGCATCAGAATTTAAGGAGTGGTCATGCCCCCGATCGAGCGTCGTCATTTTTTACAATTCGCTGGCTCGATGCTAGCTACTCTTGGTTTGAGCCAAGTAGAAATTGAGCAACAAGCTATACGTTATGCCAAAGTTTTAGCGCAAAATACTTCCCGCAAACGAGCTTTGTTAGTGGGTATTAATGATTACTTAAAGGTAGGTGATTTTCAATGGTATCCACTGGAAGGAGCAGTCAATGATACCCAGATTCAGAAAGAACTTTTAATCAACCTCTTTGGCTTTCAACCTGACGACATCCGTATCCTACATAACCAAGAAGCAACCCGTGAAAATATCTTACAAGCCTTTGAAGATCATTTAATGAAATGGGCAAAACCAGGAGATGTCGTAGTATTTCACT
Source organism: Chroococcidiopsis sp. SAG 2025 (assembly GCF_032860985.1). Classification (GTDB taxonomy): domain Bacteria; phylum Cyanobacteriota; class Cyanobacteriia; order Cyanobacteriales; family Chroococcidiopsidaceae; genus Chroococcidiopsis. The sequence goes on from NZ_JAOCNC010000003.1 coordinate 298,738, forward strand.
TCTCTGGACATGGTTCCCAAGTTGCCGATCCAGATAAAGTTTTTGAGGATGGACGAGTCAGCACGATTGTACCCATCGACAGTAACCTCCCACCTGGATATACCACTAAAGGAGGCAAGGTAAATGATATTACCGGACATACCCTATGGTTATTAATGCAAGCTATCAACACAGAAAACATCACCTTTGTATTGGATAGCTGTCATTCAGGAGGCGCACGCAAAGGAATTTTAACAGTGCGATCACGTCCTGGCGACCAAGAATTGCTGAGGATTGCAAACCCGAAAATCCAACTCTTGGCAAGTGACCAAGAACAAGAGTATCAAAAACAACTGATGTCTCAGCTGAAGTTAACCAACTCAGACTTTGTTAAGTTGCGTAAACAAGGTGTGCCAAAAGGAGTTATGCTTGCTGCTGCTAAACGAAACCAGTCAGCGATTGATACACGCTTTGCTGATACACCATGTGGTGTTTTTACGTATATCCTCAGCCGCTATCTTTGGCAACAAACGGGGGCTGAGTCGGTGAATCAGTTGATGATAAGCACAACAAACACCACAGAAAGAATACTGCGAGAGTATTTCCCGAATTCTGGTTTTGTGCAACAACCAGAATTCAACGTCAAACAGGGAAGTAATAATGGCAAGCAAGCAGTTTACTTTCTTAACCGAAAAAACACACCAGCCGAGGCAGTAGTTACCAAAGTACAAGGAAATCAAGTTGATTTGTTCTTAGGAGGCATAGATCCTCGGAGTTTAAAAGCCTTTGGAAGGGGTGCAACTTTTACGGTGGTGAATAACCAAGGGCGAGAACAAGGGCAAGTACAAATTGAGTCACGACAACAACTCAGCGCACAAGGCAAACTAATCCAGACAGCCAACAGGGGAGCGATCGCACCAGGGACACTCTTGCAAGAGCGATCGCGGGCTATCCCCAGCAACCTCACCCTCGACATTGGGCTTGATTCCTCTTTGGGACAGGAGGCAGAGCAAGCAAAGCAGGCACTTCAATCTCTCAAACGCATTCATGCAGTGCCACTGCAACAAGAAGTGCAATATATCTTGGGTCGCGTCACCAAATCCTACTATCAACAACTGCAAAAGCTAAAGGTGAAAAACCTACCCCAAGTTGGTAGCATTGCACTGTTTTCACCCGCACTGGATCTGATTCCTGGTTCCGCCGGAACCCCAAATGAAAAAGTAACTGATGCGATCGAGCGATTGCAAGCCAAACTCAAATCTTTACTAGCAGCTCGAATAGTCAAGCTGACGTTAAATACCACCTCATCAAAGCTTGCAGTATCAGCAGCTATGCAAAGGGTAGACGGTAGTCAAATTTTAGCAGAATCATTCACCGTGCGGGGAGGAGCAATTAGAAGTCTCAGCAGCACTAGAGGGACAACATCGCAGGCATCCAATGCTCAGAAATTGCAACCAGGAACCGAGGTGCAATTTTTGGTAGCCAATAATGAGCCGCATGACCTTTATATTAGTGTGTTGCTGATTAGTGTTGATGGGGAGTTAACAGTCCTCTCGCCGTTACCAGGTAATGAAGATGTTGCACCAGTTCCAGCAAAACAGGAAATTCAAATCCCCGATCACGATCGGGGAGAAAACTATAAATTTAAAATCGGCAAAGATCCAGGGATTGCAGAAGTATTGGTAATTGCCAGTACAACACCGCTTACAAGAGCTATCGAACTATTGCGTGCTTTGGCAGTAGAGCAACCTAAAGAAAGAGGATTGCCTGTTGCTCTGAATAAGGAGCCAGCAGAGGCGATCGCTAGTTTGCTGGATGACTTAGACGAGGGTAGTCGTGGTAGCGAAACAGTTTCTATTCCAGGTATTCGTCAGATTGATACAAGACAGATGGCAGCCATGTCAATCACGTTTGAGGTAAATGATGGAGTTTAGATGCAATACGGACGACCCACAAAACAGAATCAAATTATTTCCTGCTCGCTAGGAGCAGTCTCAATATGTCACTACATCATAGTTTTCGTCTAAGCCTGTTATTCATTCTTGTGTTCTCTGGACAATTGATAGGAATATACCCAGAATTTAAACAGGCTCTGGCACAGTTACCAACTGCGACAGAAGGCAAAATTGCAGAACGCCACACAGAAGCAAATCGACTTACTAAAGAAGGTTTACAACAACTTGAAAGCAGAAAGTTTTCAGAGGCATTGGCAAATTTTCAAAAAGCTCTGATCGTCTGGCGAGAAATAGGCGATCGCCAAGGTGAAGCCATAGGTCTCTATAATATAGGGACAGCTTATAATAATTTAAACAACGATTCTCAAGCGTTGGGAGCTTATCACCAAGCTTTAGCTATTAGTAAAGAATTAGGTCGCATTAGTATAGAAGGAAATATTCTTAACAATATTGGTGGTATTTACAAGAATCGGAGAAAGTATGAAAAAGCCTTGGATTATTATCAGCAAGCCCTAGCTATTCATAAAAAAATGGGCAATCATCTTAAGGCAGCCGAAACCCTTTACAACATCGGTGTATCTTATCAAAGTTCTGGTAATTATCAAAATGCATTATCTCTTTTACAAGAAGCCTTAGCTACTGCTCAATCTGTAGAAAATGAAAAGCTTGAAGGTATTATCCTTAATTTAATAGGAGCAAATTATTACCTGACGGGGAAGTATCAGAAAGCTCTGAAATTTTATGAGCAAGCTTTGGTATTTCAAAAAATTAAATAATTTACTTCAAGAAGCTGAAACTCTCAGCAATATTGGTGAGAATTACCGCACTATTGGGCAGTATAAAAAAGCATTGGAATCCCTACAGCAATCCTTAGCCATTGCTCAAAAGATTGGCGAGCCTAAATTATTAGCTCAATCATTCAACAACATTGGATTAGTTTACGAAAAATCAAGACATTACCAGGAAGCACTGGAAGCCCATGAAAAAGCCCTAGCCATTAACAAAACATTAAACGATAGAGCAAGCATTGCTACTAATTTCAACAATATTGGTGGTGTTTATCTCTTTTTAAAACAGCCTCAGAAAGCGCTGGAGTTTTTTAAACAAGCCTTAGCTATTCACCAAGAAGTGGGCGAACGTGCTAACGAAGCCGAAACTCTCAGCAACATTGGTCTATTATACAATATTTCAGAACAAGATCGGGAGGCATTGAAGTTTTTTAAACAAGCTTTAGCTATTCATCAAAAATTAAACGATCGCCCAAGCATTGGCATAACTTTGAACAACATCGGGGTACAATACCTAAGTTTTGGTAATTTGATAGCAGCTGAAAAAGCTTTCTATGATGCTATAAAAGCTTTGGAATCCTTGCGAACTGGATTAACCGATCAAAATAAAATCTCCATCTTTGAAACGCAACAATCCGCTTACCGATTTTTGCAAACAACCTTGGTTACTCAAAAGAAGACAGATCGGGCGCTAGAAGTGGCTGAAAGGGGACGGGCAAAAGCATTTGTTGAGTTATTAGCATCCCGGTTATCTCCCGATTTGCAAAAGCAGAATTACGAATCTTTGCAAAAAAAATTCAACATTAATCTTGAACAAATCAAACAAACTGCCCAAACGCAAAATGCCTCTGTAGTTGAATATTCCATCGTTTCCGATAAAGACTTATACATTTGGGTTGTTCAACCTAGGGGAAAGGTAGAGTTTCGCTCCATTGACTTCAAAAAATCTTTAAACACTTCTCTAGCAAATCTTGTTACTAGTAGCCGTGAGTCCATTGGTGTTAGAGGACGTGCAAGCATCGAGATAGAGTCTGTAGTTGATACAGCAGATCAGAAAAAACAATTACAGCAATTACACAAATTACTAATTGATCCGATCGCCGATCTCCTCCCCAAAGATCCAAACTCTCACGTCATTTTCATTCCTCACGGTGAACTGTTTCTAGTTCCCTTTGCAGGCTTACAGGATGCTAATGGTAAATATTTGATTGAAAAGCATACAATTCTCACTGCACCTGCAATTCAAGTTCTAGATTTAACCCATCAACAAAGGTTCAAGCCACGTCCCGCAGATTTGCAAGCAGCATTGGTTGTCGGTAATCCTACAATGCCTAAAGTCACAACAAAACTTGGCAATCCACCGCAGCAGTTGTCTAACTTGGCAGGTGCAGAACAAGAAGCAAATGAAATTGCCAAACTATTTAAAACTAAGGCATTTACAGGAAATCAAGCCACAAAAGCCAAAATGTTACCCAAGCTATCGCAAGCTAAGATAATTCATTTAGCAACACATGGGTTGTTAGATGACGTAAGAGGATTAGGTGTACCAGGAGCGATCGCTCTTGCTCCATCTGGTAATGGTCAAATCAACGATGGCTTACTCACTGCTAGCGAAATCCTAGATTTGAAGCTAAATGCAGAATTAGTCGTTTTAAGTGCTTGTGATACTGGTCGCGGTCGCATTACTAGCGATGGCGTAATTGGTCTATCCCGTTCTCTAATTACTGCTGGTACACCCAGCGTCATTGTCTCTTTGTGGTCAGTACCCGATGCACCAACTGCTGAATTGATGACAGAATTTTATCGCAACTGGCTTGATCGCAAACAGGATAAAGCGCAGGCGTTACGCCAAGCAATGCTTACAACTATGAAACAACATCCTAACCCAAAAGATTGGGCGGCATTTACTCTCATTGGCGACGCAAAATAGATGACACAAAACTTAAACTCTCTCCTTTTAGCAGCTTATGACTGGCTCTCGTTTGCAACAGGCAATCAAACGTTATCAAACAGCAGTTGAGCAACTCAAAACTACTATTGATTCATCCACAAATCCTCACCAGTTAGCAAGTTCTCAGCCCGTTGCAGATGCTACTAAACCAACACAACCAGAAGAGGCAAAACCGCAACTTACTCCTACGCAAATTTTAGAAGTATTCACAGCGCGAGACGAAGTGCAAGCAGCGCTGGCAGATACTACACAGACGAATGGAGAGAGTTTAGCAGCGATCGCAGAACTAGACAAGAAACTCAAAGAACATGCAGTCCTCGTCGCAACCATCCGCAAAAATTCTGACTGGCAAAATAGCTTTAATCCTCCCAAAGAAGCATGGTGGTGGTCATTAGAACCTGACAAAAAACCAGTCAAATTTTGGGATCGGCTTGATTGGTTTTGGAGTGCTGTTTCTCTTTCTTCATTGACTATTTCTCTTGGTTTAGTGGGAGACATTTCATCTCGATTTCTCACAGGTGGACCTGATACACTTGGCGCATTGGCAGTTAGTACACAGAGTATTTTGACTTTGCTGACTGCTGGCGGCGCACTTACCGTAGCAGGACAGGAAGCCTACAAGCGCACTCTTAAAAGCAGGAATATCCCAGAGCGATTTTGGCATGAAATTAGTGCGGGGTTTTCACTCCTATTACTAATTGGCTTGTTAGGTTTGCGGCTATCTCTGCCACAAATTGCCACCCAATACACTAAATGGGGCATCGGCAACTTCAATGAACGTGACTGGGGAAGTGCTGAACAGAACTATCAACGAGCAATCAAACTCAATCCTGATGATGCCCTGGCTCACTTTCACTTAGGTGTACTCTACGAAGAACTGCAAAAACTCGATCTTGCTCGTACCGAGTACCAGATTGCAGCACAAGATAATATTCCCGATGCCATCAATAATTTATCTCGTCTTTACATCCTCAACAAAAACTATCCTGCTGCGGTTAACTTGCTGTTAAAAGCCTTGGCTGATGAACAGAAGTTAAAGCTTAGTGCAGAAACTAAATATGCTTTACTCAAAAATCTAGGTTGGGCAAGGCTAATGCAAGGTCATTACCCAGATGCAGAAGTAAAACTACAGGATGCAATTGACTTACAAAAATCTGCCAAAATAACAAAAAACATTGCTGCACCTCACTGTTTATTAGCACAAGTAATGGAAGCCCAAAAGGATAAAAAAGGCGCTCTCAAAGAATGGGAAGCTTGTAACCAATATGCTGATATTGCATCTAGTACCGATGAAGATGGTTGGGTTATTACTGCTCAGAAACGTTTGGCGCAACATTTGGCGCAACAGGAAAACAAGAAATGAAATACTCGAAACGAACTGCCAAAATCTTGGTCTTAGGAGCAGTGATGCTAGGGATAGCGAAACCTGCGATCGCTCAAAGTCAGCCAAAAGCAGTTGCCTACTCTGCTAGAATTGACTCCACTACAGGCAGAGTATTGCTCAAGCGCTCTGATTGGTCAGATTTTCAACCCGTCGCAGTTGGGACAGAGTTAAGTCAGGGGGATCAAATCAAACCTGACAAAGGTGTCAGAGTCAGAGTCGTTTGCCCTAATCTCTCTAAACCGCTTGTTCCGATAGGAGTGCCATCAGGTTTAAAAACAATCTGTCCCGTCTGGGATGCCGTAATTGTCAAAGCGCCACCACCTTCAGGGACTTTAGGTGGCACTAATCCCCTCATTCCTTACCTGATTGCACCACGCCACACCCTACTGTTGAGCAATACCCCTACTTTTCGATGGAATGCTGTACCTAAAGCTACGCAATATTCAGTCACATTACTTAGTTCTACAGGAGTAGTATGGCAAAAGCAAGTTAAAAAAACTTCTCTAGATTACCCTGGCTTACCTCCATTACAATCAGGAGCAAAGTATTCACTAATTATCAAGGCAAATACTGGTAAATCATCCCAGGATGAGGGAACATCCAATATAGACTTCAGAGTGTTACGTAAATCTGAGGTGGCAGCTATCCAAGCAGAAGTAACTAAAATTACTAAATTAGGAATAAGTGAACAAGCAACTGCCTTGATGCTGGCAAATTTTTACAGCCACTACGTCATACCACAAAACACAATTCAAGCTTATGGTCTGACTGCCGAAACCTTCAAAAGCTACAACTTGAGTGCAGATGCGATCGCCACCTTGGAGACATTAGTGCGGCAAGGTAAGCGATCGCCCATAGTTTATCGCTCGTTGGCAAATATTTACTGGCAAACTGGACTAGCCCAGAAAGCAGCAGACAACTACTTGACAGCAATTAAACTTGCCAAAGGTAGTGAAGAATTAGAACAGAGGACATTAGCTCAATTTGGACTGGGAGAAGTCTATGCTGCAACAGATAACAACAAGCAGGCAATCAACTGGTACTCTCAAGCCAAAAATGGATACACTTTGCTGGGTGATAGTAGACGTGCTAATTTTCTCCAGCAGCAAATAGAAAACCTGAGTCAATAGTCAGACTTGCTCAAACTCGATGGAAGCGTAAATATTTAATATGAAAAGAGGTGATTGTTAAGCTGCTTTTTCCTTCTGGGGCAACACAAACTCTAGCCATTTTTCTGACCACTCTTGACTCACCATGCTGGCTCGAATTTGCAAAACATTGTGTGCTCCTTCTCGAGTCCATTGCATTTTCTGTTTCCGCTTGTGTCTGGCATTGATGATGGAATCGATATGGGATTCTGCCACTTGACTGGTGAATACTAGATTGGCTTTCTGCCGCTGGTCATAATTTACCAGATAATCCAAATTGTTTTCCAGATAATCATGCAATCCCTGAAGCTTAGACCGTTTGTTTTCATCAGTGATGTGGTCGCGGATTAAGGCGATTTTTCGCAGAGTCTCTTCTGCTTCTCCATGCCAGAGAGTCCACTTCGCATTTTCAATGGATTCGCTGCAGGCTTCACCTAAAGCATTTTTGAGATTTTGGAATTTTTTGGCAATGTGAAACCAGTCCAAAATCGGTTCTATGGTTTGGCAATCAGGTTCTAGGACAGAAATGACAGACCAGCAGTTATGCGCACCATCGGCTATTGCAGTCACACGCGTTTGCTGACTTAGCCCCTGTTTCAGTGCTGCATGGTACAGGTACGTCTTGATGGTTTTCAGGTCGTCATCAAGGGCAGAAACCACACAACTTTTATCAGTAATTTGCTGATGGTGTTGATCGACATACTCCAGACTGCTCGGTCGATAGATGACAGCAGACAGAGCTTCAAAGCTCCGTTTGCCTTTGTCTTTGGTAGGAATATGACCACCATCAACTTGCACAATCAACTTCTCAGCAGGGACAGAAATCTCCTCTCTTGTCGGAGGTTTCTGATTCTTATGAGATAGCCGCTCTCCCACAGAGTTGGAGATGTGTTGAATCTGGACGTGGTTATTGACACTGCGACGTTGATAGTTGAGTTTCCCGAGGTTGTCCTCTGCCTGGCGGTAACTATGCAATGCCCCTTGCTCACATTGCAATTTCACTAACTCAGGATGGGTATCGCTGCCAAACACCGTGCTCGTGGTCGGTGTACTCTGCCAATTACAATTGGAGTTTTTGCAGCAATGCTTTTGAATGCGCAACTTGTGGTCGCTGAAAACAGCATGAAAGTTGGACGACATAAATCCGTTTTTGGAGAGTTTTGCTCCACACTGGGGGCAGGCATCGAATCCTGAATCGATTAAGGGAGATTGCTCAGCTAAGAACGCGTTTTGCACTTTAGTCAGCAGAGAAATCTGCTCTTGATGTCGCAGGCCTAAGTCTAGGATTGATTTCGGCTTTTTAATGTCGTAGATTTTGATGGTGTCTCGCTTGATAACTTTTTGGTTGGAGACAGCAACTTTTTCGACAACCACCCGGAATTCGTAATCCATTACCAAAACTTCCCACTTGTATCCTGTGAGAATAAGATACTATGAAAACCCAAATTTCACAATAAATATTTACGCTTCCTCTGGTGTTCGGGTGTAACAACGTCAATGGTGAGTTTTGGGCTATCGTCAGTGATGAGCCAACTACCCTACAAAGCTTTCAGGAATACGGCTGGCGCTTCGATATTGAGGAGAATTTCTTGGATGACCAGTCCAATGGTTGGAATGTGCACAAATCCGATATTCGCTCCCGTTGTGCCCTCTCTCGGCTCTGGTTCATTTTGGCTGTAGCAACCCTGTACGTCACTGCCCAAGGGGTTGAAGTCGTCGCTCGAGGGCAACGGCGGTGGGTAGACCCCCACTGGTTTCGCGGCCATAGCTATTTTCGGATTGGCTGGGACTGGGTGAAAGCAGCCTTGGAAAACGGTTGGCGACTCATCCGTTGCGTCCGATTGACGGGTAACAAAGACCCTGAACCCGCCATGGCTTCGCGTCAACAGCATGAACGTCGGAGTTATCAGTTGGAGTTCACAATTCGGACGTATCAATACCGAGTTGATTAGTTTTGTCAGTCAACCAGGGAGGTGCGATAACTTCGTTAAGCAAGGTATTGTCAACTTAATGGGAAAAATCCGAAAATCGGCATGATGATTCCTGAGTAGCCAGCTTGGCTGATGTTAAGCAGCAGGTTTGGGACAAGCGACTTCTCGCCAATCCTCAAATCGTTGGCGCAGTTGTTCTCGGTATCGTTGGGCGGTAAGTAGATGTTGCTTGGGGTGAAAGTGCTGGCGAATCGGTTCAAATGAAGATAGAAATCGTTGTGCTTGCCCGGGAGATTTGAATCGTCGCATTCGTCGCTCTCGTATTCTCGTCGGTTGATGCGAATTCTCGACTCGATTGTTTAACCCTTTATGCTGTCGATGCTCCACGTTCTTCATCACTTGTTTTTTAGCGGCTTCATAGCTCTTTAACTTATCGGTGACGATCGCGCGTGGCACGAAGCCTTGCTTCTTCAAGAGTTTACGGAAGAATCGCTTTGCCGCATTCGTGTCTCGCCGCCGTTGGAGCAGTACATCCAGCACGTTCCCCTCAGAATCCACTGCCCGCCAGAGATAGTATTGCTGTTTCTTAATCGTGACCACTACTTCATCAAGATGCCACTTGTCCGCAATATAAGGACGTTGGCACCGCAGTTGATTCACGTATTGCTGCCCAAATTTCTGACACCATTCCCGAATCGACTCGTAGGTTACCTCAATCCCACGGTACAGCATCATTTTCTCTATGTCCCGGTAGCTGAGTGGAAAGGTGTAGTAGAGCCAAACACAGTAACTGATAATTTCGGCGGGAAAGCGGTGGCGAGAATACATGAGTTCAACGAGAAAAATCAAGGCGTAATTCTGTATTCTATCTCTTCCCTTAAGTTAAGTTGACAATACCCCTGCCAGCCATAAATCCTCTAAATTTCTTTTTTGAGAGATTGTTTGCAAATAAATAAGTTTAAATAGGCGTTTGAGCTTTAGTTACTCCTCGCTCTGAGGACAATAATTTCTTGGTATTTCACGCAGACTCTAAGTCTTTTTCTTGAGCAAGCTTTTGTGCGATTGCATCTCTAACCCAATCAGCTAAGCGATCACCTGCAATCTCTCTCACAGCTGCATCCATACTTACAGGCAGCTTTACTGTCAGAGGCTTCTTTGCCACTGGCTCCGTTCCCTGTACCTGAAAGTATCCTTTGCCTGTTCTGTTTCCTTTCATAACAACATCATAACCGAGTTGACCCGGTTATGTGTGAAGAAGTCTTAAACTTCCATCTATAACATCCTATATCCGAGTATACCGCGATATAATAGAATTATTCATAAAGACGATCGCTCTCTAGCCTAGGAAACTCGAAGCGATCGCCTCTACTTCTCCCTATTACAGGAGCCTTGTATGACATATATTAATGAATTCTCCCACTTGATCGCAACAAGCGCATCTAAATGCGATCGCTCCATGCAAGTCGAACTACTGACCGACCCGAAAATCTACGAGCACAAGCTAGTTGGTTATCGTTACAAAGTTTGTCTGGTATCAAAAGAATTGGAGTTAGATGGGTGGGAAAACCCAGTCCCCAAAGACACCAAAATCATCGACATAGTTGTCAGCGAGCCTACTAGAAGTGCAATTGAGCAATTGGTTGCAGCTACTGGTAGGCCTGACTATTGGCAGCTTGTTTCCTTCTGGCAGCCTGAAGACGAAGCACCATTTTAAATAACTACCAGCTCTCGGTTTCCTGCCGAGGGCTTTGTTGTCAGGAGGAGACAGAAAGATGAGCACTATCGTACCGACTCAGAAAGATTTATCCAAACAAGCAATCGCTAACACGATTCACGTCCATACAGTTGAGGACTTGCAACGGCTGGGAGATTTGCTAGCTAAGTCTGGTTTTTTTGAGGACTGGTGCGATTCGTTCAGCCGAAACCCAAAATTTGGGAGGATGGCTGGCTTCGATAAGGTAATCCCGATTGGGATGGAGTTCGCACTTTTATCCCTTATCGACGACAACTTGATGTCTATGTTGGTATGTGGAAGTACCCTAGAAACCGCTAATCTAGCCATCCCGGTGCGGGGTGTAAAGCGCATAAACAACCAGTCAACTGGTTGACCCAGCAAGGGGAGACTGACTATCAAACCTTGATGTTAAACAGCCTGGGGATGTATGCGGCTCTTGAGAATAGCTGAAAATCTCAAACCGCTATCGCATGAGTCCTATAACCGAGCCATCTTGGTAGCCAAAGGCAACTAATACCCAATCAGGGAGCCGCAAGCGGATGAGATGGAAAATCGCGGGGTAGAACAAACGAAGTGTCGATGAGCCATCGTAACAAAAAGCCAGGGGATATAAGCTTGTAGACTCCAATCTACCTCCTGGGTCGGGAAAATCCGACAAGGGTAAGGTAAATCAGGTTCCAGTCACCGAGATTTCGCACTACCTAGACCCCCGGTGGAGAGACACACCCTAACGGACTCGACAATGGACATCAGGAACGAAGTAACCTTCTCATATACTCCTGAAACAGGTAACAGGTAGGTGTCAGCCATAAGTTATGAGAGGTAGGGATGGGTTAAGAAGCAAATGCCTAGCTCGAATCAACGAGCAATGCCACAAAAAGGATGGCGGAAATCGCCAGGATAAGCAGACGTAACCCGCAATGTGTCAGTGCATTGAGGTACAAGTAGCAACGCATATGCCTAATTCAAATTCAAGAATGAAGATTGAGGGATGGAGGGATATCAATTGGCGCAAAGCCGAACGGTATGTTTTCCGGTTGCAAAAGCGCATCTATGCCGCTTCACGTCGTGGCGATGTTAAGCGAGTCCGCAAACTCCAAAACACGCTGATGAGGTCTTGGTATAACAAGGTCTTAGCGGTACGACGGGTCACACAAGATAATACCGGAAAGAAAACGGCTGGTGTGGATGGTGTTAAATCACTGTCTCCAGAAGCACGTCTAAAACTGGCAAGGGAACTCAAACTAACCGGGGAATCCATGCCCACTCGTAGGGTGTGGATACCAAAACCTGGGAAGGGAGAAAAACGCCCATTAGGAATACCCAGAATGTACGACCGCGCCTTACAAGCAGTTGTAAAAACTGCACTAGAGCCAGAATGGGAGGCTCTATTTGAACCAAACAGCTATGGCTTTAGACCAGGAAGGTCTGCCCACGATGCGATTAAACAAATCAAATACTGTATTCAGTTAAAGCCAAAATATGTGCTAGACGCGGATATAGCCAAATGTTTTGATCGGATCAACCATGAAACCTTACTCCAGAAGCTGAACGTAAAAGGCAGAGTCAGGCAACAAATCAAAGCCTGGTTGAAATCTGGGGTCATAGACTCTGGGGTATTCATTTCTACATCAGAGGGAACACCACAGGGAGGGGTAATTTCGCCATTATTGGCAAATATAGCCTTACACGGCATAGAAGAACACATAGCCCAAGCGTTTCCAGCCACAAAAAGGAACTACATTAAAGGATGCCGTAGAGATTACGGACGAAATGATGTATCAATCCCAAATGTGATACGTTACGCTGATGATTTTGTCGTCCTATGTGATGAAAAAGCCGTAGTTCAAAGATGCCGAGAACTAATCTCGGAATGGTTAAAAGGGGTAGGGCTTGAGTTAAAACCTGAAAAAACCCGTCTAACCCACACTCTCAATCATGAGTTAAGTGAGGATGGGATTGCCGGATTTGACTTTCTAGGTCATCACATCCGACAATTCCCAGCGGGTAAATACCGGAGTAGCAAAGACTCACAGGGGAATAAATCAGGCTATAACACACTCATCTTTCCATCCAAGAAGTCAATCAAGGCACATCAAGAGGAAATCAAAAGGATCGTCAGAAAACACGGGTCGTCGCCACAGGCGAAATTAATTAAAGACCTTAACCCTGTCATAAGGGGATGGACTTCCTTTTACACAACCTCCGACGCTAAAACCGCTGGAGAACTATCAAAACAAGATTACCTCCTATACCTGAAACTTCGACGATGGGCAAAACGCCGTTGTGGAAATACAAGTTCTGGTTCAAGGAAATACTGGACAACCATAGCAGGTAAAAACTGGGCATTCGTTACCAAGGGGAAAAATGATCCCCAACGGTTACTAAGGCATAGTGAGTTTAGCTGTAGTAGCACTAACTATGTGAAAGTTAAAAACGATAAAAGTCCATACGACGGCGACTCAGTTTATTGGAGTACTAGGATGGGTACCCATCCCCAAATGCCTAGCCGTAAGGCATATTTGCTCAAGAAGCAGAAGGGAAAATGTGCCCGTTGCGGTCTTCACTTCCAGGAATGGGATGTATTTGAAGTTGACCATATAATCCCCAGAGCCTTAGGCGGCAAGGATGAATGGAAAAACAGACAACTGTTACATCGACATTGCCACCACGAAAAGACCAATGAGGACCGGATAGGTGCCAATGGTCAGAAGTTCTGTAGTGACAAAGAAAACACATTGAGTAGCCGTGTGCTATGAAAGTCGCAAGCACGGTTCGGATGGGAGGGAGGAGACAGCAATGTATCCTCTCGACCCTACCCAAACAAGCAGCCCAAGCAGTGGTGAAGATTTTAGCAGGCGCGGAGCTAGGCTTTCCGGCTTTTACTTCCATGTGTGGAATATTCATCATTAAAGGAAAACCAGCTATCGGTGCAAATTTGATGGCGGCAGCGGTGAAGAGAAGCAGTCGCTACGATTATCGAGTTGTTGAGTTAAGCGATCGCGTTTGCAAAATTGCGTTTTTTGATGCTGGGCGAGAAATCGGAATCAGCGAGTTTAGTGCCGCTGACGCACAAAAAGCCGGAACTCAAAACATGGGGAAATTCCCTAGAAATATGTTGTTCGCCAGAGCGATGAGTAACGGCTGTCGTTGGTTCGTGCCGGATATCTTTTTGGGTGCAGCAGTATACACGCCCGAAGAACTAGGAGCAACAGTGGATGAGGATGGAAATGTTATCGAGGTTTCGCCATCACCTCCCTTAACCGGACTGCCATCAAACCAAAAAGAGATTTATCGTTCCTGGCGCTCAATAAGTGATGCAATTGGGTGGGCGAGTGAATGCCTGCCGCACATGAGTGTTGAAGAAATTCAAGCCCAATTTGAAACACTAGATGCACCACCAGGAAGGAAAGCACCCGCCTGGATTACTAAGGTCAACGAATTAAAGCAAGTTTACATGACTAGTGGTGAGCAATCCGCCGCCCAACCGTCTGCATAAAAATCTAGGCTCTGGCAATCCACAAGAGCCTTTTGTAATGGAATTAACAAGAATGACGATCGCAAGTGAATGTAATACCAAGCATGATTTCAATAATTTCTCAGATGTATTAACTTGCCTGGATGAATTTGGACTGACTCCCAACCAGTTTCGCGTCTACTGTCACCTTTGGAGAGTGGCGCAAGACGGGATAGTTTCAGATGAGTCGAGTGAAAGCATAGCCAAGGTGTGCAGATTAACCCGTGTAACAGTTATACGGGTATTGTCACAATTAGCCCAAATGCATTTCATCGAATGTGCTCGCGCCCCAGGAAAGAGATCGGTTTTCTACCTGATGCCGTGTTCTGATTGGCGATCGCTGGCACTCGAACCGAAGAATTCTACGCACGAGCGACAAAGTAAAGTGATCCAGTTGAGATCTAACGATCCCGGTCAACCAAACTCAGATACCTGTAAACCAGATTTACCTGTAAATGAAATAAACACCAAGCAGGAGACTAGGGAACCCCCTCTTAAGAGGGGTTCCCTAGTCTCCTCTGCTGTGAAGCAAGCTGTAAACGAAATTGACGTGTCAAATCCTGAAACAGGTTCCTTGGATGAAAAGCTTGCCAACGCGAGAGAGCGAGGATGGGCTGAATCAGGGACGTGGTGGAACGATCTGGGGCAACAAATGGTAACAGTCAATCGTTTTGTGGTGTCGGTCACCGAGTTCATGCAGCGCTCGCTCGACAGCTTTGATGTTGGGCGACAGGTGTGTGAGTCGGGATTAAGAATGTGTCGAGAGCAAATTGAAAGAATTAAACAAAGAAAGAGTCAACAACTGTGCGATCAAGCAATGGCCATTGCTATGAGCTAGCAATGGCGCTCGTCTTAATTTTGGTTGTTGCTTGAGACAGGCAACTTGAAATAACTAGTAAAAATACTCAACGAGTGCAACTATGCCCAAAATCAAATCGCGTTCTGATCGCACGGAGGATGTAAAACAGGCACGTCTAGCTGCGGCACACAGTTTCAAGTGCGGCGAGCGCGTGCGCCACAAAGTTACCCGGAAGCTAGGAGTATTCCAAGAACTCAACTTAGGATTTGCGCTACCGGAAGTTTGGGTGCTGTTTGACAGCGAGCGCGAAATCGCCGTGACTCTCTCTTGCAATCCACTCGATCTAGAAAGAGTAAATCTCAGCAATCAAGAGCCAGAAATACAATTAGATAATGAGCTAGCAAGTGTGAAGAATCAACTTGTAGCGGTAGAAGTTTTATCAGAACTCACTGAAACGGAAGCAGCAGAGCGCCACCGACTGGAACTGCGCGTGGAAAGAGCCTTTTTTGAAGCGGGGAGGGCACTGAGGGAACTCAAGCAGAAAAAACTGTATCGCAATACGCACAAAACATTTGAAGACTATTGCATCGAGAGATTTGGATTTAGTCGCCGTCATCCCTATCGGCTCATCGACGCTGCGAGTGTGTTCGAGAATTTGTGTCCCAATGGGACACAAAACGATTTGCCAACTAACGAAAGGCAAATTCTCCCAACTTTAGAGCGGCAAGTCCGCGAGTTAGTTAGTTTAGAGCCTCAACAGCAGCGAGCAATTTGGCACAGCGCCGTCTCTGTTGCTGGTGGCAAAGTTCCTAGCAGTCAGATCGTCAAAAGCATTGTCGAGCAGCTCAAAGAAAAGCCCCTAGTGCCTGCCAAAGACTACTGCCAGGTGGGTGACGTATTCACCTTGGTAAGGCTGGAAGGTAAAGAAAAGAAATACAATGGTTGTTGGGCGATCGCTACTGAGCCAAGAGACTTTACAGTAATTGTTGACGTACACGACACAACTCTCGCTGTGAAGTCAGAAAACTTAAATAAAATCGATTCCCCCGAAGCCCATCGACAATTACCGCAGATTTTGCAGCGGATTAGGAGAGTAAGGGAAGTACCAGGGTTTCGCGATCGCATGGCTTACACCGTGCTGGAGCATTTGGGACGGCAAACCTATCTCACGCCACTAGAAGAGAAAATGCTGCGTTTGATCGAGCGGGAATGTGGGGTTGAGGGCATGGAGTAGGTGAGTAAATCATGGCTAACCCAATTAGAACAGCAATAATGCAACTATTCCATCCGCCTCAGCCAACAGTTCCTCAACTTACTATCATTACTGAAATTGTAGATGCTGTTCGGGAACTATCACAAACACGCACTGGAGCATTGTTAGTTATAGAAACGAATGCGCCGATCGACGAACAGAATTTTCCATCTCCTGGTGTAAAGCTTGATGCTTTGGTTTCTTTTGAGCTAATACAAACAATTTTTCAACCAAAAAGCTATCTGCGTGACGGGGCTATTTTAATTCGGGGTGAGCGTATTATAATTGCTGGTGCAATCCTACCTTGTACTCACAAAACAGCTTCGTGGCGGTTGGATCCACGCCACCGAGCCGCTCTGGGAATTGCGGAGCAAACTGAGAATTGCCTGTGTATTGTTGTATCTGGAGAAACAGGTTCTATTGCAGTAGCCGAAAGGGGAATTTTAAATCGACCTTTGACTAGTAATAAACTGTGCGAGTTACTGATAGCTCGACTACCCAAACTTTAGATGAAATTTAATTCAAAACCGATCTCACGCCGCTAGGGAATAAGATTTTGCGGGTAATCGAGCCGGAAAATGGGATCTTGGATGTTGAGCCAGGAGTGGAAAGGTGAACTTAGGGGCGACCGCTCTAATTACAAAATTCGCCAAAAACTTACTTGTTAGCTTCGATTTCCTCTTTGCCCCCTTTGCCCTCGCAGATCTGCTTAATTGACTGGAGCGTTTTAGAAATTCCTTCTTCCATCACTGACTCAAAGCTATGATTGGGAGAGCGTTCTACCATGCGCTGTAGAGTTTCAGGTCTGGGTGAGTAGTGGATACGTACCTTGACGAGCGATTGCTCTGCCCCATCGCCTTGAACTTCTAGCCAACCCCTGTAATCGTTCTCGCCATCAGAACCCCATTCCAACCTTCTTGCTTGCTTGTCCACGCGAAAGTGTCCGTCAGAATCGTACTCGCGCTCTCCAGCCTGTCCTTGAGTGCGAATTCTTTCTCCCTCTTGGGGCTGAGCGTTCTTGACCGTGGGTAGGTACTGAGGCACGTTTCTCACATCTGAAATGAAATCAAAGATGTCATCTGCTGGGGCGGCTACAGTTATCGATTGCTCGAATTCAGTTGTCTTGGCGCTGTTTGTACCAGTGGAAGTCATAAGTGTTCCCCTCTCGATTGCTGCAATTGCACGCTACTCAAGCTATCGAACCTGTAGCGGATGTTGTTCTACCGCAAGGGGGAAGCAAATATATTTCTTTCTATTGATTCTGTAACCACGCGGTTAGAGCGTCAGCATTGTTGAAGTCTAGTAATGCAACTCCCAATTCCTCAAGCTGGGAAGTGGTTAAATTCTGAATTTGGGTTTGTAGATCTGGAGCAACTCCACCAATTCGCCGTGTAAGAAGACGCAAGGTAAATGACAGGGCTTCCTCCCGCTTTCCACGTTCAATGATTTCTTGATAAATTACAGATTCTCTCACAATATTCTCTCAAGAAATAGCAGTAATCCTTCTATTCAGTTGTTTTGCAACCAAATAATTAAGTCAGAAGCATCTCGAAAATCCAACAACGCCACTCCCAATTCTTCAATCTGAGCAGTGGTCAAATTTTGAATTTGAGCTTGCAACTGGGGCGTAACTTCACCAATTCGTCTCATCAGTTGGCGCAGCGTGAGAGACAAAGCTTCTTCTCTCTTTCTTCGTTCAAGGATCTCTTGATAAACTACTGACTCTTTCATAATGTCTTCCCTCAAAAATCGACGAATAGTTTCAATATCAAACTTTATCCCCGCTATTATCTCTACACAAGCAGAAATATTACTTCTCTGCTCTTGTGACTCAATCATATCCAATTGAGTTGCAACTTGTTCCAGTAGGATATTAGGAGTGTCGGATTGAGCTAGGTTGCGAAGGGAAGTAGTGCAGGAAAAGCTAGTAAGGGGCCAGGGTCTTGCTCCCACAACCGAATGACTCGATAACGATGTGTAGTGCTGTCAGTTATGAATTCGTCTGTGTATGCCGCTGCTGAGCTAGTACGTTTTAGAAAAATAACGAACTGATCGACTGGATAATTGTACTGTCGATAAAGCCTTACGTAGTAGTCCAACATCCTTAGAGGTAATGGTGGATTTGAAATAGCTTCTACCTGAAACTCCAAATGTAAAATTCGTTCCTGGGAACGTAACAAGGCAACAAAATCAGCGCGGATTGGTTCAACACTTAACTCAGATTTGAGAATTTCAGCGTCAGTTGTGGTTTTGCCTAAAACCCAGTTAATAAAACTTTCAGGATATTGTTCGGAAAGATATTTGCAAATATTGTCAACGGACATATAAATTCATCTAAACTCAAGACATATTCGTTACTAAAACTAAGCTTTAGATGTAAATATTATATCAAGAAAGCTGCAAGTTTTATTAACAGTTCGATTTACTCTATTTGGACTTAGTTAAGCTATTTGGTCACACTATTTAAGCTAAAAATTGTCTGGATTTAGTTGACAATAAATCAACTTGCCTAACTCAGAATAAGATATTGTTTGCTGCTCTAAAGTTCACTCAACTTTTTAACGTTGGATCGTAGGGTACAACCTTCTCCTGTTCGTCTGGATCGTTGCGAGCAGCTAGCACGTAAACGGGTTCTGTGGCGCTGAGATTGCGCGGCTGATGGGGAACGCCAGGGGGAGTAAAGATGAAATCCCCAGCTTCGCACACTTGGCAATGCTGGAGTCCCTGCCCGTAACAGACTTCGACCCGACCCTTGAGAAGATAAATTACCGTTTCATGCTCTGGGTGGAAATGTGGCTCGGCAGTTCCACCAGGAGGAATAATCGCGAGATTCATCGAAATTTCCTTCGCCCCTGTTGTGTTTGCAGAAATGCCGACAAAATGGGACAGCCGATCGCCAGCTAGCGTTGCCGCGTCGGGGCGCACGATCGCAATCTCGGTTGGCTTTCGCTCGATGGGTTCGCGGGTATCAGGAGGATTGGCAGATGTATTTTCTATCATGAGGTACTCTTCCTTCGAGATGATTTGAGAGCGGTACAATTCAGTCTCCCAATTACGTGAGGAATGAGTTGAATGAATAGCGATCGCTCTACCATATCGATCTCTACGATGAGTGGACGATTGTTATGCAAATTAGCTCTTGGCTTATAGCAAAAATGGCACGAGCCTTGTCTTCTGCGTAAGTCTCGGCAGTCACAGCACTTTTCAACTATTCTCCATAAACCGTCACAACAATCTTTCTCTGTCGCGGCTTGATGTCGCATTCAAGATGGAAGATCTGCTGCCAGGTTCCAAGCTGTAACTTACCCTCATGTACTGGCACAGTTAGAGAAGGTTCCAGCCACGTTGCCTGCAAATGAGAATGTCCGTTGCCGTCATGCCACATTTGCTTGTGTCCGTATTCTCGGCTCGGTGGAATCAGCTTATTGAGAAGTTCGGGTAGGTCGCGTTGCAGTCCTGGCTCAAATTCAATTGTGCCGATGCTTGCCGTGCTACCAATGTTGAAAATGTGAACCATTCCCATTTTAATCCCAGAATTTTTCACAATTCGACTAACTTCATCAGTTAGGTCATGCATATCTCCATGACTTTTGGTGGAATTTTCGATTTGCGACTGATGAACTATGACTGATAACGCCCTTCCACTTTCTAGTCATGTTACATGGAAGTATTTTGGTTGTAGCAATCAATCGCTTAAAATGTACCGCCAGGACTAGTAAATTGAAACCTTCCCAAACCAAGATACTGGCTGCGAACTTTCTCTCCTGGTGGGAACGCTGCGGCTTTAAATAAGTAAACGCCACCGAAGGAAGGATTCTTTACCGAACGCAGTCGAATTGTCACTGTCTGTCCTGGTGGTACTGGTGGATTAAATCCAATCGAGATCGTTTTTTGTTGGCGATCGTTCGCGATCTCGCCCAAAGTTAGCTCTGGTTCGGTTTTCGTTTCTGCGCGAATACGTTTTAAGTTAAATGCTAAGTTTTCTTTTCCAAGCTGTTGAGTCAACGTGATTTTTTGCAATGGTTCTCCCGCAGCTTGAGGTAAATGAATTGTAAAATAGTAGCTAGCTGATACCCCAGGACTGATATCTGTAACTCTGGCTTTAACGAGTTGCGGGGGTTGTACGAATTGAATCGTGCCATCTCTTAACTTCACAGCTTGGACGCTTGGCGCTCCTAATACTCCTAAGCTGGCAAGTAGAGTCAACCCCAAGCCTAACCTTTTACTAACTTTCATTGCATTGATAGATTAGCCATTTAACTCTACTGTAGTTGGGGTTTTCAGCTTCCATCTCTAGTCCGTTATTTTTAGTCTTTCATGCCAAGTAGCAATAGATTCATCGGGATAGCGTTGATGATAACGATCGCCTGCAACTTCAGGAATCTCCGCCCAACTCACCGCGAAATCAATCATAAAGTGGGTGCGTTTTGGTGGTTTAGGTAGATCGGTATTGATTGCCCTAGCTTTGGGGTGCATTAACTCTGGGTAGCTCAAAGCGTATACCGAATGGTACGCGCGGTTTCGCGCAAGTCTTTCGCCAAACCCTGATAAATTGAGATGCAGCATTAGCTGGGGACTACTTGAGCGGCGAGGAGTCGTAGTGTGCCAGCAGATCGGCTATATTTTGGTAGATAGCAATACAACCTGCTTGACGTAAGTTTTCTGC
The DNA here is from genome assembly GCF_032860985.1 of Chroococcidiopsis sp. SAG 2025. Lineage (GTDB taxonomy): Bacteria > Cyanobacteriota > Cyanobacteriia > Cyanobacteriales > Chroococcidiopsidaceae > Chroococcidiopsis. Next base: position 319,843 of record NZ_JAOCNC010000003.1, read on the forward strand.
TGAAAAACCACCAGAAAGTACACCAATCGTGCGTAAGTGAGCCTTGCTTGCAGCTTCTGCGTCATAGGGTGTATCGCCCACAACAATGGCACGATCAGGAGCAATGTTACCTAACTTATCCAGCGTGACCAAGAAGACATCTGGCTCTGGCTTAGACGATTCCACCGAGGTGGTAGTGGTTGCAGCATCGACCAGTTCTTTAACATTCAGGAGCTGTATGTAGGTTGCCAAATCGTCCTTTGTCGCAGAGGAAGCTAGAGCAATGCGCTTGCCATCTGCTTTGATTCGTAAGAACAACTCACGCACTTGAGGAAAAGCTTTGATGCGGGGATAATATTCACGCTTGTAGAGTTCCCGACGGTAATCTCGCATACGTTCGCCTTTGGTGGGGCTTTGACCGCCATCTGATTTATTCAGTTCTTCAACTGAGAAAAAGACAGGCATTAACTTGTCACTGCCTTTACCAATTTGGGTGCGGATCTGCTCGTAAGGAATTTGATGACCAAAGTGTTGGAAGGTTCTTTCCCATGACTGCGCGTGAAAGTCAACAGTATCAACCAGTGTTCCGTCTATATCGAAAATTACAGCTTCGATCACAAATTGCTTGCCCTGATGTTAAGTGGTAAAACATATAATGCACATTGCAGCAGAATTAGCAGTAGAAATGTTCTGCCAAAAGATAGGTAGAGTGGCGCTTTACGGGGTACGGTAAATGTATACAAGATACAACCGATCGTAAACCCACAAGCACGAGCCGCAATGACGACTTTTATCGGCGCTCTCCTTCACTCTGATATGGTTTTGGATCTTCAGGATTCTGAATTTTAGTGCGGTAAACGGTAATATTTTCCTCGCCCTCTACTTTCAAAGTTGTGTTGTTCCAGCGAGGTTGATGGCATATTCACTAGCCCCCGCTGTCTTACGACAGATGGAGCAGTAGCAACGCATGTAGGGATAGGTTTGTGGGCTATTGGCACTAAAGCTTACTGCCCCACAATGGCAAGAACCGAGTAGCAGCATGGTGCTGTCCTTGGCTAAACTTCTTAATCCAGAATAGATTTTCTGGAATCTAGCGCGTGAGTCGTGAAGCTATATAACAACAATTCAATTTTAAATTTAAATCTTTATGTTTAAACTGGGGTGCAATCCGATACTGCACCCTTTATTATTTGCGATTGCTCTAATACTTTAGACTGCTGCGAGTGCAATTAACAATATCACTCAAAAAAAACGACAATTTAAGCCTACTCTAATAACACTTTGAGCGAATTAACTAGAGTAGCAACGGCACAATTACACCAATACATTTAGGAGAAGGTTATGGCATCAGGAATGATGGTTGCAGGTAAATGGATAACCGATGAGAACGAGCAAAATCAAAGCGTTGAGTTCCATGAGATCCCAACAACGTTTCGCGATCGCGTGACCGCCGATGGAAAGAGCGGGTTTAAGGCAGAAGCTCTACGCTATCACCTCTACGTTTCCTTGGCGTGTCCTTGGGCGCACCGCACCTTGATTGTGCGCGAACTCAAAGGGTTGAACGATGCCATTTCAGTCTCGATTGTCGATCCGATTATGAGCGATAAAGGCTGGATGTTTAGTGATGCACCAGGAGCTATTCCTGACTCGGTGAATCACGCTCAATATTTGCAAGAGATTTATCTCAAAGCCGATCCCAAATACACGGGACGAGTCACAGTTCCGGTGCTGTGGGATAAGCAATCTCAAACCATCGTCAACAACGAATCTCGCGAGATCGTGCGGATGTTTGACGTGGAGTTTGCTTCATTGGCAACTCAGCAAGTAGATTTATATCCACACGACCTACAACAGCAGATTGATGAAACGATCGATGCAATCTATCTGCCAATCAATGCTGGTGTCTATCGTGCTGGTTTTGCAACATCGCAAGCAGCCTATGAAGAAGCCGTAACAGAACTCTTCGAGAATTTAGATCGATGGGAAATCGTTTTGGGCAAGCAACGGTATTTGTGTGGCGCTCGAATTACTGAAGCTGATATTTGTCTGTTTGCAACGCTCTATCGCTTTGATTCAGTATATTACAGTCACTTTAAATGCAATTTGCGGCGAATTATCGACTATCCCAACCTCTGGAATTATCTACTGGAGCTGTATCAGATTCCTGAATTTAAAGCAACTTGCAATCTAGATTATACCAAGCGTGCTTATTACATGAGTATGACCGAGATTAATCCCAATCGAATTGTGCCGAAGGATCCAATCGTCGATTTTGACCAACGGCACGATGGTCGCGAAGCGAACCGCCTTCGGCATCGCAATCGCTTTGGGGGCGCATAGGGAGCGATTGCTCCCCCTTACTTACCAAACGGCTGCCCCCACCTGTCCCAATTCTCCTTATTACTAACCAGAGCAGAGATTGGTTAACATAAAAGGGTAGCTAAGTCTGGAGTGTGCCATGAAACTCAAAGATGCTCGCCATATGTCAGCATCAGCCCAAGAAGCACTACGATATCGAGTCGTAAATGCAATTGAAAATGGTATGAGTAAATCAGAGGCATCTCGCGTATTTCAGGTGTCGCGTACTGCAATACACCATTGGACAAAAGCTACAGCAACCGAAGGCTCAAAGGCATTGAAAGCGAAAAAACGTGGACCTCGCTCCAGCTCGCGGCTGCTGCCCCATCAAGCAGCTTCCTCAGTACGGCTAATGGAGTTGCAGTGTCCAGATCAATTAGGTTTACCGTTTTATTTATGGACTCGTGAAGCGGTACAACAATTTTTGGCAGAACGCTTTGGGTTGTCGGTGTCAGTGTGGACAGTAGGACGTTATCTGAAAAAATGGGGTTTTACGCCACAAAAACCACTGCGCCGTGCCTATGAGCAAGACCCCCAAGCAGTAAAGCAGTGGCTAGAAACAGAGTATCCCCAGATTTGCCACGCCGCTCGTTGCGAGAAAGCAGAAATTCATTGGGGTGACGAGATGGGACTACGCTCTGACTACCAAGCTGGTCGCTCTTACGGACGAATTGGGCAGACCCCTGTGATTTTAGGAACAGGGAAAAGATTTGGTTGCAATTTAATCTCGACTCTGACCAATCGAGGCAAGCTGTCTTTCAAGGTGTTTACACAACGTTTTACTAGCGCAGTGATGATTGAGTTTTTGCGTCGCTTGGTGCGTCAAAGTGAGCAGAAGATTTTTCTCATTGTCGACGGTCATCCGGTACATCGGTCTCGTGCCGTCCGCCAATGGCTGGAGCGTCATGCAGAGCGCATCCGCCTATTTTTCTTGCCCTCTTACAGTCCCGAATTAAATCCTGACGAGTTGCTCAACCATGATGTTAAAGCTAATGCGCCTTTGACGACAACGCCCCAATAATCAAACTGAGATGATTGACAACATCCGCAGCTATTTACGTAGTACACAACGCCAACCAACAGTTGTGCAAAACTTCTTTCACGAGAAGCACGTTGCTTATGTAGCCGCTTAAGCTGTTCACTATTTCCTGCTCTGGTTAGTAAACGGCGATCGCCACTTTTGAATCAGCGCCAATTCTAGCTGCTGCCTCGATTTGGTATTCGCTGGCACATCCCACCAAAAAGCCGCTACCACTGCTACGTCAAGCTTGTGCTTACGATTCAAGCTGACATAATTGGCAACATACTCCTTTGCATCATGTACGCCTTTTCACCGCTGCGATGGCGTGCGCTTCGTCTCCCCTACGTACAGCAGGATAGGAAGGGTGTTATCAATGATGAAATATAGACAAGCTTCACTATCGTTGTCGGGCAAGCGATAGAATTCTGATGGGTGCAGTCGTAGCGAAAACGGGTCAATGCTATCGGGATCGCAATGCGCCGGAGTCAGGTCAAACAATGCTGTCTGCTGCAATGGCTCACTTTCCCTTGCTCGTTGCTGGTAGTCGTAGATTTGGGACTTCCATCGCACCAGGGCTGTCTCGTCCATTACCAGTGTCTCTGGTCTAGTAGCTCGTTCGGGTTGCAGAGCGGAGAAGAGGCTCTCGCTGATTTGGTTCCAATGGTGGCTTGAGAACGCAACAACTAAATGTTGATAATCTGCTGTGATTCAAAAGTGTAGAGGCGGTTAGTGCGAGTCACATTCGCACTAACCGAAATTTCCTGTGAATAATTTTTACGAAAAATCAGTTTTCTTGTAAAAAGAAAGCAGAACTCTGAAGTCATTATTAGCAGAACAAAGCTAGAGATTTTTCTCGCCCTAGAAGCTCGAACTTCACAGGAGACGTAATATGCTAAGCTCCTCAACATTAACGGACACTCGCGAACATAGCATTCTGAATGATGGAAGCAAAATCGTTCGCAGCGACTTGGTACCCTGGACTCGTTTATCTGCACCTGGACTAGAAGGCATTTCGTATAAGATACTCAATTTTGACGAGGATCGTGGATATATGGTGCTAGTCAACACTTTCGCTCCAAAAGCGAGATTCGCACCGCACAAACACCTTGCCCAAGTCGAAGTATTTATGCTTGAGGGTTCATTTTTCTACGATAACGGAAAAGTTTTTGCCAACGATTACATGGCGGAAGCTGGCGGCGTGACTCATGCACCAGCAACAGATGAAGGCGCTCTCATGCTGACGATTTTACATGGTCCATTGCAAATACTTAATGAAGAAGGAAATGTTGCTGCAACAGTAGGAATAGATGAAATGTATGAATTGGCACGAGCAAATAACGCTGTGGCTCACCTCCGAAGAAAATACCACCGCGCTACTTCCTCCCCGCCTTAGTTGAAGTCACTTGCTGATGCCATTAATTTGTCGGAAACAGGGTTTAGCAGCCGTAATTTTGCTACATTATCTAAGGCTTTTCCTCCCGATCGGGTTTGAGAACAAAAGTGAGAAAATTTGAGATAGATTAGACCTGTCCGAAATCTAAATAGTGGAGAAGAAAGATGGTAGAACGGAGTTTTTGCCGCTCTACCAAAGATGAAAAATCCACTTCATTATATTCACAAGTATCCCCACCGTACCAAGCGATTGTTGGGCATTGATTTCCAGCAATTTCTTCAACTGTTGGAACAGGCAGAATTGAGCCATACAGAGCGACAAGCCGAGGTGGAACGCCAGAAAGTCCGGATCAATGCCAAAGGCGGAGGACGCAAACCGTTGCTCTCGGTGGCTGAAGAGGTTTGTTTGTGCCTGTTCTACTTGAGGCACTATCCCACGTTTGAGGTGTTAGGACTCCAGTTTGGGGTGTCTAAGACAGAAGCAAACGATACAGTTCATTACTGGTTGAAGATTCTGCGAGTTTTGTTGCCAGCAAGTTTACGCAGAACTTGTGGAATCAAAAAGCAGTGATTACGCGATTGTGCAGGAGTGGTTGACTCAATTCCAATTGATTGTAGATAGCTTGGAGCAAGCCAGAGAACGACCTGGGGACAACGATGAGCAACGATCGGATTTCTCAGGCAAAAAGCAGCAGCACACATTCAAATCCCAGATTGTCACGTTGCCCGCAGGCAAAGATATTGTCGATGCCGTCGCTGGGGCTAAGGGACCAACCAGCGATATCTCGTTGTTTCGGGAGCGTCAGTCGAAGTTTGCTTCCGGACAAGGCTTCGACGGCGATAAAGCCTATGTGGGAGCAGAAAATGTGCAAACCCCGCACAAAAAGCTACGGGGCAAAGAGTTAACCCCGCAACAAAAGGCACAGAACAAGGAGTTTTCCAGCACACGTCGGATTTTCATTGAACATGTGATTCGCTTGGCGCGCATCTTCCGGATTGCTAAAGAGCGATTTCCTCTCCATCCGAACACTTACGAACAAATTATTCTCACCGTTTGTGGTCTCGTGCGATTTCGATTAGGGATGATTGTTTTCCCCGTTACAATTAAGAATTGAATCTGGAGAATGCAATGAATTAGCAATCGCTATCTTTTGGAGAATTACTCACAGAAACTATCTCCAACCCGCGTTCTGTCGTTGGGTCTGGTTCGAGTGCAGTTGTACTCGAACCCAGGCACAGTCTACGCTGCAAATTCTCCGACAAGTCTTTTGTATGAGGAAACAGCAAGAGTGTTAGAAGACGATGAACTACTATCAGATGTAGGTGTGGACTACACGCCCTTACGCGATTTAATCTCGTCGGGTCAATGGAAAAAGGCTGATGAGGAGACGGGGGCAATTATGCTCAAAATCTCCGGTCGCGTTACAGCAGGTTGGCTGAGAGAGGAGGATATAGAAACTTTCCCTTGTGCGGACTTGCAAACAATCGATTCGCTTTGGTCAAAATCCAGCGGCGATCGGCGTGCGAGTAGCAATGGAACAATAAACTGGGTTAAGCTTGAAAGCCTTTGTGCATAGTCTTTTTGGCAGAAGCTAAATAGCAGCTTCGGTCACCCAAAATTCCTATGATAAGGATTGTTATCACAGGAATAAAGTGTGCATACCCTTGACACAACAAAGGATAAAGGAAAAATCTTAAAACCTGCTTTTTTATCGTTATCACAGGAATATAATCCTTAACTCTGTTTTTTGCTTTGATGATACTATCACCCCGATTCGCATCCAATGTTGACTGGGAAATGCCCACAATGCAGCACTGCGATAGAACGGGATTTCACAGCACGGGTACATTGGGATTGTCCAAATCAAGAATGTGGTTGGAAAGACGACACGGTGTGAGGCGATCGCCCTCTTCGCGCTTTCGGCGCAAGCTCAACTAAATGAATCCTCTGGCATTCCTAATCCGGTTGCCGCAGCCGCATCTTGGGCAATAGATTCTTCTTCATAAGGGGAATGCTCTTTGAGCCACCCAGAAAATTCTTTCTTCACGATCTCGTCGTAACCATCCTTGACAAGTTAAGAAGTGGGAACAAAAGTCAAGCGAAGTTTGGGAAATGGTGATAAGTCAAACGTGGTTGCCTGTTTGCGGATTTTGATAACTCTCAAATCACGGTTTTGAGGTGCGGCAAAGTAAGAAATAGGGTCTGTTGCCTTGCCCTTGTTATAGGCAACAGAAAAGTGATACAAGCCGCGATAAAGCATTTCGCGCGTAAATCTGTTCAAACGGTACTCCCACTTCATTGGCAACAGCATCGCCTAAGTCTACTAGCACAGCGTAGAATAGCCATGTCGCCCAAATCTGTAACTGTATGCCATTGAGCGACCCCGTCCACAAGTAGCTAAGTCCCAACAGGCGTTTCACCGTGGAGAATGCTTCTTCGATGCGCCACCTACGACGGTAGAGATCGGCAACGACGAACGGTGGTAAATCAGTAGGGTCAAGCACAGAGGTAAGGTAACTGTACCAGGTAGAGCCAAAGCGAACTTGTACTAACCGTAGTTGTAACTGGGGCGCGTTTTTGCGTTTAACACCTAACTTAACCAAATAATCTCGGACTTGAGGGCATTCAGTGAATACTCGTTCAGTTGTGTAGAAGGCTCCGGCTTTCAAGCGGCAGATGAAAGCGACTTGTTGCTCGATGAGTTGCGCCCAAAACTGGAAGTGATAGAAGCCACGGTCAAGAATCAGTAAGGTTTTTGCCGATAAGACACTCAGCAAATCAGCTTCAAAATGAGTATCGCTGGTACTCGGATTCTGTTTAAACCAGATCTGCACCGGCAAGCGGCTAACCAAATCTACTACCGTTCTCATCTTCCCCGCTAGAGTACCTGCTGGTCGAGCTTGTAAACTCTCAAGATGGCGAAATAGGGCTTCGAGAGTAGAAGTATCAGCAATCCAAATACGTTCAAACCGTTGCTTTGCTAACTGTACACTAGCTGCAAGAGGGCGTTTAGTCCGCTGTGAAGAGCGTTGTTGCAACTGTGGCAGAAGCTCCATAAATAGTCGCTCAAATAATTTGGCGGGAAAGCTGAGAAATCTTTGACTGACTGCTTGTTGCGAAACTTCTACTGCTTTACACCATAACAAATCTTCCCGTGCTAACATCCGAGTGAGTTCTTGCACACTTGGTACTTGCCGCCACAACAACGTCAGTACCGCCGCCAGCATTAGCGACAGATTTAGAATTCGATTCCGTAAACCAAGCTGCCGGATATAAGTTTGTTGAGCATATAGGGCAGGTGTCAACAAAGCTTCTAGATCTGCTGCAATCACTTCGTTGTCAGGACCGGGGTAGTGATGTTTCCGAGTATGGTCAGGATTACGGCGTTTGGATTTTGGCATTGGAGCAGCTCCTTTGTTGAGCACTCCTTCACCGTCGCATTGCCATTGGCACGAGTAAATCCTGTATTTTTACTTATTGACTTATTGACTTTAAGCTTAACTTGTTAAGAATGCGTCGTAACTTGCTTCATGACTTTCTAACCAAGCAGCTACTTCTTCATGACTCATAGTTTTCAGCGTATCAACTACACAAGAAAACTCAAGCGTACCGCACCTGCCACTATCACAAACCTCTAGTAGTGCTAGCATCAAGTTGTCGGGACGCGGGTTGTTAACTCTTGTCATCTCACTTTTCCTCGCTAGGTGGGTTGCTCTGCCTCCATGATGCATAACTTCTTTTGACAAAGACAATTGGCTCAATAGGTGTTTCAGGGAGATGGAAAGGAACAGAGTGGTAGGATAGCAAGGGTCAAACCAAACTGTGCTACGGATGCTCAACCTGAATCTGACTCATCTGATTGACGACGCAAAATGCTATGAAACAGTGCGGCTTCTTCGCTGGAAAGCGGGAATTTGCTGCCCTAAGTGTAGCAGTCAAGCCGTCATCAAACGAGGCAAAGATGAGACTCAAGCACATCGCCAACGCTACCAGTGCAAAGAGTGCGGTGCTCACTTCGATGACTTGACGGATACGATTTTTGCCGGACATCATCAACCGCTGCGAGTCTGGATACTTTGCTTGTATTTGATGGGATTGAACTTGTCCAATCGTCAAATTGCTCAAGAGCTAGAGCTTGACGAAGATGATGTCCACACGATGACAAGGCAACTGCGGCAAGGCATTGTCGATGGGAAGCCAGAAGTCGAGTTATCTGGGGAAGTCGAATGTGATGAGGTCTATGTGACAGCAGGACACAAAGGCAATCCTGAAGCAGTGAAAAAAAAGGACGCACTGGACGACGCAACCGTCTCAAAGGGGTTCGGGGTCGAGGTACACTCGAAAAAGAAAAGCCCCCGATCTTCGGTATGATTGAGCGAGGCGGGGCAGTGGTGATCCGAATGCTTGCCAATGTGCAGCAGAAGACAATCGCACCACTCATCAAAGCAACCATTGCAACGGGTACTCAGGTTTACACCGATGAGTATGCGATTTACAATCCTCTGCCCGAATGGGGCTATGAGCATAAAACCGTTGGTCATGGGGCAGGTGAATCTGCTCGTGACGAAGACGGGGATGGCTTTTGTGAAGTCCATGTCAATACAATGGAAGGCTTTTGGTCGCTCTTGCGCTCTTGGCTACGTCCTCATCGGGGTCTTTCTCAGGAACGGTTACCTTTGTACTTGGGCTTTTTCGAGTTTGTCTACAACACTAGAAAAAGAGGCAAGGCATTGCTCTATGCTCTGTTGGAAACGATTCTCCCCTAACTCCCTGAAACACCTATTGAGCCTAGTTTAATACGCTCTCTAGATATTCATTCAACTTCTGCTGATGAGTCGGTGATTGATGCTTTAAAGTTCGTGTTAGAGAATGAACATAAGCGGGGCAAGCATCTGCCTTTTGAAATCAATTTAGATTTTATTAGTAATAACTGGCGAACTCTGGTTGTTAAGGAAGTTGAAGGAACTAAGGTTTTAGTCCGCCAACAATTAGAAATTTGTGTGTTTTCTTACTTAGCAAATGAATTTAAAACTGGGGATGCTTGTGTTATTGGGTCGGAAAGTTATGCTGATTTCCGCGAACAATTGCTGACTTTATCAGAATGTGAACCCATGATAGAGTCATATTGCAACCAGCTTAGATTCCCCTCCAATCCAGAAAATTTTGTTGAGTATTTGCGCTCATGTTTAACACATGTAGCTACTGAAGTAGATGTTCTTTGTGCGGATGGAAAGCAAGTAACAATTAATCAGGATGGCGAACCTGTACTGAAGCGACTAACATCATCTCCTGAGCCAAAGGAGGTGGAACAATTAGAGGAAAAAATTCGCTGTTTGATGCCAGAACGTAGTGTTTTAGACATTCTCTGTAATGTTGAGCATTGGCTGAACTGGACAAGGCATTTTGGTCCTCTTTCGGGGAGTGAACCCAAATTCAAGCAGTTGGCGGAACGCTATATTTTCACGACTTTTGGTTATGGGTGCAATCTTGGACCTAATCAAACGGCACGTCATTCCAGGGGCGTGGTAACATCTCACATGATTTCTTATACCAACCGTCGCCATATTAGTACGCCTCTTCTTGAGGCGGCGATTCGAGATACGATCAATGCTTTCAACCGTTTCAGTTTACCGTCTATTTGGGGAACAGGGAAAAGAGCGGCGGCGGATGGTAGTAAGTTTGAGATCTACGAGAATAACCTACATAGTGAATATCACATCCGCTATGGTGGCTATGGCGGTATTGCTTATCACCATGTTTCTGATAAGTATATCGCTTTGTTTACCCACTTTATTACTTGTGGTGTTTGGGAAGCAGTGTATATTTTAGACGGGTTGCTGAAAAATCTTTCCGATATTCAACCTGATACTCTGTATGCAGATACCCAAGGTCAATCGGGTCCTGTATTTGCCATCTCTTATCTTCTGGGGATCAAGCTGATGCCACGCATTCGTAACTGGAAGGATCTTAGTTTCCTGCGTCCTTATGAGTCAGCCACTTACAAATACATTGACCCCTTGTTTAAGGATGTAGTTAATTGGAATCTGATTCAGCTTCACTGGTATGACATGATGCGGGTGGTACTGTCGATTAAGGTGGGGAAGGTAATGCCTTCTACGCTTCTACGTAAGTTGAGCAGCTACAGCAAGAAAAACCGTCTTTATCAAGCCTTTTTGGAATTGGGAAAGGTTGTGCGAACAATGTTTTTGTTGGAGTACATTTCCAATGCCAGGATGCGCTCAGAGATTAATGCAATTACAAATATTGTAGAAAAGTACCATCATTTTCTCGATTGGGTGTTTTTTGGTAAGGATGGCGTTATCACTGAGAACGATCCAATTGAGCAAGAAAAACGGTTGAAGTATCTCGATTTGGTTGCTAGTGCGGTAATTTTACAGAATACGGTGGATATGTCATTAGCAATTCAGACGTTAACGGCACAAGGGTATCCAGTAAATCATCGCTTTGTCGCCAATTTAAGTCCCTACCTTACCAGACATATCAAGCGGTATGGCGATTATGTGGTAAATCTGCAAAATATTCCCCAACCATTTGAAGCCGCTATTCATCTCCCTCCCGAAATCTTTGAAACCTAGTATTGGCAAATGTTTCCAGCTTCTATTTCCGTTTGATAGGGTCGAGGGGAAACATTACTGTTCCACCCCTCCCGTCCGAAACCGTGCATGAAAGTTGTCCCTTCACACGGCTACTCAATGTGTTTCCCTATTGTCATTACGGGACTTCCGGCTGCCATCATTGGCAGTTTTCTCATCGTGGCAATGACGATGTAATAATTGGAGATTTTGCCATTCCTTCTTACCTCCACAGGAAATGGGTTTAATATGATCGATTTCCAATAAATCGTCTTGTTGAAAATGTAAGCTACACCAAGCACATTTCCCCTTTTGTTGTTTGAGAAGCTTCGCTTTAGTAGTAGGCATCTGGGGGTATTTGCTGAGTCTTAGGCTCCAGTAAATTAAGTCACCATCAAAAGGACTTTTATCACCCAGGACTTTGACATAATCGTTTACACTGGAGTGAAATTCGCTATGTGTTAGTAACCGTAAAGGATTACTTTCTGACCTGGTGGTGAATACCCAATGGTTGTCACCTATGGTATGCCAATATTTTTGATGACCTAAATTGACGCTCCCAGTTTGTCTTTTAGCCCATCTTCTAAGTCGAAGATAGGTGATTCTATCTAACCGAGCGAAATCCCCAGTAGTTCCAGCATCTGAGACTCTATAATATGAAGCCCATCCCCTGATAATAGGGTTAAGGTCTTTGATTAGTTCCGCTTGAGAACGAGACCTATGTTTTGTGATGATGCTTTTTATATCCTGTTTATGAGTTTCAATTGCTTTCTTTGAAGGGGTAATGAGGGTGATGAAACCAAGACGAGTACCAAGACTATTTTTATTGTCTCGGTATTTCCCCACTTTTACTTGTTGAATGTGGTGTCCCAGAAAATCAAATCCGGGTTTACCATCCTCACTTAATTGTGGATGTAGCGTGTGTGCTATTCGAGTCTTTTCTGGTTTCAATTCTAAGCCAATGCCTTTGAGCCAATCTTTAATGATTTCTTCACATCTTTTAATGACCGCTAAGGATTCATTTAAGACCACAAAATCGTCCGCATACCTAATACAGGTTGCTCGGGAGATTTCGCAGCCAAATTTGCTTTTAGCCCCTCTGATTTTTCCGGCTGAATTAGCAGGAAATTCCTGGTTTATCAGGCTTTCTAATCCATGTAAGGCGATGGATGATAATAATGGCGAAAGTACGCCACCTTGAGGTGTTCCAGCCTTAGTGACTACAAAAACTCCTGAATCTATCACTCCCGATTTTAGCCAAGCTTTGATTTGTTGCCTGACTGAACCGTTCATGTTTAACTTCAGAAGTAATGCTTCCTGATTTATCCGGTCAAAACACTGCGAAATATCTGCATCTAAGACAAATTTAGGTTTTGATACTATGCAGTTTTTGATGTGTTTGATAGCATCTTGAGCTGACCTTCCGGGTCGAAAACCATAGGTTGATGGCTCAAAACGAGCCTCCCATTCTGGCTCAAGGGTAGCTTTTACTACCGCTTGTAGGGCACGGTCAAAAATAGTGGGTATCGAGAGCGGTCTAAATTCGGTTTTCCCTGTTTTTGGTATCCATATCCTACGTGTAGGTTTGGATTTACCATTAATGAATAGACCCTTTGCTAAGTCAAAACGCGCTGCTGGGGATAGTGATTTAATACCATCCACTCCTGCGGTCTTTTTACCTTGATTGTCTTGCGTTACCCTTTTTACCGCTAGTACCCGATTCGACCAAGACCTCATTAGTGTTTGCTGAAGTTTACGGACTCGCTTGAGATCGCCACAACGTGAAGCGGCGTAGATGCGTTTTTGCAACTTAAAGACGTATTTTTCGACTTTGCGCCAATTAATACTTCTCCATCCCTCAGTATTCTCGATTGAATCTGACTTAGGCGTATTCATTACTATTTACACCCCTAGCTCTATGCACATTGCGGGTTACGTCTGCTTATCCTGGAAGTTACTCCATCCCTTTTGGGGCTTTAACCGTTACTTCGGTTTAGGCATTTGCTTCTTAACCCATCCCTTCCAAATCAAGCTTTTAGCCTGACCGCCTACCTATGTATCGACCGCCATAGGAGCTAGAATTTGGGTTACTTCGTTCCTGACATCCATTGTTTCGAGCCTTTAGGGGATGCCTATCCACCGGGGGTCTAGGAAGTGCGCTGTTTCGGTTGCAAGAACCTAACAGTCCTTACCCTATCGGTTATTTCCGAACCAAGGCGTGCCCAAAGCACAAGCTTATATTCCTTGGTGAGATCTGACGATGGCGATGGCGACATTTCGCTTGCTCTCCCCATAGACTCTTGCTTGCGGTTGGTGCTTTCAGCAATTACCACCATTAACCGCTTTCATCCCCGCTTTACGAATTTGATAGTCAGTCGTCTCCGTAGGGGCTACCATTTTGGTAGTTTATGTGCTTTCAACCCCGCACCAGGGCGATAGGACTTGGTTTAAAATTTCACCTCACCTACATGGATATCAAGTTGTCATCAGCAGAGGATTAAAGTGCTGACTCAACCCCTGATGGGTTACTCTACTGAAGCCTGGAATCCTCCCAAGTAATGGGGTTCTCCAGAACGAATCGCACTTGCACTTATCTCGGCTCAATGCCGTGTAGTGAATTTCTGGCAGTCCGTCTACATCCTTTTCAATCGGCAATTCTTTCCACTGGCACCCCAGATATAACAGCTTCAGAATGTAGTTAAACATCTTGTGCAAGTCCAGTTTCGGTTGGGGTTCACGAGTCCCAGTTGTCAAGTGAGGCAAGACAAATTCATGGAACTGAGCCAGGGTCAGTTGTGTGGGAATTGCTTTCCAGGTGCGAACTTGAGGCAGTATCACTACGGTCACATATCAAACCAAATCGACTGAAGCCATTTTAGCGGCTGTTGGTTGTGACCCACTTGGATAAAGGGTTACAGACAATTTCTCTCAGGATTTAAAACCCGCAACCAGTTGGAAGCCTTTTTTCTCTACCCTTTACAAAATTGCACTACCTACCCCTATATTGGGTGTGGTAAGGTTTGTCAAAGGACACCTCGTCGATGATGGTAATGAATTCAGCTAATCGAAGCCCTAGAGGACTACTGCCTTCAGCGCCAAGAAACCAAGCGCCAGGTGATTCGCTCCTTACTCCGGCAATTGAGTCAACGTCAATCCGAGGAGTAGCTAGATGTCACCAGCTTCTGTTTTCATCTTTTTAGGCTAAGGGGACTAAACCAATTACCCTTTAAAAAATGTGTTTACAGCACACTTATAACCAGTAGAGAAGGGAAGGAAAATGTCAAGAAATCGTGGCATCGCTATATTACTTGCAACGGTTGCTTCATTTGCTTCATTACCAATCGAATTGGCGGTAGCACGGCCTCGAATTCGTATCAACGGACCACAGCCGACTGGAATTCCTACCAACCCACCTGGTCGTGTGCCCAAACAGCCTCCTTTTTCCCCAGTGGATCTAGGCGACTTGATAGAAAAACTATCGCCCAGTCCAGACAAAACTGGTAGAGATAATAACACACGGCATCCTAGTCTATGTGTTGATAACCTACCAGAGGAAGAACCGCATATTCAGTGTCCTGAAAACTCTGAACAGAAAAAGATTATTAAAGAAGCTATTATAATTATCGCGGAAGCACTCAAGGAGGACATTGATAGAGAAAATAAAATAGTAAATAGTCAACTTCAGAATATTGAAAGTCCTGTAGAGCAACGCCTATTTTTAGAGCAGAGCCATGAAATACTTAAAGGAAAAATAATAAAAAAAAGCAAGAAGCTTAATAGAACGGAAATACGGGAATGAATTATCCCCAGATGAAGTCACTTTTGTGGCAAGGGAAGCTGCGACCGTAGCTCTGAAAGATAGCGGTATTCCTGAAAATAACGTCTTCCAACAGTCCGCTAGTCTCTAAATATCCATCTTTAGAGATTTTTGCAATAGTTAAGTATTATTATTAATTTCAAACTCTTCAATCTCTTGTTCGATTTTCTTTACAAGAGCGCTCTCATCTCCATAGCCTGATATACTTCTTCGCCTTCCTAAGTTTATCGATTCCTTCTGCTGTTTTATCTTGTAGGCAAAGAATACATCCCAGATAATAATAAGCTACTGGGTCATCTTCGTTAAAATTTATCGATTCATTAAAAGAGCAACTGCTTCATTTAGCTTATCATTATGTAATAAACAAATAGCTATATTATTGTAAGCTCGTCCAGCCTTCTTATTACTAATATTCAAAGAGTCTTGCCATGCCTTTAGCAATTTACGGTTTTGCTCAGTGAGTACACCAGAGCGCTCAACTACTTTTTCTAGCGTTTGTTCATATTTCTTGATCTGTTCTTCCTCTTGTTGATAAGGTTCTAGTCCCAAATAATTAATAGCTATAGCTTCTTCAGGAAGTAAATCATGCTGTTTTTGCAGTTCATCTAAAACTGGTTTATAATCATCGCTATTAAAATTGCGATAACAAGACTCAGTTTTTTTGTTCCAAACTGTGTAAATTTCGTCTAGAATTTTTTGACTTTTTAATCCGTAGTTTTTAAGCTGTTCAATTGTATTATTTCGCTGGAAAAATAGTGGAGGTGAGTTTTCTGACTGCCCTCTTAATTCAATTAAGCTACAACCAGATTGATACACTTTTTCAAGCAAAATATCCTCTCCTAATTGTGTATAAAATCCAATTGAAAATCTGATGATGTCATCTATGTTTACTTGTTCCATTGCTATCACATAGTTAATGTACAAACTGATTAGCTTTGCGTGCAGTTTTGAATAACCAGAATTGAGAATAACACATTCTACACCAAAGGCTGCAAAGACCTTAAAAATTTTCGTTAAGGCAAAAATATTCACCAATTGAGTTTTACCGTTTTTCTCATTTTCGAGAGCTAATTCCTCCACTTTAGCATTTCCGTATTCACTAAAATGAACAATCCACGGTCTAACCTTAAAAACGGCTTCTAAGTCTTCATAACTTGCTACAAACTTTTCCTTGACATCAAACTTATCTCGATCTGGAGATTGTTTTAAAGCATTCTTGATTCTTCTTACTTCGTTCTGTAGTTCTTGCTTTGGTTGAGCAATGGAACCGAGCGCAAGAACAAGAATTGTTTTTTTAGAAACATCAGTGTAAATGTCATTCTGCCTACCCTGAAAAAAGGCACAGTCTAGTAAAGGGTCGCTATAAGATAGCTTCTTATTCTCAATACTTTGCTGTTCGATATCTGAAGATTGCTCAACATCCATATCACTTGTGTCAACTGCGCTAGGGTTATTGGGCGATCCTTGCTCTGGTTCTTTTGGATTTTTCGGTTCTTTATACTCTTTTCCGTATATCTCCTCGAATTTACTCAAGTTCGTAGCTGTATCTTTGCTCCAAAGTTGCAAATCGAATTTCCAGAGCTTACTACCCCTGCTTGAATCACTGCTAGTTATAATTTTTAAGTATTCGAATCTTTTAATGACAGCCCTAAGCTGGTCATAGCTTAATTTATTGGAATTATCTTTTCCATCATCTTTATACCAAAATTTCTTCTCAGTTTGGATATGCAACTTGGGATGCTCGCTGCTCTCATCTTGCCACTCAAATTTGCTTAGCTTGTCTCCAGCAGATGTCTTAGTGCCATCCAGCAACGCCTTCAAAAATTGTTTGTCATCCTCTTTACTTTCAGGTCCCCAATTTAATCTTTTTTCACTTTCAGGTCCCCATCTGAATTTTTTTTCAGGTCTCCAATTCCCTTTTTCCATAATGTAGTTCAAACGGTATCTAATATGAAATAGACTGAGAAGTGTATAGTTTTAAAAAGTTTGGTCTACCCCATACATTAACCTGACTAGCAGCTTCTCAAACTGAAGTTTACAAAAATTAAAAATATTTCTAAAGCCTAATCAAAGCCTAATCGAAGCGTTATTATGTTGAACTTTAAATTGGGTTACTTGCCTTGGGCTATAGCCCATAGAAAACAATGCCACTAAAGCTTTGAAATTCAAATTCCTACTTCTGAGGAAGATGACAATTTTCAGCTTTTAAGGAAAAAACATGACACAAAAACGGCTCTCGAACGAAACGAGGTTTTCCACCATCGTTGAAGAAACAAATCATACAGAACAAGGAGTATTCATCATGACTTCCAAGATGCAAGATCAAAAAAGTCTCGAACAGCAAGTCCAAATCGCCTCTTCTGACCTTGAGTTATCAAAGGATGAGGAGTTAGAAGCGATAGCGGGGGGGGAGTAAAAAACCTCTCGTTGCGAGGTAAGGTCGTCAAGTGGGCTGCCGTGGCTGCATCCGTAGTATCGATCTCTGTTGGTATGGGTCTGCCAGCTCAAGCAATCAACCGTGTACGCTGCAATGAGCTCGGCTACCTGCACATCCGTCAAGGACCCGCCTCGAGCCCCCGCCCTCCCAGGATGTGCTTCGCAAATGCAGGGGGCGCTAAGGTTCTTATCGCTGACGTGCACCGCTTGTGGTCAGGAAATAACGCGGGCTACGTTGTTACTAATAAGGGAACCTTCAGATTCGGAAAGCAGGCGGTCATTGACTTCTTCAACACGGTTGGCACAGTGACCATTGACTACATCCACGTCGACTGAAGCTATAGCGGCGGTTGGCACCGAGCCGTAGGTCGTAATCCTCATCGGTTATGTCGATAGAAGCGATCGGGTACTGCCCTGTGGATCGGGTCCACAGGGCAGTACCTGCAACCTGGGTTCCAAAAACACAAGACTAAACTGTAAAAAGCTTTTAAAGAAGGGTTAGCAATATGTATCAAGAAGATCGATGTGGCGATCGCGGGGCAAAGATATTTTACTTTATTTATTTCGGTGTCATTCCTGGCTTTAGCCTGCTGCTAGGTGTCCTGCTATTTTTTGGGGCGATGATGAGTCCTCCTTCTAACTCTGGAGGCAGAAGTTCTGGATTTTGTCTACCAACGGGATCTGGTACTATAACCGGTTTTTGTTGAAGAGGATTCTCGGAGATGTTCTAGATCGGTTGGTTGAGTATAATGGATAAAAAGCTTGGATTTTGCCTTATGACTGTTTTGGTAGCAATCGAATGTCCTCATTGTCACAGCACAGAAGTCACTAAATATCCCTCTCCTAAGAAACAGTATTTGCTTGGGGCTGAGGAGTAAGTTCAAAACCTAAAGCTAGAGCCTTTTTCTGGAGGTTATTGATAACTCGTTCTTGGTAACGTTGCTCATAATAATCCATGCCAAGATCTTGATAGTTACCGCCAGTTGTCCAAAGTCGGTAAAAATTCGTGCCAGCTTATGAGCAGTAGCAGTGATAGCTTTGGGGTGCCAAGTCGAGAACGTAAGCGACGATAGAAAGCACCCAAGGCAGAATTGCTCTTCTTGCCAGCTGTTTGTGCTGCCATTCTAAAAGCATTGGCAGCAGGGTTAACCACCAAGCGAGTTTGAGAACTTTTAACTTTACCACCAGTGATGCGATTACAAGGGCAAAGACCAAGCCAGGAAGTAAAGTGTTTAACAGTTGGGAATCGGGTAGGATCTAAACCGACCTCAGAAATAATGGTTTGCACCGTCAGGATACCAAGACCATCAATGGCAGTGAAATCCCCCACTAATTCGGTAGAGATGGGTACGTAAATCAAAAGCAGGTTCATTGCCTTGAGGTTTGTGACGGAAATGCTTTGGTTGCGGAAGCGGAGATTCATCGAGATTAACTTTGTCACTAAATTGAGCCAAGCACTCCTGTATTTGATGGTCACAAGCAGCTATCTGAGCTTGATAGGCATTATAAAGTTGTAATTCCTGTTTGCAGTACAAAAATATGCTCACTGCGATAATCACCATTTAAAGCAGCAGCAATTTCTGCTTGGGAGCGTTTAGTACGGTGATGTCTTTTAGCTGCCAAAATTTGTGGGTTTCGTTCCCCAGCAACAATCGCTCGAATAATTGCCATTCCAGTAGTACCAGTGATATCGCTGACAACTTTATGCAGTTGCACGTTCATCTGGGTTAAAGTCTTTGCATCCGTTGAATGTGAACACAAGCACTTTTGATCAAACTATCCCGGTGGCGAATATAACTCCGCAATACGCAAATCTGGTCTTCTGGGCGAAAAGAACCAGACAACAATCCGTAATTATGTAACTGTTGCAGCCACTGACAGTCTAAAATATCAGTTTTACGTCCAGGTAAGGTTTTGACGTGATGGGCGTTGACAAGTTTAACCTCAAAGCCTCTTGTCTCCAAGATTTGAAACAAAGCAATCCAATACACCCCGGTTGATTCCATTGCTACAGTTTCCACTTGACATTCAGCTAGCCAATCTGCAATGGCGTATAAGTCTGCTGTGTAACAGCCAAAACGTCTTACACACTCAGATGCTCGCTGTTTTGGAACACTCACCCAGTGAAATTCTGAACCGATGTCAATACCTGCTGCATTTGGGTTGATTGGTTTTAACTCAGAAGTTTCATTCGTACTTGGTTGACGGAAACGGGATTTAGACTTTGGTGTTTTCATCATCAAAGGCTCCCTCAGCAATGTAGAGTCATACTAGTAGAGCTTGGCGTAAATTCGGCTATGCTTGATAGGTTCTCCTGAATAAGTCAAGCGCCTTGCCGAAATCAGCCCCTAAACCTCTGACGTTAGATGAAACCGCACGTCAACAACTCAAACAATTAGTAGCTCGACATCGCACCCCCAACAAATCGCCATGAGAGCCGAAATCATTCTGCTGGCAGACGAGGGATACAATCACAGGGAGATTGCCAGCAGGCTGAATATCAGTCGGGACATGGCAAGGTTATGGCGAGAACGATGGTTAACCTTAAGCGAGAAAGATTTGCCTGTAGAGGAACGGTTGCAGGATGCGGAACGTCCGGGAACCCCTGCAACATTTAGCCTGGAACAAATGCTGCAATTGTTTGCTTTAGCCTGTGACAAGCCAGAAACCTACGGGCGACCCATCAGTCATTGGACACCGAGAGAACTGGCAGATGAACTGGTCAAACAGGGAATTGTAGAGCGGATCTCGCCTCGGCATGGGACGATTATTAGAGGAAGCGACGCTCAAACCACATCAGTCCGGTTACTGGTTGAACCCCCGACCCTGCGTTCGACGACAAAGTCACCGTCATCTGCGATACCTACTTGAGTGCCTCAGAACGAGCCAAGGCAGGAGAACGAACCATTAGTATTGACGAAATGACCGGAATTCAAGCGCTGGAGCGGAAAGCCAAAACCTGCCGATGCGACCAGGCAAGCGAGAACGACAGGAGTTTGAGTACATTCGCCACGGCACCCAAACCTTGATTGCTAGTTTCGATGTTGCCAGTGGACAAGTGATTCATCCAACCGTTGGAGAGACTCGCACCGAGGCAGACTATCTCACCCATATCCAACAAACCCTGGCAACGGCTGCCGATGCTTCCAAATGGCACACCTAGTGATGGACTGCTTAAACATCCATCAATCAGAATCGTTAGTACGGTTTGTCGCTCAAGTTGAACAAATCACTGATGACCTGGGGATTAAAGGCAAGCAGGGCATTCTCAAATCCATGCACACTCGCGCTGCTTTTTGAGTGATCCGACCCACCGAATTGTGTTTCACTTCACTCCCAAGCATTGTTCCTGGTTAAATCAGATTGAAATCTGGTTCAGTATCTTAGTACGGAAGCTACTCAGGCGAGCCAGTTTTACCACTCAAGCTGATTTGAAAGCGCGTATCCTTGAATTCATTACCTATTTCAACCATACGATGGCAAAACCATTCCAGTGGACATATAAAGGTAAGGCACTGGCTGCTTAACGGTAGGCGTATTTCCGCCAACCTCTACTAGCAATTGGAAGTGCGCCCTGACCTGGGTTGACGGATAAATACAGTCTCTCCTAAACGGGATAATGGCACAACCATTTCACCAATGTCATAACCGTCTCAACCCAGAACCAAGCTTCTGTACGGGCGACGAAGCACCATTGGGGATCGGTCTTAACTGTCAGGACACAATAAAAGTGTAATGTAATTTTTTCGGTGCATCTTATTTTGTTTCTTCCATCCATAACGGAAGCGATCGCGTCCGTAAACAGCTTCTGTCATTTTAGGAAAATTCGACGAATCTAGTTGGTTTCAGCCTACGAAGAATTAAGGTTTTACCCGAATGGCACTAAGTTAAGGTGAAACGTTTGTGGAAGTGAGAGTTGAAGGCTTTCATGTCTTTCTAGGGCAGGTGGACTGGCTAGGGGATCGCCGACGACCAGATACCACTCGTAGGTGCGGGAATGATGCAGGGGTTGTCCAAAATTTTGCTTGAGGTAGAAAAAGCTTGTCTTCGTCCGTGAAATACTGATTGACGATACTGAGAAGCCAATAAGAGTTGATTTCTAAAGGGAAGATTAAGTAGCTGCCAACCGTCGGGTCATGAGCCGAATCAAAGAACCATAAATCATGCTCTCACTATTTTCACAATGCAGTTCGTAATCTTTACTCAAGCGACGATAGCGATTGAGCTATACCATTGCGTTCGTTCGACAATCCATCGCTTCGGCAAGATTTCAAATGTTTTGGCAATCCGTTCAATCACTTCCACCCTGGCTCCACAAATCTGTTGTACCACTCGTGCGAAGTTCTCGCCACTGTACCCTTGGTCTACCCAAACCACCTCAGTGGCGGATAATTCCTCGCCCACTTCAGCTAAAATAGTCGCTGCCCCTAAGCGCTCTGACAAATTCGCTTCACTCACTAAAATGCCAATCACCAGCCCTGGAGAATCTACGACTAAGTGCCGCTTCCGTCCTTTGACGAGCTTGCCACCGTCGAAGCCGTAGACCTCCCCCTTTTTTCCGTGGTCTTCACCGACTGAGAATCAGCCATCGCCACAGTTGATTTTTCGGCTCGTCCCATTTGAGTTCGGAGCTTATGCCTGAGATGGTCGTGGATCTGCTGCCATACGCCCTTTTGTTGCCATTTCTGAAAGTATTTGTCGACCGTCTGGTGCGGTGGCAGATCGTGGGGCAACATTTCCCATTGACAGCCACTGCGTTGCACATAGAAGATGGCGTTAAGGATTTCGCGTAAATCCACTGTGCGAGGATGCCCAAAGCCTTTGGGTTCTGGGAGCAAGGGACGAATGATTGCCCATTCTGCATCGCTCAGATCGCTCGGATACAGTTTGCGTTGAGGATCGATCGCTTGAGGCAATTGGCTCATGGATAGCTAGAAAACGCCACATCTTTACCGTAAAAGACTTTTGCCTCGTTTCTTGTTTGATTTAGATTCTCTTTAGAAATCAGCTCTTATATAAATTATTTCACAAAGCTCTGTTTACCAAAGAATATATTAATTTTTTAAAGCAACTAGATATCATTCACTACATAGGCGGAGGATATCTCAACGAACGTTGGTTAGAGGTAATTATTTACGAATACATAACTATTAGCTTAGCACGTAGTTTCAATCCTAAAATAAAAGTTATTGGGACGGGATTAGGATTGGGACCTTTTAAAAGTAGAGCTAGTCTCGTAATTCTTAAGCTTTTCGCCAGAAAATTTCATTATTTATTTGTCAGAGAGATAGCATCTTTATCGATAGTTAAAAATTTAAAAATTGACGTAAATACTAAAGTTTTAGGCGACGATGTTATTTTGCTTTTACCTATACTCACTCGGTTAAAATTAGAGCAACGTAATTACAATCGTAGTTCAAATTCTATTACAGCTATTAATCTAAAATCTTTTCCAGACTATAACTACAATCTAATTAAACTCAGTTTAGAAACCTATCTTAAACAGTTGCTAGACGATCGAAGTTCTCAACCAGAATACTTTTGTTTTGGTAGAGAACCTGGTCCAGGCGATCGCAACTTACTCGAAATCCTCGATCGCTATTATCAAGATAGTTTAGTTGTTCGCGATCCTTATGAAGAGGGATGGCGCAGTTTTTTAAGTCGCTTGGCTGGCGCTCGTGTAGGAATTGGTTGTGCTTACCACTTCAATATAATTCTAGCTCTGTTTGATATCCCTACTATCGGAATTTATTCTGGGAGTTATTACAAACAAAAAATAGTAGGAGTTATGCAACTCTTGAGCCAAGAGACACTCGTATTATCGCTCGATGAGTTGGGATTGGAAAAAGATTTAGCCGAGGTTGTCAATGTAGCGATTAATGCTCATACATCAGGAAAAAATAAATTAGAGCAGATGTATACAGCTATGAAGCGGGAATATGTAAATGCTTATACGAAGTTATGTCAAGACTAATTATCGTAATACTACTTGCAGGTTAGCAAAACTACAAGCAGGCTAACAAAACTCATAATAGAATACACAAATCCTTTGAATGTAAGATACTCAGCTTCACGATGATTTAGAGTGAGATCGGCTTCGACAAATACTAATGCAGATGCTAGCCCGAAACAAATACCATTAATTGTAAATCCAATCAGGAAACCATTAGACCAAAAATCACATTTCGTTAGCATTAAAAGTTTCTCAACATCTTATAAATCGCAGTCATCGATAGACGCGGCAAGTGAATGCACGCGCTCGCCAACAGCGCCAGGAAATTGTACGCGAACGCGCTCATGAAGAAAATGTGGTAGCTACTAGGTGCAACGTATACCCCCAGCGCAGAAGCAAGCAGTCCTCCAATGGCGCACAACCATGTCGACTTTGTAGTAGATGCAGGTACAGGTACATGGGAAGATCGCGCGATTGCATCGAAAACGCCGCACGAGTAGTAGCAAGTTGCAATCGTCCAACCCACCGCGACAGCAACCAGGAGGTGAAAGATTGTGCCAGAACAAGAAGTGTTTAGGGCAATCGCGATCGTCAATAACGCTATTGCCAGTCGGCTCTTGGTTCGAGAAGGTTGTCCTATGATGTATCGATAGAGCGCAATTGCTATAGACTTTAAAATAGCTAAAGTGCCGACGATAACAGTTCTTTTTGTAAAAATGGACATAATTTCATCAAGGTAATTTGCTAATGCAAGACACGACATTTCGGTATTGTATTTTTTCAACATTGTAATTCAGAAATGTCGAGCGATTTTGAATGTTCACGGGCAATCTTTTCCCAAAAACTCCTCCGCAATCGAAAGCTTGTACGTCCACTCTTTCGAGTTCAAACTTTGGGGCAAATCGCCATGAAGCTCGACCAATGGTTGTCGATCGCTCGTTTGAGTTTGAATCATGAGCATTCAGCCTGGATTAAAGCGAGAAAGTCAAAAAATCGAAAAATTTTGATTTCTAGTCAAAATGACTCTAAAATGATTGCAGGCACTTGCGATTCTACAGGTAGAGAAACTGCTGCCAACTGCACCTATAGCAAATTCTAGAGCAGGAATCGAGCGAAAGCCAGAATATTTCATCTATTTTCAAGTTGGCTTTAAAAGTTATCCGAGTGCTTTTAGTGCAAAATTT